>CAZWGA010000007.1:0-34429 GCA_964633285.1 uncultured Solibacteraceae bacterium | reverse complement strand
AGGCTTTGTCCAATCGTATCCGGTATCAGGCCAAAGCCGGGTGCTTGCGATGATGGCCGGACTTATCCTGATAGGCCTTCGCGACAGCCAGTAACTCACTTTCACCGAATGGCCGGGCAAAGAACGTCATGCTGAGCGGCGTTCCGGCTTCGCTGAATCCCGGGACGACATTCACGGCCGGATAGCAAGCGAGGTTTGCGAAGTTTGAATGCCGCGCCCACGGTGTCGGTGTGGGAGGCGTAGCCGGAGCTGGATTCGGAGCCGGAGGCGCCGCGCCTCTGCCGCCGCCTCCCCCTCCCGGATTATTCCCGGAGGCCACAAGGTACACATCCACGCCGACCGTGGCTTCCGCAAGTTTCATCATCATCATCATTCGGGCGCGCTGAGATTGAAGGTATTCCACGGCGGGGACAAGTCGAGCATTCTTGAAACCGGTGGCGCGTCCGGGATTCGTCATCCGGCTGACGCCGCCGGAACGAACGAGTTCATCAAAGAAGACAGCGGACTCCACGTTGATCGCCGATCCGTCGTACGGCCATTCCGGAATCGTGAGGGGAATAAACCGGGAGACGCCAAGCGACGTCAACGTGTCGAGCACTTTTTGAGCGATGGCCTTTGTGGCGGGATTCTGGATTTCGTCGAATGATTCCTTGATGTAGCCGATCCGCAACTTCCGGATATCGATCTGCGCATTCCAGTTGAATGGAATATCGCAAACACTCATGTCGCGATTATCGGGCTTTGAGACGGCGTGCATGACGATGGCGCAATCTTCCGCATAACGGCACATCGGTCCAAGCCGATCCTGTGTCCACGACAGCGCCATAACCCCGTAACGGCTGATGCGTCCGAATGTCGGCCTCAATCCGGTCACGCCGCAGCGCGCGGAGGGGCTGAGTATGGAGCCGCTGGTTTCGGATCCAATCGAAAACCCAACAAGGCCTGCCGCCGTCGCGGAGCCCGGGCCGGCAGACGAGCCGCTCGATCCCTGCGTCATGTCCCACGGATTTTTGGTCTGGCCGCCCCACCAGTTGTCGCCTTGAGCGAGTTCGCCGCTGGCCAGCTTCGCAACCAGCACCGCGCCGGCGTTGCGCAGCAGTTCCACGACGCTGGCATCGTAATCGAATACCTGATCCTTGTAAGCGGCCGAACCCCACGTCGTCTTGTATCCCTTCACTGAGATGATGTCTTTTGCGCCCCAGGGAATGCCGTGCAATGGCCCTTTGTAGTGGCCGCCGGCAATTTCGGTGTCTGCTTTCTTCGCTTCCTCGAGCGCAAGATCATCGAGACACATGACGACGCAATTCAGCTTGTCGGATCCGCCGTAACGGTGGAGCCGATCGAGGTACATCTTTGTCAAAGCCGTCGACGTGACCTGCCGTGTCCGGATCAACTCCGCAAGATGACGAACCGGCCAGAAGGCCGCCTCTTCAAGATTGGCAGGCCGCTTCACACCCGGTACGCGGCTCAGGCGGAACGGCAGTTTCGTTTTGTTGACTTCGATTCCGGGAACGATGGGGCTGAAGTGGAAAGGTGGCGACACATCATTCGGAATGTGCAGGTCGTGCAACGCCTGATAGGCGGTCAGGCTGCGATTGGCTGCCTGCGCCATTGCCTGCCGCTCTTGTTCGCTGAAGTTATCCAGCCCGGCCACCTTTAACGCATCGGTGATCATCGCCAATGTGATGCTTTGCGCACCCGCGTCCTGCATTCTCGCCCACAGCACTCCCGGGACGAGCGTGGCGCCCAGTCCGATACCGGCAAAGTGCGACATGAACAGTCTTCGAGTTTCGTTCAGGTTTTTCATCCGCGTCATATTACCTCAGGCGCCGGCGACTTCGGAATCCAACGTGTATACGGATAGGGTCGACAGTCTTTTTTGGAAGGAGATTGGCTATGAAGAAACTATCTCTGACTCTCATTTCGTTGATTTTTTCCATGACAGTGCTGGCTTCGCAATCGTTTGCGGGCGGCGCCAAGCATGAAAAGCGGGAAGTTCTGGTCTTCGGACCTCAAGGCCAGCGGATCATTTATGAGTACTATCGAGTCAATACGAGCAACTTACCACCGGGTCTGGCAAAAAGAGGTGGAGCCTTACCACCGGGTCTGGAGAAGCAACTTCGACGCAACGGACATCTGCCGCCGGGACTGGAAGGCAGAATTGAGCCGTTTCCTATCGAGTTGGAGCGGCAGCTTCCGGCAATCCCGGCAGTCTATCGGCGCGGAACGATCGGCGACCGTGCGGTCATTTACGACCCGACGACCAGAGCCATTCTGGACATTATTCAAATCATCACCGGCCGCCGGTGAGTGTCCCTAAAACTTGAGAACGAATGCAGTCACAAATGCGGTGTCGTTACTTTTAAGCGCCGCGTTCGCGGGTTTGTTTTTGTAGCTGTCGATGAACTCGAACTTGACCTGAACTTTACCCACGAGCGTGCTCGTCATGCCGACGGAAAAATTCGTCAGCGAATCCGCAAAATCTTTCGTTTTCCAGGCCTCGCAGATAAGCGGCGCTCCCCTTGATAACGTTTCGTGTCTTGGGATCCCGGACGAGCGCCGCCGTCAAATTGAAATTGCTCGTATGGGTGTTGCCTCCGGTTACGGCGAACCCTCCCCCGATATTCCCGGTGTAAAGAGGAGTGGACTGCGCCGGAGTCTGGGCCATTGCGAGCGAGCAGAGAAGCACGCTCACCAGGCATACACTCAACACTTTCAGGATGCCATGTTGTGTCTTCATGCCGGTTAAGTACGATCTAGTGCAAGTTGAAGTTGACTTCGATCGTGAGCAGAACGTCCACAGGCTTTGCCATTCTCGTGCCGGGTTCAAAAGTCCACAGGCTGAGAGCTTCTGCGGCATTTTCTTCGAGCCCATATCCGAGCGGCCGGATGACACGAAGAATTCGTATTCCGCCTTGCTTGGTAACCACTGCCTCAAGCAAAACCGTTCCCGTTATTCCCGCGGCCTGCGCAACATCGGTATACGTCGGCTTGACTCTCGATTTCACCTTTGGCGGCGTCACGTCGGGGCCAACTGAATACACGTCTGTATATGCCGGCTTCCAGGCTGACGTACGATTTACTTTTTCTGTGTCGGGTTCGATGGCTCTCCGCTCGTAGTAATCGCACTCTTCCGTTTTCGGATGGATGATGCATGCAATGAAAGGCTTCCAGTACGGCTGCATCTCCAAAGGGTAATCCTCCGAAGATCTGAGGAAAGCTTTCTCGATCTCTTTTTCCGGATCAATCTTTCCGTCTGCATCCGTGGAAGTCTCGATCTCAATCTCGACAGGACCAGACCGAGTTGGCGTGAACTTGTGAGTTGAACTGTTGTAGTTGAGAAGCAGTCGATTCGCTTTGATTCTGAGAAGCCGATCCTTGGCTTCTATCTTCGTAACCTCGACTGTGCTGTGCCACGTCCATCGGCCCGCGTGCCATTTTCCAACCAGGTTACCCGTTGCGTCGTAACGAATCTTCGAATCGGCAAGGAGATACCGCATCCGCAAATGCTGGCTCTTATATTTGAGCTCAAGTTGTTTCGCCTGATCCATCAACGATTGTGCCGATGCAGGCGGCGTCAAATCCAGGAAACCCGAAATCACCAGGAAGAAAACAAGAGCGCAGACCTTGAGAGATTTGTACTGAATGAACATTAGCGAAGCTCCAAGTACTCTTGTACTTTGGACCGGACGCAACTAATGATGATGTGAATCCGATTCGGCCGGGGCACTTCCTCGAATCTGTTCCGGTGAGAGAGGCGCCAGTTGTGCTTCGCTGGGTTTGAGCACCGCTCCAATAACGGCACCGACGACGAGGACGATGAGAGCAATAGTGACTTCCTGCATTTCCGAATTATGTCGAATAGCTGTGTGGTTCGCAAGCGCCGGAAGGCAATCACATGCGTTGCGGGGATTATGTAGTCGCGGGCTTTATTATGCCCGCGTTCATTCTAATCCCCGCATCGCTGAGCCAGAGCATGCGGCAGAGCCTGTCCTCTTTACTACTTCAGCAATGTCTTGACGGTTGGAAGTATCGCATCGGCCCAGATTTGATAGCCTTTCGCCGTCGGATGAAGGCCGTCGGCCATGATGTCGACCGGAACGGCTCCGTTGACAAGAAACTTGTCCCCGATATCCATGTAGAACACCTGCGTTCCATCCGCCATCATCGCCAGGCCGGTATTGATCGCCTTGATCGTGGCATTCAGGACAGGCGTTTGCTGGCCGATGTTCCCACGTCTCACCTCTTCGGGGGCGACGGGAGCGCGCGCGTTGTTACGTGGGAAGACACCCAGCACCAGAATCTTCGCCTGCGGCTGCTGCTTCTTGAATTCTTCGACGATGAGACGATCGCCATCGATGATTTGTCCAATAGGATTCGATGCAGTGTTGTTTGTCCCGAGCATCAGGACGATCAACTTTGCCTTGAAGCCTTCGAGTTCGCCGTTCTGCATGCGCCACAGCACACCTTGAGTTGTATCGCCCGCAATGGCGAAATCAGCGGCTTTTAATGGCGCAAAGTTCGTTTCCCAAACCTTGCCGCCTGTGGCTTCACCGCCCCGAAGCCCCCAGTAGAACCAATCGGTGATCGAGTCGCCGACAAACAGAAGATCAATGTTGCCCTTCCTGGCGATTTCAACAAACGTCTGGTGGCGCGCATCGTTCCGCTCGTTGTGAAACGCAACGTTGGCGGGAGATGGAGTTCCGCGTTGTCCGGCGCCGGCCGGAGGACCGCCTGCGGCTGGCGCGCCCGCGGGCGCTTGTCCCTGGGCAAGAAGCACAGTAGAAGACAACAGGAGCAGCGAAACCGCAATCAAGTAAACTAAAGCTCGACGCATAGAACCTCCTCAGTCCCAGTTCTGTTAAAAGTGTTAGTAATCACTTACGAATGCGGAAATCATATAGGGATTCAGTGATGGCGCCAAAACGAATATGAACAAGACCAATCACAATAAAAAAGAATTATCACAGGAACAACGCGACGAGCTGCTCCGAGTACTGAAAGCCCGTTTTGAGAAGAACATGAACCGTCATAAAGGTCTTGAATGGGCAAAAGTACGCGACAAGCTCCATGCGAAAACTGAAAAACTGAGTTCACTCCATCAAATGGAAAGCACGGGAGGCGAACCGGATGTTATCGGCCATGATAAAAAAACGGGTGAATACATTTTTTGTGATTGTTCGCCGGAAAGTCCCAAAGGCCGCCGAAGTGTTTGTTACGACCGTGAAGCCCTGCAATCCAGGAAAGAACATAAACCGGAAAACAGCGCGATGGATATGGCGGCGGCGATGGGCATTGAGATTCTAACGGAAGAACAATATCGAGACCTGCAGAAAGCCGGGAATTTCGATACGAAAACATCGACCTGGGTGAAAACACCCTCGAATATCAGGAAACTCGGCGGCGCCATCTTTTGTGATCGCCGCTATGACACCGTCTTCACGTATCACAACGGCGCGGAATCGTATTACGCTGCCAGGGGATTTCGTGGCTCGCTTAGAGTCTAAGTTCCGGTCCCGGAAATAGACAACTTCAAAGCAAGTCACGCCATCTGGCGCGACATCAAACGCCGGAACACTTCACTCGTCTTTGCCAGTGACTCGAACGTTCCCGAATCGGCGACGCGGCCCTGATCGATAACGTAAATGCGGTCTGCGTTGCGGACTGTCGAGAGTCGATGCGCAACGATGATCCGCGTTACCTGCAGGCCGGCAAGGTTGCGCGCAACGATGGCCTGAGTGCGATTGTCGAGCGCGCTCGTGGCTTCATCGAGAATCAGAATGCCGGGCTTCGAAAGGAGCGCGCGCGCAATCAAAACACGCTGGCGCTGGCCTCCGGAAAGGTTGCCCCCGCCCTCGGAAATCATGGTGTGCATGCCCATCGGCATTTGTTCGATGTCTTCGGCCAGCCCGGCTGCGCGCGCCGCGTCCCAGGCATCGGTCATGCTTTTCAGGCTTCCACACGCGATGTTTTCGAACAGCGATTCCGCCATGATTTTGTTGTCCTGCATGACGACGCCGATCTGCCGGCGCACATCCGCGACATTCAAGCCTTTCAGGTCGTGATCGTCGAAATAAATGCCGCCCGACAGAGGTTTTTCAAATCCAAGGAGAAGATTGAGGATCGTCGATTTTCCGCCTCCCGACGGGCCCACCAGCGCGATGCACTCCCCGGCCTTCGCTTCAATCGTTATATTGTCCAGCGTGAGCGGACCATCATCGCGATATCGAAACGTGACACGCTCGACCTTCACTGCGCCGGAAAGCCTGATGCTTTGATGGACCGTTGCGTCATCGATCTCCGGTTCGCCATCGATGATCGTTCGCGCGCGATTCCACAGGCCCTTTACAGGCAGGAGTGTGACCGCTGTCTCGCCGAATGTAGTCAGGCCGAAAAGGAAGGTTGCAAAGGCCGCGTTGAAAGCCAGGAAATTTCCAAGAGACAGCCCCGGCCCTGCGGGTGTTGCCAGCCGGCTTGCAGCCCAGAAGATCACGGCGGGTGCGATCACCGGCAGCACTCCCGATAAGAGCCGAATGCGATCCTGAAGTCGAGTGATCGCATGATGAAGCCGCTGTTTTCGACTGTACGTTGACGCCCAGTGCGCAAATGCGCGCTCTTCAGCCCCCGCGATTCTCAATTTGGGAACCGCGTCTGCCAATTGCACCATCAAACCGGCCAGTTTTCCTTCCATTTCCTGAAGCGCCGGCATCAATCGCAGGACAAATGCAGCAGAGAATCCAATCAACGCGATGACAAGAATTGCCAGGCCGATCGCGATCGATCCGAGCGAAACGCTGTAGTACAGCATCAATGCAGCGTTAAGGAGCGAAGCGGCCGCGGCGAACAGGATCGACAAGGTGGCGCCGCTGAGCCGTTGACGGATGACATTCACCGCATTGGCTCTCGACTCGAGATCACCCGCGGTGAACCGGCGGAAGAATGCGGGGCGCAGTTTCAACAAGCGATTCCAGAGTCCCATCTGCAGGAATGCCGTGGACGCCGTTTCAATGCGAAGCAGGCTTGCGGACTGCGCAAAGTCGAAGAGCAGCATTCCAAAACCGGCGGCGGCGAGTCCCAGCGCGACCGTTACCAGCAGGTTCCGGTTTGCATCCGGAATCGCATAATCCACGATGATTGCCACTGCCTGGGGGGCGAGCATTCCGAGAATCGCCGTCACCGCGCCGCATACCAGGACCAGCGCAATGTCGCGGCCAAAACCTGAGAGTGCAGACCGGAGCAGGTTCCACAGGCCCCCGGGTTCAGGAAGATCCCGTTGAAGGACGAAACCAAATTGCGAAAGTTTCGCCGCAACGTTTTCATCGACGCGCTGCAATTCGTTTGTTGCCGTGTGAAGAATGTCGTAGCGGCTGCGCGAGAATCGGGATCGGACCGGAATCAATGCAACGGGAACTCCATCCTTAAGCAGGAAACCCAGAATCGGTCCCGCGTCTCGTTCCCACCATCGGCCCTGCAGCCGGACCCTCCGAATCCGTATGCCCGAGGCATCCGCGATCGCTTGCGCCGGATTGCGGCCCTGAAGCTCGATTGTGGGATGGCGGATGACGATCCCCTGAACTTGGGCGACAGCCTGTAACGCAGCGACCAGGGGATCGAGGCCGCCCGAACCGGGCGGCACGGATTTACCGGAGACTGACGCAAGTTCTCCAACGCCGGCCTGCATGATTGCCGCATCATGCTGCTCGCGTTCCCGGAGGCGGCCCGAGTCCTGCGCCGAATCTTTCACTTCATGCGCCACCGGCAGCCTCCATTTCAAGCAACCCGTCTTCGCTGAACAGCAGCCGGGAGTACGCTCCACCGGCGCGGATCAAATCGGCGTGCTTGCCGCGCTGTACGACTTTGCCGCCGTCGAGCACGAGGATTTCGTCAGCGTCGCGTATCGTGCTGAGTCGATGCGAGACGATCACGCAGGAACAGCGTCTCCGTTTCAGATAACCGTCGATGAGCCGTTCTGTTTCCGCATCGAGAGCGCTCGTGGCTTCATCGAGAACGAGAATCGCAGGATCGGCGGCCAATGCCCTCGCGATTTCGAGACGCTGACGCTGCCCTCCGCTGAGATTCCCCGCCTGTTCCGTTAATTGCGTTTCGTATCCCTGTGGAAGATTTGCGACGACATCATGAATGAGAGCATCGCCACATGCTTCGATAAGCTGAGCCTGGGGAATGGTGGAGTCCCAGAGTGTGAGGTTATCGCGAACGGAAGCCCCGAAGAGAATGATGTCCTGATCCACCGCCGCCAGCGAAGTCGTGAGCACAGGGCGGGCGATCGTCTTTCGCGGCCGGCCATCGAAGAGGATTTCGCCTTGCGACGGCTGCAGCACGCCGCAAATCAGTTTTCCGATTGTTGATTTTCCCGAACCGCTGCTGCCGACGAGAGCCACACGTTCCCCGGGTTTGATGGAGAGCGACAAATCAGAAATCAGGGGAGGGGCCGCCGGGTTATAGCCAAAGGTGACGTTTCTCAGTTCCACGTGGCCCTGGAGCCTGAGAAGCTCAGTGTGTCCCGCAGGATTCAATGCAAGCCCGGTGTCCGTGGGATTGTCGAGGACGTCATCGAGCCGTGTGACATCGCTGTGCAGATCCTGAAGCTGTTCTCCAAGCTGCATCAGATTGTGGACCGGTGCCAGAAAGCTGGTGGCAAGCGTTTGAAATGCGACCAGCATTCCGATGGTCAACTGCCCATCCATCACGCGAAGACCGCCGAACGTGATAATCGCTGCTGACATCATGAACGAGAAGAATCTCGGCAGCACTGATAGATACTGGCTTGCCGCCGCAAATTCCTGACGAACACCCGCAGTCTTTGCATAGTGTCCAGCCCAGCGGCTGAAGAAGTCGGACTCGAGCGCCGAGGCCTTCAACGTTCGAATACTTTTCAGACCCGATACTGCGACGGCGTAGCAGCGGCCTGCATGGTGAGCGAGGCGGGCATTGAGGTCTTTGCGCGAAGCTGAAATCCATCTCAGTGAAGCGAAGTTGAATGCCGCAAAAACAATTGCAAGCAGAGTCAGCGGCCGATCGAAGTGAAACATCACAAGCGCGTATACAACGCTGATCAGAAGGTCGGTGCCGGTTGTGGCCAGCCGGCCGGACAGAAAATCAGCAACCGCATCATTCAAAGCGATGCGGCTCGCAATTTCTCCGCTGTATCGCTGGGCGTAATAGGAAGCAGGAAGCCTCAGCAGATGCCATACGAACCGGCTCGTCATCACGGTAGCGAGCTTGAGGCGGATTTGCCGAAGTATCCGCAGTTCGACGTGCATGACGAGCGCCTTCAAAACAGCGGCGGCGGCGAGGCCGATCACGATCGGCCTCGCCCAGTCGTGCATTCCGCGGACGATGGCATTGTCGATGAATGCCTGCGTCAATCCGGCTGCCGCCAGCGTCGGGATCACCATGAACAACGCGGCAATACTGCACGCGAATATTCCGGAGAAACTTCCGCTGAGCCTCCGCCACACTGCCGGAACGATCGAAGGTTTCTTTCCCGATTTCCGGAATTGGCCGGAAGGAGTCATGACGAGAACAACTCCGGTGTAGCCCTCGTCGAATTCGTCGATTGAAGCGGTTCGCGGTCCTGTGGCGGGATCGTTCAAGTACACGCGGCCACGACGGCAGCCTTCGACCACGAGGAAATGATTGAAGTCCCAGAAAACGACGAACGGATACGCGACGTCCCCGAGTTCGTCGATTTCTTTTTTGAAGCCCCTCGCATTCAAGCCGTAATGCCGGGCGGCGCGCACAATGTTTGAAGCTTTGCTGCCGTCACGGGAAATCCCGCACGCGACGCGAAGTTCGGCCAGAGGTACGATACGGCCAAAATAACTCAGGATGATGCCAAGCGCGGCCGCGCCGCACTCCACGTTTTCCATCTGGATGACTGTAGGAGTTCGGACGCGGCCGCGTTTCAGGCTAGTAGACGCCACTGACGGATCTCAAAAACGGAAGGAGATAAGTGATCGGCGCGCGCCCTTCAACGGTGACGCGGCCGGACGCGGTAACTCCGGGCGAGAGTTGCATCGGAGGTCCTGCCGAAGACGACCATTTGTAACCGCTGAATGTTGACGGATCTCGCTGCAGTTTTGCTGTGACCTGAATAAATGGTCCGTTCGGCATGAGAACATCCACCGTCGAAGCATTGCCGACGACGAGAATCGCCGCTTCCTTCGTGACAGGCAAATCCGACACCGAGTCCACAACGCCCGAGATGCCTCCGAAGCGCTGCCTCTCGACCGGATCGGGAGTAATCTGGACCGGCATTCCGGGATGGATCTTTTTCCCATCCGCAACATTGAAGTATGAAATCGACAGCAGACTGGCGTCGTCATTGATCTGTATGGTCGCGATGCGCGCTCCTGCCGTCAGAACCTGCCCGGGCCGGGCAATGACTTCCACGATGCGTCCAGAGTGTTCGCTGCGGATTTCACCATTGCGCGAGAGTTGAAGCGTTTCGAGCGCCATTCTCGAATTCAGAGAATCCATCTGGTTCCTGCGTACGGTCGATGCTTCGACGTTCTCCCGCGCGGTGCCGGCGCGGCGAAGTTCGAGTTCTTTCGACTGACCCTCCAGTTGTTTTAGCCGCGCGTTCAGGTCGGTCATTTTCGTCTCGTTTTGAAGAACCGCATCTTCCGCCTGAAGCAAGTCGGCGGACGCATCGGCAATGAGGCCTTCCGTGCGCAGCTTTCGCAATCCATCGAGCCTGCGCTTCAACATGGGAGCCATCGTCACGGTGTCCTGCAGACTTTTCTTCAACGTTTCGTTTTGAAGCTGGATGGAACTCCGTTCGCTTTGAATCTGTTCCTCCTGCAGAGCCGTCTGGCGGTCCTGCAGCATGCCCTTGATGCGATCCTGCTGCTGCAATTCGTCCAGCATGTACCGGTCTTCCTGAAGCGCCTTTCGCGTATCGGACTGATCGATGACGCCGAGTACATCACCGGTGTGAACTGCATCGCCGGCCTTGATGTTCAGGCTTTCGAGCCGTCCGGCCGTTAAGTTCTGGGAATCGACGATGGTTCGCGGCTGCACAAGGACGCTGCGTCCGGACACCGTGGTGGGAATGATGCCCGTCACGCTCCAGGCGATGAGAAGAGCGATCAGGATTCCTGCGGCGAGCAGCGCGATCCAGTCGCGCGGTGTGACGACCTGCAGCAGTTGATCGACAGCATCGGGCGAAGACAGGCGGTCGAGCGCTTTTGACCGGTAGATGTCCTGACCTTTACCGAACATGGCGGGTCATAGAGAACGCAGACGTTTTTGAAGCCATGCAAACCTTGCTCCTGCGATTGTCAGATTCTCGAGAACATCGGGATCGATTTCGTCGCTGTACGCCTGTTCATCGCGAAGGGCCTCATCCGAACTGTAGGCGGGAAGCCCGATGTTGTTCCTAAGCCGGTCGGAAAGAAACATGGCGATAGCCTTGTAGAAACGCGCCGCGAAGTGAACGTCCTGCTCGATGCGTTCATTGAGCCGCGCGCGCGGGATTGCGAGTACCACCGAGTCTTCGGCCGCAGTTACGGTTGCAGAAGGCGCGCGGGAATCGACAAAGGAAACTTCGCCGAGAATTTCACCCGGCCGCATCGGACGTTTGCCGCTGACGTTGGCCATTGTGGCAACGAGCAGGCCGTCGATGATCAGAAAAAGCGAATCGATGGGCTTGCCTTCCTGAATGATGACAGTTCCGGCCGGAACCGTTTGCCGGATTCCGGCCGAAAGCATCCAATCGAGTTCGGTGTCATTCAAGACACCGAGAAAGAGTAAGGCCTTGCGCATTTGCCGGCATTCGCGAACTATGGCGTGACTTCGACCTGCGGGTCCGAGCCTCCCGCTACATTGTCGAGTTGATCGTCGCGCAATTCCTTGCCTGATTTGGAGTGCCCTGCAGTTTCTTTCTCTAAAGTGTTTTCTTTTTCTGGTTGTGTTTTGCTCATCTCCGGACTCCTTCTATTGTTTGTTTTGGGGTTGAATCGACGCGAATTGCGGATCCTTTCGCAATTCCGTCAACGTGGGTGAACGTCGAACGAGATCGATCGAATAGCCTTTCGCAAGCGCTCTGCCGATGAGTTCCAACGCGCGCTTGCGGTCTCCGAGTTGTTCGTAGACGCTTCCGGTCTGGTAAATGACTTCGACATCTTCAGGAGATGCCTCCAGGGCTTTGCGTACCAGATCGTTTGCCAGTGCCGCCTTGCCGGTCCTCGAATACATATTTGCCAGATCGGCGAGCACGCCGCCCTGACGCGGATTCAACTTGAGCTGAGTCTCCGCGCGCTGAGCCGCCTGTTCATATGCGGCCAGGGCTTTATCGCGGCCGCCCGGCGCCCAGTATTGAGCTTCGGCGAAATTCAGCCAGGTACGGTAGTTCTTGTCGTTGATGGCCAGGGCGCGTTCGAGAGTGCGAGCCGAATCGCCGTACCGTCCAAGCATGAAATACGTTGCGCCAAGATTGGACAGCGCGAGGTTATCGGAAGGTTGAAGCGACGCCGATTTCTCAAACATCTTCGCCGCTTCGTCATATCGATGTTGAGCGTGAAGCGCGGCTCCGAGATTCCGATAGGCGCGCGCGTTGTCCGGCGTCAGCGAAATCGCTTTGCGGAACTGCGTCTCGGCATCCGAATAACGGGCGCGAACGAAATACAGAGCGCCCAGACCGTTGTAACCGGCCCAGGAGTTCGGCTGAAGTGTGATGGCTTTGTTGTATGCCGCGATCGCATCCTGATCCCTGCCCATTTCACGATAGTCCAGAGCGAGTTCGCGGTAGTAATCGGTATTTACCGGGTCAATTGCCAGCGCGCGCTGCAACCTTCCAACAGCGGCTTCATAACGGCCTGCTCCCGCGTCGATCAGAGCAAGAGTGAAGTGAGCCCCGGCAATATTCTGCGATCCCGCCAGAGCTTTTTCGCTCACGCTCTGCGCCTCTCGTACGAGTCCGGCATCTTTGGTAATCGCGTATTTCCGCCAGTAGGCCTCGCCGAGTGCGGCGTGAGCCAGCGTGTATTGCGGATCGTAGGTTGTTGCGCGGCGGAAAAGGTCGATCGCCTGATCGACGCTTTCGAGCTGTTCAAAGCGTTGCAGGTACCCTCGCCCCTGAACGTAGAAATCGTACGCGCTGGGTTCTGTCGTTCCGCCGGCCAGTATCGATTCTTTTGAAGCGCCGTCCACCCGAATCCCGAGTAATTCGGCAACGCGGATGACGATCCCATCCTGCATGACGGATACATCGTGTAATTCCGCATCGATTGAAGCGGCCTGCAATTGACGCATTGTTTTTGAATCGATGACGTTGATAGTGAGCCGAACCTTCTCGGGTCCTCGCTGCATGCTTCCCGTGACGACGACATTCGCTCCGAAGGATTTCAACGCGTCTCGAGCGCTAGTGATTTTCTCGCTGCGGATTTCGGTTGCCGGCACAATGTGAAGGCCTTTCGCATAGGGCTGCAATTGAGTGAGCTTGCTCGTGAGCACTTCCACAAGGCCGTCGCAAAACGCTTGCGATGCGGGATCCCCGCCGATGTTGGCAAAGGGCAACACCGCTACTTGTTGCTCTGAAGCAGCCGGCGCGAAATGCAGGATCTTATCGAAGGAATTCGGAATCCGCGTGCCGAAGAAAGCCGCCGCGGTAATCGCAAGACTGATACTTCCGGTTGCGACAATTTTTCGGGTCAGCCCATGAGAGCGCATCCGCTTCACCAGGCTGCCTTGAATGTCCTTCAGGTCGCGCGCGATTTCCGCAGTGGACGCATAGCGTTTCGCGGGATCTTTATCCATGCAGCGGCGAACCAGCGCCTCAAGCCGGGCCGGCGTTGCGGAATTCACGCTCTTCAGTTGCATTGGTTCGGAATCGATAATTGCCGCGAGTGTCTGAACGGCGGTCGGATGCCTGAAGGGACGTTTCCCCGAGATCATTTCGTAAAGCAGGCTGCCCAGTGAAAACTGATCCGAATGAAAATCGACATCGCGGCCTGCCGCCTGTTCGGGCGACATGTAATCCACGGTGCCGAGAATGACGCCTGGGGCTGTTGTGTCCGCGGCGAAGTGAATGGTGGAAGCTTCGCCCGGATTGCCGGGAGGCCGCACGGTCTTACTCAAGCCGAAATCCACAATTTTCAGCAAGCCATCGGGCGTCAGCATGATGTTCTGCGGTTTCAAATCCCGATGAATCACGCCGGCTTCGTGCGCCTTTGAAAGTCCTTCCACAATCTGAATCGCAATCTGCAGAATCCGGTCGATCGGCATCGGGCCTTCGGCGAGCTCGTCACTCAAGGTGCGCCCCCGCACCAGTTCCATGACGGTAAAGCGCGTCGTACCCGAAACACCAATGGCGTAAATGGTGACGATGTTCGGATGATTCAATGACGAAGCCAGGCGCGCTTCACTTTCGAATCGTTTCAGCAAGTCATTGTTTGAGGAGAGATGTTCGGGCAGGACTTTGATGGCAACTTCACGGCGAAGGTCGGAGTCGCGCGCGCGATAGACTTCTCCCATACCGCCTGAACCGAGCGGACCGAGGATTTCGTATTGTCCGAGCTTCGTACCAGGAGCGATTGCCATAAAAACGGGTGCATTCTACAGCATCCGGAGCCGCATAAACCATGTTCGTCACAGGCAATTTCCGGCAATCTTGCGAATTTTTCCGAAACGGATGAAATGTAGCCTTCTGCCGCTACTTTGCGGCAGGTTTCAATTGCATCCCGTAAGCCAGACCGCTCGCCGTAAAGCCATAGCGGTAATCACCATCCTCTACGGATGAGCCTGACCAGAGCAGCCCGTAGTCATCGGAAACCTTTCCTGTCGCGGGATCCAGGACCGCGCCCACGCCGTTATCGCGGACGGCGAACAACATATTTCCATAAGGCCGAAAATATAAAAATTGTCCGTCGCGTTGAGGGTTGGTGCGCCACTTCAGCCGATTGGCATCGTTTGTTTCTCTTCCGAGATCGAATGCGAATATGGATGGATCATCGATGTTGAACAGCGTGCTGCCGTGAATGATCGAGTCGTGCCGAAGAGCGCCCGGTAATTTCGTCCTCAATACAACTTGTTTTGAGGACAAGCTGTAACCGGCGATGTTGCCGTCCGTTGTTCCAAAGTAGACGGTGTCGGCATCGCCAAAAGCATCTTCGTCCCGAAACCATCCGCCTAGAATGTCCTTTCCTTCAGAGAGCTGGGCATAGACTGAACCGTCGTCGCCTCGAACTACCGACAAGTCCCTGCCCACTGCATACACGAGGAAATTTCCCTTTGGGTAAAACAGAATTCCGGTTTGATCCATCACGAGGGCGGCAGTGATTGAAAATTCAAATGGTTTTTCCCATAACTTGTTCCCCGAAGTTCCATCGAAAGCAACGATGCGAATGGACACCTTCTCCAGTTGAACTCCGGCCACAATCGCGAACAAGCGGCCGCCGCCGAAGGCTAAGCCGTATTTACTGACATTGCTCGCGAGGGTGATCCGCGCGAAGTCTTTCTTCTCACCTCTATCAAGGTCGGCGGTGAACAACTGGAGAGTCTTTGGATCGCGGTCCAGCCTGCTCGCAAAAAACAACCGCCGGGACTTCGAGTCGTAGACACGATCTTCAAAGTGCTCGCCGGATATCTGCCAAAGGCGCCTGCCGGTCTTTGGATCCAATGCGATCAATTTCTTTTCGTTGACTCCGATCAGCTTTCCCTCAGCCAATAGCGTGTTTCCGAACGAGACGCCGACTTCGGCAGTCCAGATCAATCCACGAGTCTTCTTGAATTCGGCCAGGATGTCCTGACCTGCCTTCGATTCTCTTCCAACCAGTCCGAGATAGGTGATCAGTTCGGATTTGTAGTCCGGATCGTTTCTACGGGCTCTCGCCAATTTGGCGCGGAGATACCGGAGCGGCGGATAATTGGGATCGCCGTCACGAGCAACAATACCTGCGAAGCGCGCGGCTTCATCAAGCTCACCTTTTTCCAGAAGCGCTCCGGCGAGTTCCGTCAACGCCTCCTTATTGGTCAGACCTTGATTCTTTGCTAATGCGTATTCCCGGATGCCGAAAGGCTGAACAACAAACAACGAATCATTGCCTGGGAAGACCTTGATAATTCGGCCGCCAAAATCCGCGAGCCTGCCGTCTGGAGCGAGGCCGCCGGCGTACTGCCACAGGATCGACCCTGTCTTCGCATCCAGCGCGGAAAGGCGAGTTGTGCCCGATGTCTCGAGGATCACGGCACCCTTGAAATAAAACGGACTCTTCGTGCGAACGCTGGCTGGATATTTCCACTGCTCGGCGCCGGTCTCCGGATTCAAACCAAAGACATCGTCGGGCGAACTCGCGATAACGACGTCGTCACCGGAATAGTCTGCGTCCAGGATCTTCGTTGCTACCTTCGACATCACAACACTACCCGAGCGGGAATCCACAATCAGGAGTTCGCCGGATTCGGTTGTCGCGTAGACGCGGGAACCATGAACGCGCATCCCGCGAATCTGTTTTTGCGGCGGTGTCCTCCAGCGTTGGCGATTCGCAACGACACCTTTACTCAAGTCCAGCGCAACGATTTCGCCGGCGGCTGAAACGAAATACAACGCGTTGCCCGAGACCACTGATTCGACCGTTGGCAGCGTTCCTAAAATGCCGAGAGTCCTGGGCTGCACTGTCTGCTTGATGAGCGATTCGAACAGGACTCGCCCTGTTTCCGGATCGACGGCGAAAACACGACGGTCCGGTTCAAACACGATCACGGCCTGATCTGAAACAATGTGATACGTCGCATTCGACTGCAGATCGATCGACCATGCATCCTGACCGTCGGATACGCGTATCGCGTGAATTTTCCGCTCCTTCGTCGATTTTGCAATCACCAGATTGCCGAAAGCACGCGTGGACTTTGGCTTCATCGGCACGATGTCGAGGTCGAGGTTGTCCCTTTGCCACTTCTTTTGAAACGCAGTGTCGGTTCTTGCCATAAGCTGGCGGTCGGGGCCGGAGTAAGTCAGCACCAATTCATCGATTAAGGTCATGAGCGGAAACTGGCCGAGCGGGACATTGATCTCGGTATACCAAAGTTGGGCGGCGTCATCTGCACTGACTCCGTACATGCCGAATTTGCCTGCGAGAAGTTGCGTCGCCGTTAAAGAAGGAATCAGAATGACGCGGTCCGATGCAAACGCAATCCCCACATCAATGACCGCCTCCGGCAATTCAAATCGTTGCGAGCTATGTTTAAGAGGATCGACAAAATAGAAAACCGACCGGTTGCCCGACTGCTCCGAATAAACCAGCCGCTTCTGCGCAGCGACAATCGAGTCCTGCGAAAGAAGATCCTGAAGGCTGAATGCATTGGGATCGATGGCTGAATATGCGGCGTTCCTTTTGGATCCCGGAATCTCGAAAGTTGCATCCCATGACCATTTGATCGTCTGTTCCGCCTGAGCTTGCGGCAATGTCCGCTTGAAAGATTCGATCGCATCATCCCACTTCTTGAGTTTGGCCAGAGCCTTTCCCTTGTAGTAGTGCGCGGACGCGTAGTTGGAATCCAGCGCGAGGGCTTTGTCGAACGACGCGATGGCATCCTGAAACAAATCCAGCCTGAAGAACGAGAGACCGTCGGATAACGCTCGAAACGCATCAAGGTTGGCCGATGGTGAAACACCGAGCTTTCGGCGTTCTGCTTCCGCAACCGAGCCCTTGATGGCTTCCAGAATTTTTGCGGCAAGTTGATCCTGAAGACTGATCAACTCATTCGGCTTGCCGTCGACTTTTGCGGTTGCTCGAACCTGTGCGGTCTGCACATCGACAAGGCGCGCAACCAGGCGTAAAACGGCTGGATCCCTTTGAAAACTGCCGACGACGACGGAGTCGGCTCCAACAAATTGGCCTGCCTTTTGCGCCGTGGCGGTATCAACGAATCCCGATTGACCCAGCTTGATCTCCTTGATCGCATCGTTAATCCGGCTGCGTTCGACAAGCGTCAAATCCTGGATGCGTCCAAGTTCTGTAATCAATGTTTCGGCGATGCCGCCGCCGATGTCGAGCATCTTGTCGTGATTAGGGTTGTCGAACGGCATGATCGCAATCCGCTGCGCCTTGTCGGCCGCGAAGGACGGTGCAGCAATCAGCGAAAGCGCGATCAGGAAAACGAAATTGCGAAGCCGGAACAATCGCATGGATTCCTTCCTACTTGATCTCTGACAAGAAACCCCGGTTTCAAGGCGGGAACCGAATCGATTCTAACCTGACTGCCGAAAAACCTGAAAACTTCCCAGCACGAGATACTGCGCGCAGTCGAGGATCCGAATGTCTGGGTGTCGCCCTGGGTCATGCCCACAAGGACATTCGCGCTGCGGCCGGAGTTGGAGACCGTTGAAGAGTTCGTTTGCGAAAGCAGCATCGATTACGGGAAGTACTTCAAGAGGTAGCGGCGGACGTCGAAATTTGTTTTTTAATTTCGCCGTCTGCTGTTGAATGTTTTTATGATTTCGATTCGGCGAAAAGACGAGCGCGGCCACGCGAATCACGGATGGCTCGATACGTTCCACACGTTCTCCTTTGATACGTACTACGATCCCGATTACATGGGATTCCGCGCGCTACGCGTGATCAACGAAGACCGCGTCGCCGCGGGGAAGGGATTCGGCACCCACCCGCATCGCGACATGGAGATCATCACTTACATTCTCGAGGGCGCGCTCGAGCACAAAGACAGCATGGGGACCGGCTCGATCATTCGGCCGGGCGAAGTCCAGCGAATGAGCGCCGGCACGGGAGTCACCCACAGCGAATTCAATCCTTCAAAAACCGAGGCGGTACATCTGTTGCAGATCTGGATCCTGCCTGAAGTTCGCGGCATTAAACCAAGCTACGAACAGAAGGGATTTGATCGGGACGAGATGCGTGGGACGTGGCGGCTCGTGGCTTCGAAGAATCCTCAGTCCGGCGCCGTCAAAGTGCATCAGGATGTCCAACTGCTCGCAACAATCCTCGATGGAGAAACGGCCGAATACGTTCTCGCTCCCTCGCGCTACGCCTGGATTCAGGTTGCCCGCGGTCAGTTGAACGTGAATGGAACTCCGATGGAGGCCGGTGACGGCGCTGCATTGAGTGGTGAAAGTGCCGTGCAGGCATCGGGCAGGGGCGAAGCGCTGTTGTTTGATCTGGGCTGAGTGTCTCTGCGTCCTCGTGTCTTTGTGTTTCCAATATGATACTGTTCGCGGATGCCTAAGCGATCTTTTCTAATGATTGTTCTGCTTACGGCCGGGATGCGGGTTTTCGCTCAGGAAGGCCATCCTGTCGTTGGCTCCTGGCACGGGAGTTGGGGCCGGGACGCGGCGTCGCAACAGAATCTCACCGTCGTGATGGATTGGGATGGCAAGGTGATCACGGGAATCGTGAATCCCGGTTTCGATCAAATGCCCCTCCAAAACGCGAAATTGAATCCCGCTAATTGGACCGTTCACTTCGAGATCGACAGGAAGGACAGGTCAGGGAAACCGGTTCATTGCGCCGTTGATGGAAAAATCGACAAACTCGGCTCGGATCGCCGCACGCTTACGGGAATGTGGACCTGCGGCGCGGAAAAAGGAGATTTCAAACTTACCCGCGACAGGGACTACTAAAAAGTTTCCGCAAATCACTCGAGGAGATGTCCACGATGAGAAACAGTACGTTTGGTTTTGCCGCCTTCGCCTTAATCGTTATTGCAGCCCTGGCGGCGCCGCTCGCAGCGCATCATTCATTCGCGGCAGAATATGACAGCAAGCAACCCGTCACACTGAAGGGGGCCGTCACCAAGGTCGAATGGATGAATCCACACGTTTATTTCTACATCGACGTGAAAGACGAACAGACCGGCAAAGTTGAAAACTGGGCCTGGGAAATGGGCGCGCCGGCAGTCATTCAGAGAAGCGGTTGGACCCGGAATTCCATGAAAGTCGGCGACCTTGTCATTGTTGAAGGAACCCGCGCCAAAAACGGAACGCCTCATGGAAATGCGCGGTCGGTGACGATGGCCAGCACCGGAAAGAAACTCGGCGCAGGATCCAGCGAAGGCAATGCACCCGAGCAGTGAGGACCCGGCAATGCGAATTCATCGAGTGAGTCTCTGTCTGTTGACGGTTGCTGCGTTGGTTTTCCTTTTGTCGGTTCCGTCTCTATCCGCGGCGCAGGAACGCGGCGGCGCCCGCGGCGGGCGCGGACGAGGAGGACAACCCGCCGTGCCATCCGCCCCCACGCCTCACTGGCAGGACGGCCGCGTCAATCTTGATGCGGCGCCGGGTCAAAAGGGTTTCTGGAATGTGATGCAGGGCAATGTCATCGGGAAAAACGGTTCGGCTCTTCCCACAAATCTGACTCTCGATGAAGTCCCGTTTCAGGATTGGGCGAAAGCGTTGTACCTGTATCGGCAGTCCCGAAATGGATTGGACGATCCTCATGCAAGATGCTATCCCGCGGGAGGGATGCGGTTCTTTACGGTTCCCAACGGCCTGAACATCATCGATCAACCCGAACTCCAGCGCATTTTCCTGATCTCCGGCGAGAACCGCGACTGGCGCAGAATTGCAATGGAACCCGGCCGGAAACATCCGCCTGAAGATGAAATCGTTCCGAGTTACTTCGGCGATTCGATCGGCCGCTGGGAGGGAGAAACCCTCGTTGTCGATACAGTCGGATTCAACGAGCGATTCTGGGTTATCCGCGGCGGGTTGCCGCACACCCGTTTTCTTCATCTCACCGAGCGTTTCACTCGCATGAACTACAACACGATGAAATACGAAGTGACGATCGATGATAAAGGCGCCTATACGCGGCCCTGGTCCGGCGGATGGACCATTCCCTGGCAAACCGTCAATTACGACAATTCGCCGGGCGGCGAAATCCACGAATATTTCTGCCACGATAACGAACGCGATTCGGAGAACTTCAAAAACCAGTAGGGAAAAGGGGAGCTACCCCCGCCTGCTAAGAAATTAGCATTTTGGAGTTGACACGCCTGCATTGCATTGCTAATTTCTTAGCACATGACCCAATCGCATCCCAATTTGAGCCGCAGGGAGCGCCAGATCATGGACGTTCTCTATCGCAAGGGAACCGCCACCGCCGCGGAAGTACTTGAAAGTCTCCCGGCGCCGCCGGGTTATTCAGCCGTGCGCGCTTTGCTGCGCATTCTTGAACAGAAGGGGCACATACGCCACGAGGAGAATGCAGGCAAGTACGTATTCATGCCGACGGTGCCGCGAGACAAAGCGAAACGCTCGGCAGTCCGCCATCTTCTCCAGACGTTCTTCAATGGATCGCCGGAAGAAGCTGTGGCGGCGCTGCTGGATGTAAGGTCATCGAAGCTGTCGGAATCGGAACTGGACCGGCTGCAGGGATTGATCGACAAGGCCCGCAAAGGAGGCAGGAAATGAATCTCGCGTATTTTGCCCTCAACATCATTGTGAAAAGCACGTTCATCCTGATATGCGCCGTGCTGGCGGGAGTATTGCTGCGCCGTGCTTCCGCATCCACACGGCATGCGGTCTGGATGATCGCAGTGTTGAGTATTCTCCTTTTGCCCGCGGCGGCAATGATGGTGCCGAGACTGGAATTACCAGTCCTGCCGCAGACAGCGGTCAGCGTGAGATTCCTGCAGTCTCCGGCGATCGATACCGAACATGGACCGGGGATCGTGACACCGCATCCCGCTATCAATGCGGCCGCAGGGTTCATACCCGCGTTCGTGTGGTCTGCGGGAGCTGCGTTGTTTCTGGGACGGCTTATGCTGGGTCTTCTCTACATCCATCGGCTTGCAAAATCGGCATCGGCCGTTCAGGACGCACCGTGGCGGGCGCTCCTCGCGGAACTCGCCCAGACTTTCGGCGTCGATAGACCTGTGCGTCTTCTGTTCAGCGACGCTCAGGTTTCGCCGATGACATGGGGATTGTTCCGGCACACGATCCTTCTGCCCTCATCATCCGCGGAATGGTCCGAAGAACGCCGCCGGCTTGTTCTCGCGCATGAGCTCGCTCATGTCCGGCGCAACGATGGACTGTCGCAGATCCTTCTTCAGGCGGTCTGCGGCCTTTACTGGTTTAATCCGCTTGTCTGGTATGCGTCGAGACGCATGCGCATCGAGCGAGAGCGCGCGTGCGACGACCACGTTTTGAGTCTCGGGGCTGCGGCGGAGAATTACGCCGGTCATCTCCTTCAGATTGTCCGCGGTCTTCGCTCCGGAAGTGCCGTGGCGTTCGCGGCAGTTTCGATGGCCCAGCCATCGCAGTTGGAAACGCGTCTCGTTTCCATCCTGGATTCGAAAGCGAGCCGGCGCAGGCTTTCCCGGTTTGCGGCGTCCATGCTCTCAACGTCGGCAGTGCTTCTGACGGTCTCGATCGCAATGGTAGGTATGACGGCGGCGGTGCCGTTGCCTCCGGTTCTCGCGGCCGTCACTTCGAAAGCCGCGATGCCGCCTGCGATTGCCGCAGAGCCGGCAACATCCCAGCGCGTCCGGATCGGGGATAAGAACACCACACCGAGTCCCACGGTCATTCCTCCGAGACTGCTCGAGTCGTTCCCAGTGAAGTATCCGGAAACAGGACTCACGATCCGGGTCGAGGGAACCGTAACGCTCGAGGGGAAAGTAGACGTCCTGGGCCGTATTTCGAATCTGCGCGTCATCAAGGGTCTCGGCTTCGGCCTCGATGAACAGGCGCTCGCCGCCGTTGCCGCGTGGAAGTTTTTGCCCGCGCTTCGAAACGGCGTTCCCATTGAAGCGATCACCCAGGTGGACGTGGATTTCAAACTTCCGCTGCAGCTTGCGGCTCCAGCGGACGGAACGGCCATCACTTTTCGTATCGGGAATGGTGTGCTGCCCCCGACAATCATTTCGCGCGTGGATCCCGAGTACACCGATGAAGCGAAAGCGTTGAGGTACATGGGAACGGTTGTCATTGAGGTGACTGTTCACAAAGACGGTACGCTGAAAGTGGACAAAGTGATTCGGGAACTGGAACACGGTCTCACTGAAAAAGCGATCGAAGCCCTCGAGCAATGGAAATTCAAACCCGGAACGCGCAACGGCGAAGCCGTGGACGTCTCGCTCAACGTTGAAGTGAATTTCAATTTGAAGTAGCAGGATTGAGCAATCGCGGGTACCTGTTATTCTGTGTCCATGAAAAACATATCTGTGATTGCGCTCGGAGTGAGCGACGTGTCGAAATCGGTTGCGTTTTACCGCGATATTGTCGGTCTCGCTGTCCAAAACCAGTTCGAGCAGATTGCCTTTCTGTCGGGTGGATCCGTGACGCTCATGCTGAATGGCGGACTGCGGCGCATCGACGCGCGTGACGGCCCTTTAGCGGGAGCGACTGAACTCGTATTCGGAGTGGAGAGCGTAACGGCCGAACATCAAAGGTTGTCGAAACTCGGTTGCAACTTCGTCAGTCAGCCTCGTGAAGTGACGCCCGGATCATGGGCGGTTGTCTTTACCGATCCGGATGGGCACTATTTGTCCGCCTTCGGGCCGCGTTAACCGCGCCCATCAGCTCGCGATCTTTTGATGGATTTGATCCGTGAGTTCCTTGATGCGTTGCGTGAGTTCCTGTGTCATCCGCGTGAGCTGCGTGTTCTGTTGCAGCAGTTCAAGGATCTGCGCCGACAGTTTCTCGGCGGCTTCCTGGCGCTCCAGTCCCTCCTTCGCCAAAGCTTCCCGATGTTGAGCATCGGCGTCGGCGTGGGCTTTGTCGCGGTCGGCTTGCCGCGTTTGCGCCAGCAGGATGAGTGGCGCCGCATACGCGGATTGCAGACTGAATGCGAGGTTCAGCAGGATGAATGGATATATATCAAAGTGCGTGACCCCCACTGCATTGAGGACGATCCAGACGGCGACCACGCCGGATTGCGCGATTAGAAACGTTGGAGTCCCGAAAAAGCGAGCAAAGTTCTCCGCCTTGACTCCAAACCAGTGGTTGCCGAAAGTGGATGATAGATGCCGGTGCGGCGCGTGAAATCGGAAATAGTGGAATCGTCCGGTCTCGTTTGAAGCTTTTGCTTTCATGGGCTGCTCCTCTGACTGTGTCTTTATTCAGATGAATTCACCTGTTACTCATTACCGGGTCATCGCGAAATCATGTAGGTCACCTTGGCGATAATGGCGCGATCGACGAGATTGCCGGTGAGAGAATCCCGCCGCTCGTTGTATACGACGAAGAGATCGCTCAGCGGACGATGAATGATGTTGAAGCGTACGTTCGAGCTCCATTGTTTGTTGTCGCTGTTGTACTGGATCAGGGCGTTCAGGAACATCTTCGTGCTGAATCCATAATTGACGCGCGCAGCCAGAAGGTTCTGCTTGATGCGTCCTTCAACAAGGCTGATGTTGTTGTGCGTGTATTGAAGCGATGCCGACAGCTTGTAGTTCGCGCGAAACGCCATGCCCGCCAGGTATGAGTGTTTGTAGCCGGAATAAAAACGTCCGGTAGACCATCGTCCATTTGCGGCCAGCCGCCGGCTCGTGTCGGTATTTCCAAGGATGAAGTATTCATCGAATTTGTACTGGCGCGGTGTGATTGCAGTGCCGGAGATCGAAAACGGCTGCGAAAAATATTCGAGCGTCGGATTCTTTCCCATTTCGATCATCGCTCCATTCTGAAACTGAATCGGAAGGTGATAATCGATGTACCGCGTTTGAAGACGCCCGGTCGAATCCAGCACGTAATCCAGTTGCCAGTGCGGACGGATATTGCGAATCACCCGATGCCCGCGTTGGGGACGCCATGTGTAACTCGCAATGCTTGCGAATTTGCGAATGCCGGTGCGCGGCGTGAATCCCATCTCGTCATTGAAGTTTTTCTGGATGACGGTGTAGGTCTCGCTGAATTGCCATGTCTTGTTCTGATACTGAGCAGCCACGCGGCCGGCAACGTCGTCTCCGGAACGTCCCGGGGTGATCGTTTTCATGGCGAAGCCGTTGAGAGTCACGGACTGGCCGAAGCGGAAGTTGGCGTCGGCTCCGATGCTGCGATTGTAGCGGGACGAGTCGCTCACTTCCTTATTGGTCATGATCACGCCGACATCCGAATTCGCAAGAATATTGCGCCGCAGGCGGCCCACGAAAAAGTTTGTCGCATGGCTGGAGCCGTATTGGCGCTGCTGAATATTAAGAATGCCGATCTGATAACGCCCTGCGCTTCCGGTCAATCGCGTGCCGCCGAGGATGGGAATCGCATCGCCGGTATCCGAGATTCCGATGGTGCGGCTGAAGAATGCGATCAAATCGTTCCGAACGGCGTTGGGACGTGGATTCAATGTCTGGAAAACGCTCGGCCCGGTTCCGCCGGTTCCACCGATGCTGGCGTTCGGAGTTCCGAATAGAAAAATGCCCGAGTTTTCGAGAAAGAAATCACGTTTCTCGGGGAAGAGGAGACTGTACCGGCTGAGATTGATCTGCTGTTCATCGGCTTCAACCTGAGAGAAGTCCGTGTTGTAGGTAAAGTCCCAGGTCAGTCCCGACGTGATTCCATACTTCACGTCGAGACCGGCATCGGCCTTGTATTTGTGGGTCCCGGCGGCGGCATTCTGGCCGAAACTTGTGACAAAGTAGGGTTTGATTTTGAGATTGGCCCCGGGCTCAATGCCTTCGAGATTTTCAAGCGTTCCGGCCATCGACACGCGCTGAAGGGAGTAGATTCGCGGGACCGGCGCCCACAGGCTTTCTTCGTTGCGGTGACGGATCGTGCGTTGAAAATTGATGCCCCAGGTTTGCACCGCCGTGTGAGGAAATTTGAGAGTCTTGAAGGGAATTGCGATTTCCGCGGTCCAGCCGTCATCGCTCATGCGAGATTTGACGTACCAGACGCCATCCCAGCTTTGATTCACTTCACGGCCTTCGTTGGAAATCTGCGCGTCCCATTTCGCGCCTGCCGGATTGATGATGAATTGGTATGCGTTGCGACCGTCGTGGAACGTGTCGAGGAGGATTTGAAAAGAGTCTCCGTTATCGACGCTGAAATCCTTTTTCAATTCCGAAATGATCACATGAGCGGCTTCACGATCCTTTGCGGCGACTCCAATGTAGAGATTCTCGTTGTCGTAAAGAATCGAAACTTCCGTAGCCTCCGATGAGGACTCGCCCTCCTCAGGCTCCTTCTGAATAAACTCGATTGCCCGCGAAGCCCGGCTCCATGCCGGTTCGTCCATTCGGCCGTCGATGGTGATTTTTTCGGTGATCTTGACGGCGGGAAGCTTTCTTTCGAAGCGGATGGTTTCGTAGTTGATGTCCTTCGCGTTTACCGGGAGAACGAACAGGATAAATAGAACCAGAGCAATGAAGAATCCTCCTTCCGGAAGCAGACGGTTTTCCTGATGATCCTTTACTATCATTCCGCTCGCTCAATTGCCGGTGCAGCCCAACACTGATATGCTAGCGCCCCAATGAAGCGGCTTTCTTTTATCACAATCGGGTGCTGTTTGTTGCTCTCAGCAGGCCTCGCCTCCCCGCGGACGCCGCTGCTTTCGCAGGCTCCCGTATCTGCTTCATCGCCTTATCGTTCTCTCCTCGATCAGTACTGCGTGACCTGCCACAACGAGCGGCTCAAAACGGCCGGCCTGATGCTCGACAAACTGGACATCAATCATGTGGGAGCGAGCGCGGAAACATGGGAAAAAGTGATTCGAAAACTTCGCGGTGGAATGATGCCTCCGCAGGGCAGGCCGCGGCCTGCGAATGCCGATCTGGACAAGTTTGCCGGCTGGCTCGAGTCTTCGATCGACAAGACTGCCGCGGGAAATGCGGATCCCGGGCGGGCTCCGATCCATCGATTGAACCGAACCGAATACGGCAACGCCGTTCGCGACCTGTTGTCACTGGAATTGGATGTAACGGACCTGCTGCCGGCGGACGATGAGAGCAACGGCTTCGACAACATTGCGGATGTTTTGAAGCTTTCTCCGTCGCTGCTCGAGCAGTATCTGGCCGCCTCACGCAAGATCAGCAGCCTGGCCGCCGGCGATATGTCCGCTTCTCCGCTGACGAGCGTCTATCGCACGGCGCCGGACCTGGCTCAGGATGACCATATCGAAGGTCTACCGCTCGGGACGCGCGGCGGACTTTCGATTCATCACAATTTCCCGCTCGACGGTCAATACGACTTCCGTGTTTTTCTGTTGCGCAACATTGTCGGATATATGAAAGGCCTCGAATGGCCGCATCAAATCGAGATTTCGATTGATGGAGCGCGTGTGTTCATCGCTCCCGTCGGCGGCGAAGCCGACAACAAAATGTCGGATGCCAATTTTGCTGCCGCGGCCGACACGATTGATGCGCGTCTCAAGAGCCGGATCTCGGTGAAAGCGGGGCCGCACGACGTGACGGTCGCGTTTCTCAGAAAGAATTCCACGGAATACGACGAGCCGCTCGAGCCGCATACGCGCGATCACGATCTGCAAAACATGAATGGCGCGCCCATCATCGAACGCGTGGATATCACTGGGCCGTTCGAAGCAACCGGAACGGGTGATACTCCAAGCCGCCGGCGAATCTTTTCCTGCCGTCCGGCAAATCCATCCGAAGAAACAGCCTGCGCCAGAAAAATTCTCGCTGCGTTGGGACGGCGCGCTTATCGCCAGCCTCTAAGCGCGGCTGATGCCGATGTTCTGTTTGGCTTTTACCAGGCGGGCCGAATGAAAGGGAGTTTCGATGCCGGTATTCAAAGCGCGCTTCAGTTCATGCTGACGGCCCCGAGATTTCTGTTCCGCACCGAGTCCGATCCCGTGAATGCGGCGCCGGGCGCGATTTCCCGCGTCGGCGATCTGGAGCTGGCGTCACGGCTTTCGTTCTTTCTGTGGAGCAGCATTCCGGATGACGAACTTCTGGATGTGGCTGCCCAGGGAAAACTCAAAGACCCGGCCGTGCTCGATCAGCAGGTCAAGCGAATGCTTGCGAGCCCGAAGTCGGATGCTCTGATGCGCAACTTCGCGGGGCAGTGGTTGTTCCTGCGGAATCTGCAAAGCTCAAAGCCCGACGGCCACGAGTTTCCGAACTTCGATGACAATCTGCGCCAGGCGTTCCGGCGCGAGACCGAATTGTTCTTTGAAAGCATCGTGCGCGAGAATCGAAGCCTGCTCGATCTGCTCAACGCGGACTACACATTCGTCAACGAGCGTCTTGCAAAGCACTACGGCATTCCCAATATTTATGGAACGCACTTTCGCCGGGTCGCGATTATCGATCAGACTCGCCGCGGATTACTGGGCCAGGGCAGCATATTGACCGTGACGTCGTATCCGAACCGCACCTCCCCGGTCCTTCGGGGAAAATGGATTCTCGAAAACCTTATGGGAACTCCTCCACCGCCGCCGCCCGCCAACGTTCCGCCGTTGAAGGACAATGAGGACGGCGCGAAACCGAAATCGGTTCGTGAATTGATGGAAGATCATCGAAGGAGTCCGGCGTGCTCCGGTTGTCATGCCGTTATGGATCCGCTGGGATTTTCGCTCGAGAATTTCGACGGAGTCGGAGAATGGCGGACTAAAGATGCATCGGGGCCGATTGATGCTTCAGGGCAACTTGCAGATGGAACAAAGGTCGAGGGTCCGGTCACACTGCGGCAGGCTTTGATGAAACATCCCGAGCAATTTGCGGGAACAGTGACGGAGAAGCTGCTGACTTACGCGCTCGGCCGCGGATTGGAGTACTACGATATGCCGGTCGTTCGCTCGATCGTTCACGACACGGCTCGCAATGATTACAGGTTTTCATCGCTCATCGCGGGTATTGTGAAAAGCACCCCGTTCCAGATGAGAAAAGCGCCTCTCCCTCCGGGAGAGGCGGGCGCGAAGCGCCCGGTGAGGGTTGCAAGTCTTGTCAAACCTTGAACCCTCACCCTACTCCTCTCCCGCAAGGATTGGATGGAGGTTGAAGAAGAATCATGTTCATTACTAAGAGACACCTGTCGCGGCGAACGTTTCTGCAAAGTGCCGGAGCGACGCTTGCGCTGCCGTTTCTGGAATCGATGGTGCCGGCTTTGACTGCCCGTGCAGCATCGAATTCCGGGTCGCGGCTGGCGTTCGTTTATGTTCCGCATGGCGCCATCATGGATCGCTGGACTCCGAAAACGGAAGGCAAAGACTTCGAGTTCACTCCGATCCTCAAGCCGCTGGAGCCGATGCGGTCGTTCATCAACGTGATCACCGGATTGGGGCACAAGGCAGCGGACACCACAGCCGTGCATTCATTGAGTCCGACGACGTGGCTCAGCGGAGTGCGGCCGAAGGCCACCCAGGGTCCCGATGCCTACGCGGGCGTGACTGCCGACCAGATCGCGGCGGAAAAAATCGGGCAGGACACAATGCTTCCATCGATGGAGCTCGCGACCGAAGATCACTCCGGATTGATCGGAGAGTGCGACCGCGATTACGGCTGCATCTACATGAACACCCTGTCGTGGCGCACGCCGACCACACCGCTGCCGATGGAGATCAATCCCCGAAAAGTTTTCGAGCGAATGTTCGGACAAGGTTCCAACGCTTCGGAGAGGCTCGCTCAGCGCAATCAACAACGCAGTATTCTCGATGCATTTGTCAGGCAGGCCGCCGATCTTCAGAAAAAAGTTGGAGCGCGTGACCGGTCGACGATCAGCGACTATCTCGACAGCGTTCGTGAGATCGAACGCCGCATCGACAGGACGAATACGCAGCAGTCGGATCCCAATGTTGCCGTTCCGCCGTCACCTGCGGGAATTCCGTATTCGTACGAAGAACACGTGAAGCTGATGTACGACCTGCTGGTGCTGTCGTTCCAGGCCAACGTCAGCCGCGTTGCTACTTTTATGATCGCCCGCGAAATCAGCAATCGAACGTATCCGCAGGTAGGCGTGTCCGACGGCCATCACGCGATTTCCCATCATCAGAACCGCCCGGAAAAGATGGACAAGAACGTCAAGATCCAGACGTATCACATCAGTCTGTTCGCGCAGTTCCTCCAGAAGATGGCGGCGACGCGAGACGGCGACGGCTCGCTGCTGGACCAATCCGTCATTCTTTATGGAAGCAACATGAGCAACAGCAATGCGCATAACCATTTTCCATTGCCGAATCTTGTTGTGGGTGGAGCTTCAGGACGATTGAAGGGCAATCGGCATTTGAGATATCCCGACCACACCCCGATGACCAATCTTCTTCTGAGTGTGCTCGGCAAAGCCGGTGTGGAATTGGAAACGCTCGGCGACAGCACTGGAAAAATGGCGGACTTATGAAAATGTCCCGGTACGCTTTGATTCTGGTCCTGTTCACCACTTCTGTTTTTGCCGCCGGTGGGGATGCGCAGCTCGCGCAGGCCGTCAAAAGCGGCGACAAGGCTGCGGTGCAGTCGTTGCTGCGGCAGCATGTCGATGTGAATGCTGCGGAAGCGGACGGTACAACAGCTCTTCATTATGCAGTCCGTAATGATGATCTTGATCTGGCCAATCGCCTGATCGGCGCGGGCGCAAACGTGAAGGCAGCGAATCGATATGGCGTGACTCCGCTGTATCTGGCTGCCGTCAACGGGAATGCGGCGATGATCGAAAAGTTGCTCGGCGCCGGGGTTGACGCGAATGCCGTCAGCACCGAAGGCGAGACGGCGCTCATGACCGCCTCACGAACCGGAAGAGTCGATGCCGTGAAGGTTCTGTTGTCGCATGGCGCCGATGTCAACGCCCGCGAAACGTGGCATGGAGAGACAGCGTTGATGTGGGCAGTCTCGCAAAAACATCCCGAAGCTGCTCGCGAGTTGATCGCAAAGGGCGCGGACGTGAATGCGCGCTCGACATTCAATAAATGGGAAAGACAGAACTCGGCCGAGCCTCGTGAAAAATGGCTGCCCTTGGGCGGTTTGAGTCCGTTGGAATTCGCGGCGCGCCAGGGGTGCGCGGCATGCATTCCGGTTCTGGTCGAAGCCGGAGCCGACCTGAATGCGGTGGATGCGGATCTGATCACTCCGTTGATATCAGCGCTCATCAATGGCCACTATGATGCGGCCGGGGTGCTGATCGAAAAAGGCACGAATGTGAATCTCGCGGATCGAACGGGACGAACGGCCCTTTATGCCGCTGTCGATGATCACACAATGCCCGCGTCGAATCGTCCATCGCCAAAGGAAATCGACAACGAACTCACGAGTCTCGATATCGTCAAAGCGCTGCTGGCAAAGGGCGCGGACGTTAATGCGCCGCTCAAGCAGCAACAGCCGTACCGCACCAAGCTCGATCGCGGAGACGACACGATGCTGACCACCGGCACGACGCCATTGCTGCGTGCCGCTAAGGCCGGTGATGTGGCTGTGATGAAACTGCTGATGGAAAAACACGCCGATGCGAAGCTTGCGACTCGTAATGGTGTGAACCCGTTGATGGCCGCAGCCGGCGCCGGCACTAAAGAAGAAGATACGACGGGCCGCCGCAAAACACAGGCCGATGCGATCGAAGCGATCAAGCTTTGTCTGGATGCCGGCATCGACATCAACGCCGCCGACAGCCGCGGTCAGACCGCCGTGCACGGAGCCGCATTGCAGGGTTTCGACCAGGTCGTTCAGTTTCTCGCAGATCACGGCGCAAAACTCGACGTCAAAGACCGCCAGGGAAGAACGCCACTCGATGCCGCCATGGGATTAGCCGGCGGCGTGGGTTTCGACGGCAACTCCGGCGTCGTGCATGAGAGCACTGCCGCACTGATCCGCAAGCTGACGGGAAAGTGAAATTCTGCTTTCTACAGTTGAAGTACACGAATACGGTGATTCTCGCTGTCGCCGATATAAATCGTGCGGCCCTGGATGAAAATGCCGTGAGGCCGCGCGAGTTTGCACATGAGAGGATTGCCGTCCGGCCCATCGCCGCGCTGGCCGGTTCCAACAACAGTTGAAATGATTCCCTGCCGCAGATCGATCTTCCGGATGACGTGATTCTCGGTGTCGGCGATATACAACATTCCGTCAGCCGAATAAGCCACGCCTTTCGGTCCGTTCAACGCATTTCCGGGCGCGCCGAACTTTGCAGCAAGCGCCGGACCTCCATCGCCGGAATAACCCAGTTCCCCCGTACCGGCAAGGCGTTTCAAACGACGCCGATCCACGTCGATGGTGAATACTTTGTTTCCTTCGCGGAGGATCAAATACATCGTTCCGTCCGGCGCGATTTCGATGGAACGCGGACCTGTGACCGGGGTGCCTTCGAGCGGCGCTTCATCGGGAGTGTTACCCCGCTCTCCGTTGCCCGCGAAGGTCGAGATCATTCCCGTTTGCGCATCGATTTTCCGAACGCGGTTGTTGACGATGTCGCAGATATAAACGTTATCGGCCCGGTCGAGTGCGATGCTGTGCGGCTGTGCCAGTTGAGCGGCTTTGGCCGGGCCGCCATCGCCGCTGTATCCGCGCATTCCGGTTCCGGCAACAGTTGAAATAACCTTCGACTTCATGTCGATGTAACGCACCACGTGATTGTCGCGCTCCGCGACGTAAATATTTCCTTTGCTGTCGAACCGCACTTCGTGGGGAGCATTCAATTGCGCAGCCACGGCCGAACCGCCGTCACCGGAATAGCCCACGGTACCGTTGCCGGCGATCACCGCGATTCGTTTGCTTCGCAAATCGAGGCGCAGAACGCGATGACTCCCGAATTCCGCCCAATACAGCGCGCCGTCCGGCCCGATGACAAGTCCGAAAGGATTGTTGATTTTCGTGCTCTCCGCCACATCGCCTTCCGCCGCCATTCCGGCGGTACCTGTTCCGGCAATCGTTGTAATCCGGGCCGGAGAAGACTGAGGTTGCAAAACGAGAGAACGAGAACTGACGAAACCTGCCGTCAGTTTCAGGAAGTCGCGTCGCGATGAAGTGTTCATGGAGAGTGATTATAACCGGGGCCGCTCCCACGATCTGCCTCACATCTGCTATGGTAAGGGGCTTATGTCTCGATCTTTTGACGAAATACTTCGGGCCATTCTGACCAGCCGCGTTTACGAAGTCGCGAAGGAAACTTCGCTCGATGTGGCGCCGCGGCTTTCGAAGCGCACGGAAAACACAATTTGGTTGAAGCGTGAAGATCAGCAGCCGATCTTCAGTTTCAAGATTCGAGGCGCGTACAACAAGATTTCCCGGCTTTCGCAGGCAGAGCGTTCGATCGGCGTCATTACGGCAAGCGCGGGCAATCACGCGCAGGGAGTCGCGCTCTCGGCAAAGCATTTGGGCATTCGGGCGGTGATCGTCATGCCGAAGACCACGCCCGACATCAAGGTCGAGGCCGTTCGCGCCCTGGATGCCGAAGTCATTCTGGCGGGCGATCACTATTCGGATGCGCAGGTTCATTGCGATCAACTCGCGGCGCAGAATGGTCTCACTTTCGTTCCGCCGTTCGATGATCCTTTGGTGATTGCGGGACAGGGAACAATTGCGGATGAAATCGTCCGCCAGCACCCGAGCGACCTTGCCGCGATATTTGTTCCCATCGGAGGCGGCGGACTGATCTCCGGCATTGCCGCTTACGTGAAGTCGGTCATTCCTGAAGTCCAGGTGATCGGCGTCGAGCCCGTAGACTCGGATGCGATGAAGCGATCGTTGAAGGCGGGTTATCCGGTCAGCCTTGAGAATCCGGGATTGTTCGCGGATGGCGTCGCCGTTCGCCAGGTGGGTAAGAGAACGTTCGACATCGTGAGATCTGCGGTCGAAGAAATCGTCACGGTCAACAACGACGAAATCTGCGCGGCAATCAAAGACATCTTTGACGACACTCGCACGATTGTCGAACCTGCGGGCGCTCTGGCGGTCGCGGGCGTGAAAGCGTATACCGAGCGCACAGGCGTTCGCGGCAGACACTTCGCGGCGGTGCTCAGCGGCGCGAACATGAATTTTGATCGCCTTCGTTTTGTTTCCGAGCGCGCCGAACTCGGCGAATCGCGCGAAGCGTTGTTCGCCGTGACGATTCCGGAAAGACCCGGCGCCTTCCGGCAGTTTTGCGCTGCGATCGGACGCCGCGTGATTACCGAATTCAACTACCGCCTGAATGACCGAAGCCGCGCCGACGTCTTTGTCGGCCTGAGCGTTCAAAGCCGCGATGACGCCAATCAGGTCAAGTCCACTCTCGTCGAGCAGGGCTACGAAACCGCGGATCTGACCGACAACGAGCTTGCGAAGCTTCACGTGCGTTACATGGTCGGCGGCCACGCGCGCGGTGTGAAACGCGAGCGGTTGTGCCGCTTTGAATTTCCCGAACGGCCCGGCGCGCTCCTGCAGTTTCTCGATACGCTGGGAGGCCGCTGGAACATCAGCCTGTTTCATTACCGGAATCATGGATCGGATTTTGGAAGAGTATTGGCCGCTCTCGAAGTGCCTTCCGATGAAGATCAGGCCTTCGAGCGGTTTCTCACCGATCTCGGTTATCGTTCTCAGATCGAGGACGCAAACGAAGCGTACAGCCGTTTTCTCGAACCTGGAATTTGACACGCACAGG
>CAZWGA010000006.1:0-150335 GCA_964633285.1 uncultured Solibacteraceae bacterium | reverse complement strand
TGATCGATGAGCGGCCGGAAGAAGTGACCGATATGCAGCGTTCGGTGAACGGCGAAGTCATCAGCTCGACGTTCGATGAACCCGCATCACGTCACGTCCAGGTTGCCGAAATGGTGATCGAAAAAGCCAAGCGCCTTGTCGAACACAAGAGGGACGTCGTTATCCTGCTCGACTCCATCACACGCCTCGCGCGCGCGTACAACACGATCGTGCCGCCGTCCGGAAAGGTGCTGTCGGGCGGTGTGGATTCCAACGCGCTTCAACGCCCGAAGCGGTTCTTCGGCGCGGCGCGCAACATCGAGGAAGGCGGCAGTTTGACGATCATGGCAACGGCCCTCATCGATACCGGAAGCCGCATGGATGACGTCATCTTTGAAGAATTCAAAGGTACCGGCAACATGGAAATCGGCCTCGATCGCAAACTTGTCGACAAACGCGTGTTCCCGGCAATTGATATCAATCGATCCGGAACCCGCAAGGAAGAGCTGCTTGTTCCCAAGGATGAATTGAACCGGATCTCGATCCTGCGGAAGGTTCTTAATCACTTGTCCTCCGTAGAAGCGATGGAGCTTCTCCTGGATAAGATGGGAAAGAGTAAGAGCAACGCAGACTTCCTCTCGTCGATGAGCGGCGGAGCTCGATAGATAGTTTCAGGAACGAAGGGGTCAGGTCCCTCGTCCCGTTTTTGGGGGACGAGGGGTCTGACCCCTTCGTTCCAGGATTTTCTACTGAAATCTTTCCAACGCCGGCTTGAAATGCTGCAGTTTCTTCAGCAGGTCTCCGGACTCATCCACTCGGACCGTTATCGATAACCCGCTGTTGCTGACCTGGACGCCATCGAGAGCGTGAAGAAGCTCGGGCTGCTTCGCAACCTGAAGTTTTGCGATCGCAATCAAACCGCGAGCGGTCTCACTAAGATTTCTTGCATTGTCGGCATCCGCAAAATTGCCCATCGCGCGTACGTGTACATCCTGATCGATGCGCATCTGATATGTCCCACCGCGTAGCGACTTCAACATTTCCACAGCAGGAGCCGGGCCGCGAATGCCTACCGGTGGAAGATCATTAATTGAAAAATCCCCGACAGCCCAGATCTGGTTACCGGCTTCAATGGTTCGCACTGCGTCCAACAACTCCGCCTTCAGCGGAAGCGATCCGGGAAGAGTCGCCTGATCCAGGGCTTTTTTCACGGCATCGATCTGCCCCGCGAGAATGACTCCATCAAGCACGGTAATGGCTCCATCGTGATCTCTATAGATCGATCGTCCCAGATAGGTCTCGGACTCACCGCCCTTGTCTTTGATGAATTGCTCGACCTTGAATTTGTCAAATCGCGCTTCCACAACCGCAAGCGTTTCGCGCGGGCCCAGATTGCCGATCGTGACGCGATCGAGATCCTGTTTTACATCGAATCCGGTTTGATTCGCGAAATCTGCGATCGGCGGAGGCAATTCAGTGATTTTACCGAGCGCCTCCTGCACCAGTGGCGCAGTTTTCAATCCCGCGACATCGATATACGCGATGCTTCGGGTCTCAGGCGGAAAGTATTTCAGAGCAGCTTCATCCAGGGTCACCGTCGCTGCGGGAATGGTCATCGTCGCCGCCCAACCCATTGCGATCGCGATGACGGAGACTCCTACAATCCATTTCATAAACTTAATAATCCTTTCTGGTGAAATAAATCACAGTAACGATGTAGCACGCCAGCGCAAAAGCGAGCGACGTGCTCAGAACCCAACGGATCTCCAGACGCTGTTCGAGAATCAGACGGCGCATTGCGCTAATTGTCTCGGCCGCCTTCGGCAATACCCAATAGAGCGAACGGAAGACCTGCCGGTAAAGTTCCGAGGAAAATGCAGGCGTGATCCGTTCATGCTGCGCCAACACGGGACTGAATACCAGCATTGTGCATGCCACCAACAGGCCGGCCGGGCTGCTCTCAGTAATGACGGAGACGGCCATCACTACTGAAAACAATACAACAAAGGCAAAAATCGCGAAGAGCACGGACAGTGGAAACCCGCGATTCCAGACACCGGACTTCAATCCAAGAACCGCCCACACGCCCAGAAAAAGGTACGCCGCGTTAAATGCCATGATGGCAGCGCCGCCAATGTATCTCGCCGTGATAATCCGCCAGCGGGGCACCGGCCGGCACAGCAGAAGATCAACGCTTCCCTTTTGCAGCATCTGTGGAAACAGCGTGGAAGTCGCCATCAACGCCAGAAACAGCCCGAATGTTCCGATCACCATGGCCAGTCCGGTCTGGAGGTTTTCGACCCACTGTTTCACGGTGAATGCGGGAACTTTAAGTTCGCTCCCGAAGATCGTCACGCCGCGCACGACGCCGTTGACTGCATCCATGTTCAGAGCCAATCCGATGGATCCCACAACCAGGGACGAAGCAATGAAGAAAAACAGGAACATCTTGTTCCGGAACGATTCCAGAAACGTGTCGAAGAGAATTCCCGGCCTAAGCATCGTTATCCACGCCCATCCTCTCTATAAAAACGGCCTCCAGGCTTCGCCGATTAACATTTAAAGATTCGATTTCAACACTCTTTGCCCGGAGCGCGTCAATCAAGGCATTCGCGGATAGTCGGTCGGGAACGTGAATCTCCAAATGACCATTGTTCGCCTTGAAGGTGAGTGTTTTCTCACGAAGCCATTCCGGCAGTCCGTCGGCGATCGGCACGACAACTTCATAACTGCCGCTGCTGGATGTCAGTTCGGCCACCGAGCCCTGCTCAATGATCTGGCCGGACTTCATCAATGCAATGCGATCGCAGATCATTTCAATCTCCGCGAGGATGTGGGAGTTGACGAATACCGTTTTGCCCTCGTCCGCCAGTTCACGGCAAATCGCTCGTACTTCCTTTCGACCGACCGGGTCCAGGCCATCGGTCGGCTCATCCAGAAAAACAAATTGCGGGTCATGGACGAGCGCTTGAGCAAACGCCAGCCGCTCGTTCATGCCCTTGGAGAATTTCGCAACGCGCATGTCCCGCCACTGTGCAAGGTCGAGGCGCTCGAGCCACTTCGTGGCGTTACGCTTGACGAGGCTCATGTTCGCTCCGCTCAGGCTTCCGTAAAGCCGAAGCACCTGGATTGCCGTAAGGTGCTGGGGAAATCGAGGACTTTCGGGGAGGTAACCGATGCGGGAAAGAAGGGATTTGCGCACGGGCTCGCCCAGCAACCGCACGATACCGGAGTCCGGACGCGCAATGGTCAGGGCAATTTTAACCAGCGTGGTCTTCCCGGCGCCATTCGCGCCGAGTAAGCCGAAGACGGTGCCCGCTTCAACTTCAAAGCTGACGTTACGCAGAGCCCGGACTTCGTTCTTCGACCACCATCGCCGGAAGGTCTTCGTCAGCCCGATCGTTTCAAAGGCAAGAGGCATAGCGTTTCGATTATCGCACTATGCGGTCGTCAACAAATTGACGGAATCCGAGGCGATTGGTGCAGCGGCGGTCCGTAAACCGCCAGTATTTCGTTCATTTCACGCCGTCAGCGGACGCAGACGGCCGCTTCAGTAATTGGTTCTTTGCTTGCAACCACCGCAGCCCATGAAGGTTTTTGCAGCCGGCGCGTACGGCTACGGCAACTTCGGTGATGACTGCTATGTGGACGTTCTGCGCGTAAAACTGAACGGCATCTGGCCGGGCGTCGATCTCGATATCATGTCGCAATTCGACGAAACCACATTTCGGCCGAACTCCTATGACGCGACATTACTGGCCGGAGGCGGCCTTTACTATCAGTGGATCGGCGCATGCGGATCCGTCAGCTTAAAACATTACCTGCGATACCCGGCCATCGCACAGTGGCTTGGAAAGAAGAGTCATCTCATCGGACTCGGCGTTCAGGGCAAACTCGATCCGGAATTCGTTGCGCCATACCTGCACGCCATCGATGGAGCGTCACTACGTACGGTTCGGGACCGGTACAGCGCGGACGTGCTGCGCAGCGTGGGCGTGCGAGCGCCAATCCTGGAGTGCGCGGACCTTGTTTATTCCATGCCACTGGTTCCTGACCTGAATCGCCCCGAGCGCCGTACATCCAAACCTGTGCTCGGAGTGGTCGCATCACAGCCGGGGCGCGAGTTTGCGCACGACGAGTTCAAGGGATTTGAAACGCGATTTCTGGAGGCGCTCCGCGCGCTCGAGCGCGAATTCGAGATTCATTTCATATCGTTCGACAATCGTTGTGACACTTCAATCGCCGGCGCCCTTGGCGGCAACCATCGCGTCTCCAAATTCGAGATCGGCTGGCCCAACGCAATTCAGGAGTTCGTCGAGGATTTTCAGAAAATCGATGTGTTCGTAACGACGCGGTATCACGGCGGAGTGCTGAGCACTATGGCAGGAATTCCGTTTCTCGCGATTGGCGCGCCAAACGAAAAGGTCGATCGAGAATGCAGGAGCTTCGGCTATCCCCAGTTCCTTTCCTACGATTCCAACACCGAAGATTTCATCGAAGGAATCCGCCAGACATGGTCGGAGCGCAATGCCCTGCGCGATCAACTCACCGATGCCGCCCTGCGAAAACGGCGGCTGTCTTCGCGCAATTTCGAGGTCATCGCACAGGAGTTTACGAATGCTGGGAGTTTCGGCACAGCGATGATCCCGGAGCTGGTTCGCACAATCACATCGGAAAACACACTCGTGATCTGGGCCGCACCTCAGGAGCACTGGCACGAAGCGGCGTGTCTTTTGGATCACATCCGGAATTTCACAAGTCTGGTGCCTCCTTTGTTCGCACAGACCCATCCGCAGATGAAAGAGCGCCTGCCGCTGCCGCGTCCCGGTATTTTCAACTGGGCCGCATTTCCGCAGGATTTGAAAAACCGTCTGACCGGTCATTTTGAAAATGTTGTTGTGTGTCACACGTCCGGTTCAACCAAGGCAGCGGAATTGAAGGAAATCGCGGCGGCCGCCGGCAGCCGCATATGGGAATTCCGGTTGTGGGATCACACGATTTCTTCTGTTGACGCCGAGAAACACCAATGGACATTGGATCGATCGCGGACTGGAACTTAACTGAAGACGGCGGGCTCATGCTCGTCGACGAACTGCGTCACTGCGTGCTTCGTCAGGATGCTTACGGCAACGTGAAGGCCCGGGGCCGCCGCGGCAATCGGGCAGGAGAGTTTCATTATCCTCGCAGCATCCTGGTCAAAGGCGATTCGGCGTATGTCGTCGATTCGTGGAATCATCGTGTTCAGGTTTTTGATGCCGTGTCGTGGAAATTCCTTTTCGAGTTTGGAGGATTCGGGTCAGGCCCCGGCCAGTTCTTCTGTCCAAGCTGGATCGTTGCCATCGATGAACGGCTCATCATCGCCGATACCAACAACGCGCGCTTATCGTTTCATTCCCGGGATGGATCGTTTCTTTTCGCTTCGTATTTCGCAGATGGACGCTTTCCCCGGAAGCTTCAAGTCAGTGGCGGCATGATCGAAGTTCAATACGACAGCGGCGAGCGCGCGCGTCTCGAGTATCTCTGATTCGTCAAAACTTTGACGAAACCGGGCGGACTGCTGACTCACGCCTCCCTCGTTCCTCATCTGCTCTCGTTATTTCAAGGATTTATCTCTGGCCCTGCAATTGCATTTCTGCCGCCCTGGAGAAGAGACAAACCATGCGAATCCTGTTCTTCAATTCGTACTCGAGCGTTCATGGTGGAGCGGAACGGTTGCTGTTCGACACGTCGTCGGAGTTGATTGCCCGCGGGCACAAAGTCTCGATCGTCGTCGCAAATGACGACCGCCGTGCGTCGAACCCTGAATTCTGGCCGGCGAAGATTAACCGGTACTACCTGCCGGAACTGATGATCCCGCTGACGGATCGATACAACTACAATCGCCTGAGACGAACTCCTCTATACCAGGACACGCTGCGATATCTTCAGGACATCATCGACATTGAAGACCCTGAGATCATCCACGTTCACAATTTCCCGCGTATTGAAATCCTGAAGGAAATCCGGACCAAAGCCCCGATCGTACGAACGATTCACAGCTACGAGAACCTTTGCGGCAACCAGCTCAAGCAGCTCCCCGCCGGTTCAATCTGTCCGGAAAAGCTGGGGCCGGCATGCCAGCAGCACTGCAATGTTCCGAAAACGTTCAAGGCTTCGCGCGTTCGCGCAGAAAACCGGCTGATGAAGAAAGAATTCAGGAGACTGATTGCGATCTCTTCCTACATCAAAGAAGTTCTGGTTCTGAATGGCTTCGACCCGGACCGCATCGACGTCGTGAACAACTTCACCCGGCTGACTCCCAAACCCCTCGATGTGCCTGAAGAAAAACTTGTTTTGTATGTGGGACGGCTGACTCCCGAGAAAGGCCTGCAGGAATTGCTGAACAGCATCAGCATTACGAAGACACAGCCCAAACTTCTGATCGTTGGAAAAGATGGAGTGCTCGGCCAAAGCAGTTTTCAACAGCAGGTCTTGCAAAGGGCTTCCGAACTTCGAGTGAATGTCGAGTTTCAGGATTGGTGCGCCGGCGATGACTTGCGGCGCGCCTATCAGCGGGCGGGCGTGGTCGCGTTCAGTTCGGTCTGGCCCGAGCCATTTGGCCTGGTTGGCATTGAAGCCATGATGCAGGGCAAACCTGTTGTCGCGTTCGACTGCGGTGGAGTGACCGATTGGCTTCAGCATGCGCATACAGGCCTGCTTGCGCCCCATCGTGATGTTTGCCAGTTTGCCGATTGTCTGGACGAGCTTCTCACGAACGATATTTTGCGGCGGACCATGGGAAGAAAGGCTCAGGAATACGCCCTGACCCATTTCACCCCCTCCGCCCACATCCATCGGTTACTCAATATCTACACGGAGGTAGTGAATGAGGATTCTGCTGATCGACCCCTCGGGTGCGCAACGATACGTGACGCACAACGCGGGGCTCGCCTATCTATCTAGCGCTCTGCTGGCGCGCGGGCACGAAGTCAGCGTGCTCGATATGAACAATTACGGCTACACGAATGAAGAGGTGGCCCAATATGCGCGGCAGTACCAGCCCGACTGGGTCGGAGCCTCCGTTAAAACCGCTCTCGTCAGTTCAGCCGAAGAGACAATGCGAGCTATTCGCAGAGTGTGCCCCGGCGCTCGCACTATTGTGGGCGGCGCTCATATCGGAGTTGCGGCGCTTGGCTATATGTCGAAGCAGGATGTCTATGAATTCGGACTGACAGGCGAAGGCGAACGCGCGTTTCCCGATTTGATCGAAGGCAAGGACCCGAAACAGATTCCATGCCTGATCTATTTCGACGACGGACAGTGGCGTCAGAACAAAACAGAATTCATTTTCGATCTCGACAATCTCCCGTATCCGACGTATCGAACCTGGGACCGGATCGATCGCACCCTGTTTCCTTACCTGATGGTTCACAGCCGCGGCTGCCCCTACAGTTGCACGTTCTGCAGCGTTCCCAAGATCAACGGCCGCAGATTCCGCAAGCGCTCTCCTGAAGGAACGATCGAAGAATTGAAATTTGCGCGCAAAGAATACGTCTTCAGAGACTTCGAATTCCTCGACGATAATCTCACGCTCGACGTGGAACACGCGAAGCGCGTCTGTGAGGCGCTGATCCAGGCGGATCTCGGAATCGGCTGGTACGCCAACAATGGAATTCGCGCGGACCGTCTCGACACAGAACTCGCGCACCTCATGAAGCGCGCTGGATGCAAAGGAGTGGCCATCGGCGTTGAATCGGCCAATGACGATGTCCTGAAGAACATCAAGAAAGGCGAAACCGTCGAAGAACTGCGCCAGGGCATCACGCTCCTGAAGGAAGCCGGCATTACCGTTGGCGGGCATTTCATTGTCGGCCTCCCCGGCGACACGCTCGAGAAAGTGGAAAAGAGCATTCGCTTCAAGGATGAAGTGGGTCTCGACTATGCCTATTTCAATCAACTTGTGCCCTATCCCGGAACGGAACTTGGCGACTGGGCTTTCAAGAACACCACGATTCTTGTGGACAATGTGACCGACGCATCGCACTTCGGGAAAACCGAACAGATTTTCATGGAGACCCCGGAGTTTCCAAAAGCCGATCGAGAAAAGATATTCAAGCTTCTGGCAACCGATTACCGCGACGGCGAAATCAGCAATGAAGAATTCTCGGTGCTGTGGAATAAGCCTGACCTGAATATCCTTTTTATTCGCTCGGGCCGGATGGATCCCTACAACCATGTGCGGTCGCTCTTTCCTGCAGACGCGAAGCTCGATGCACTTGTCCCCGCTGCGTTCCAGGTGAGCAACCCTGGCGTGCGCGAAGTCTTCCAATACCCATCACCTGGATTAATGCGCGTTCGCGGTCTTGGACGTCTCGCGAAACAGTTGAAAAAAGCCTATGACGTGGTTCTTTACCTGAACACGTTTCAGAGCGGCATGAGTTTCGACAATATCGTTGCAATCGCCCGGCATTGCGGAAAACGCGTGTATGAGTATCAGGCCGGTAAGCAGCTTCGTGAAATCAAGTCGGACGGATATTCGACAACGAAAATCTATTCGAAGTCGGAAGGATCCGCCACCGTACGCGCGGCAGAAGCCGTTTCCTGAAACCCGGCAATGCGGATCCTGCATGTGATTCCGTTCCTTTGGAGCGGAGCCGGAAATGTGGTGACGCGCTTGTGCGAGGCGCAGGCTGTCTCCAGCGATGTTGCCATCGTGACTTCGGGCCGCTCGAAGGGGTTTACCGACTGGCCGGAATATCGAAACCAGCTTCAGGCCGCAGGTGTCCAGCATTTCCAGATCGACTTTTTCGATCGGGATCCTGCGGTTTTCTGGCCGAGTATTGATTCGTTCGCAAAGCTGACATCCGTGTGGACACCGGATCTGGTTCATTGCCACTCGGGTGTGCCTGCTTGTGCGGCTGCCGCGACTGGCGCGCGATTCATCGGACAACTGCACAGTTGGGGCGTCGGCCGTCCCGGCTGGATGAACTCGATGGATCTCAGAGGCTACCGCGCCGCGGAGCGCGTCCTGTGCAGTTCGGCGGCATACCGGAAAATCCTCGTGGATGGCGGGGTGGATCCGTCGCGAATTCGCTATTTGCCGTGGGGCCTGGACCTCAACGAAATCCGGGCGAAAGCCAATCCTCTCCCTCTAGGCAAGGGAGGCGCGCAGCGCCGGGTGAGGGCTGAAGGTTCGGCGAATTCCTCAAACTTCACTTTTCACATCGGGTTCCTCGGCAGGATCGAACCTCGCAAACGTCAACTCGATCTCGCCCGGGCGTTCCTTCAATTTCATCGGCGCTATCCGGACTCGATACTGGAGTTTATCGGGCCCTGTGCCGATAAAGCCTATGGCGCAAGGGTACGTGCATTTATTTCGAAACATTGCCTGAACAGATGCGTCAAGCTTCGGGGCCGGATCGAAAATCCATACCCGAAGTTGAAATCCTGGGACCTTTTTACGTCGCTTTCGAGCGATGAAGGCCAGGGAATCGCAATTCTGGAAGCAATGGCATTGGGAGTACCGGTTCTCGGTAGGCGTGTGGCCGGCGTCGAGGATTATCTCCATGACAGGGAAACCGGCGTTGCTGTGGCATCGCCGGCCGCAAGGGCGGTTGCCGAGGAAATGGAGTGGGCTTTTCACCACAGGGCGGATCTGAAGCGGATTGCCGGTCATGCCATGCGGATGGTGGAAACCCAATATAACTGGGAATCGACGCTTCAGAAAATGAACAGTCTTTATCAATCGCTCGCAGCATGATGGACCTTTCAATCATCGTTCCGACCTACAATCGGAATAACCACGTCGTCGAATGCGCTGCGGCTCTCAGCCACAATGAAGCCGAGATCATTGTCGTCGACGATTGCTCCAGGGAACCTGTCGTCATTCCTTCCAACGTCGGCCGTGTCATTCGTCATGAACGCCACTGTGGCCGCGCAGCGGCAATCAACAGCGGGTTAAGCGAAGCCGTCAACGATCTCGTATTGATCCTCGAAGAAGATGTCTATGCGGCTCCCGACATGGTTCTCCGGTTGAGAGATGAGTTTAGTTTTCAAAAGAAACCCAGGCTCGGTCTTACGGCACGCGTCGTGTGGGATCCGGATGTACCGATGACGCTCACGATGAAGTGGATGGAAAGTGTCCACAAATTCCGTTCTCCGATTCTCCTCTGGCGGCCGTTCATCCTGGAACACGGCGGCTACGATGAAAAACTCATCTATCGCCTGGAAGATGTCGAGTTGAAAACGCGGCTGGAGCCCCAGGGATTTGAAGTGTGTATGGTGGATTCCGCGTTTGGCTTCCGCAACAACATCGTCAAAATCCGCGATCTCGTCGAACGGGAATTCCTGGAAGGCGTTTCGGCCGTGTATCTTCATTCCAAATTCCCCGCGTGCTTTCCGGAAATCGACGACTTCGACGCGCTCGCCCGCAACCAGAATCAGGCGCGGTCTGCGGAAGCGGCCGTGGAAGAAATTGCTCTGCTCGAGCAGTCGCCATCGAGTTCCCTTCCTTCGGGAGCTTCAGAACTCTATTCTCAAATCTGCCGGCACTATTTCCTCCATGGCGCGTATGAAGGACTGAAAGACGTTGGAGGCATCAAGCCCAGGCGGCGCAATTCAACAACGCTTGCGATTTACCATCAGGCATCACGGCTCGAGAGTATGGGCGAATTCGATGAAGCGCGGCGCCTCTTTAAGCTCGTTCTTCATCGGCCTGAAGAGGAATACTTCGACGGCGCTGAATACCACCTGGGCTGTATTGAAACCGAGCTTGGAAATCCCCTGTCGGCGCATGCCCATTTCATCGAATGCATGCGCCGGAATCCCGGCCATAGCAAAGCTCGACGGGCATTGAACGCGCCAACGCTCTATCGGGAAATTGCGCCGAATGTCTTCGAGAACGTGGATCCGGCGATTCTCCCTAGAGTCCTCTTCATTGTCTTTGGCGATCTGGCCCACGTCGTCAATGCATTTCCAGTTGTGGCTTCATTGAGGGAAAGACTCGGAGAAACGACCTGGCTGACTTTGCCGGAATACGCTCCGCTGGCTCGAGCGAGTTTTGCAGATTCCGTCAGAGAAGCGGAACCTCGAGGCATCATTCCCTGGGATTGGATTCATGCGGAAGGCTTCACTCATGTCTTCTTTCCGGAGCCCGGAGCCAATTGGGAAGAATGGGATAACAGTGAACTTCATGCGATCGATTTCATGGCGCAGAAGTGCAAAACGCAGATTGAAACGCATCGATCGTGGCTGGAACCGAATTCGCAGGCCCGCTCTGAGGCCGAGGCATTTCTCCGCCATCATCATTTGAAGCCGGGCTCTTTTCTCACGGCGTCACACAACAACGCATCGAACCGGCATTGGCCGAACTCGAATTTGATGAAGCTTGCGAAGCAAACCGGCATTCCGACAATTGTATTCAAAGCGAAAACGGATCCCGATATTCCCGGTACGATTTCGTGCCCGGAACGGCCGGCTCAGGTGATCGCTTCGCTTATCGCTTCGAGTTCTTACTATCTCGGACCCGACTCCGGAATCTCATGGCTCGCCACAACGACAAATACTCCCATGATGGTCTTCCTCGATCCGTACAGGCAAACCCACGCCAGTTCAGGGTTTCGACAGGTCCTTCGCGGAGAGAAGAATGACATCGAGGAATGGGATATCTACACAAGCCTCCAGACAGTCATGGGCCACATCGAATCGAAGCTCGTTGTGGGAACGGGCGCATAGCCGCGGGCTTTATGCCCGCGATCAATCACAAAGCCAAAACAGCATTAAGCCGTTCACAGGTTCGTTGGCCCCAAAGAATGGTCTCGTCGACGAGAGATTGGTCATGCCTGAGGAGCGCTTCCTTGGCTGCCAGTTCGATAAAACCGGCGCGGCAGGAGCAGTCGGTCGAGCGGCCTTGCAAGGCTTCGGACAAATGTTCGATAGCGTCCATCACTTTGCCGTCTCCTGAAGAGAGAGAGTGAAGGTGTTTCAATCTTCCGGATAAATCGAGCCGCTTCGAGCAGGATTGATGCAAGGCATCGCGTAGCGAAAGAAGTTCAACGCCATCGCAAAGAATTCCGCCCTCGCTGGCGTTGATGAAACGCACACCCGAAGTCTGGCGGATTCGGCGCACAAAGAAATCACGGTACGCAATCAGATTCTCGGAGGTAGGTACTTCGCGGCCCCACACATCGGCGGCGCGATGCGTTCCGCGGGCTGCGATATCAAACGGCCGGCCGTCGAAAATGGTGTTGCGAGCGTAGGTCCGGTCCCACGTGTACGCGAAGTCCTGCCCGACAGTAATGACGGGATTGGCTCCCATTCGACACGCCAGATCGAGCGCCGCTGTCGCCACTGAACCCCACACGCCGAGCGTGCTTTTGCCAAATCCAAATTTTGTGAAAAGCGGATCCGGAAACAGACCGAGACCGAAAAGAAACCGCCTCGATGCAGCGCGGAGCGCCGAAATATGGACAGCCTGCTCCGCAATTAGAAACGTGGACTTCGGCAGTGCGCCCACGACATGCCGCGCGTTCAATTCCGTCGGATCCGCAATGACGACGGCATGCGGTTCGATGCCGGCGGCCAGCAAGGGCCGGAGCGCCGTATCCACAGCCATCAGAAAACACCGGCTCGACATTTCACGCAGTTCCCGGATATTTCGATCCAGCGATGGTCCCGCGGAAATAATCGCCAGGGGCACGTTCCGGAACTGGCCGAAGAGACGTCCGGCATCAGGATCGCTGTGATACTCGGCGTTCGCCAGCGTGTTTTCGAAATACATGCGCCCGTTTTGAAAGTGCGTCAAGAGGTTCGCGGCCCGGTCACGAAGCCGGTTTTGGTAGCTTTCTTTGAGCGAGCCGGCGAGATTGCCGTAAAGAGTGCGCGCCTGCGGCCAGGTCAACCAGAGCAATTCGTCAGTCTCTTGACATCCATCAAGGATCCAATTGTCGAAAAACTGACTCACTTCACTGCCCGCAACAAACCGAAACCGCGAATCATTGAGGATTTCCCTGTTATGGGATAGCCGCTGGGACAGCTTGAAGACCTGCTCGCTGGGTTCGAAAACGAACACCCGGGCAGTCTCCTTAAGGCGGTCCCTCAACACTTCACCGCAATAGCCAAGGCCCCAGCCAAAGTGAAACACAACATCGGCCTTTTCGATTGCGTATGTACCGTAGAACTTGAGGGCTTCGCGCTTCGGATCGTAGATGCTGTGATAGGGAACGCCATCGATCTCGACGTTCATTTGACCGGACCGGCTGGCAACTGTTCGAATACCCGGCAAACCCATAGGCCGTCCGAGAGAGCAAGCGAACCGCCAACCCGCCCTAGAAACTTGGCACAGCAAGTGCATGACAACACCTCGAAAGGAAGGAGATCCATAGATGTTGTCAGAAACCGTTTCAGCTCAGCCCCGGACCAAGATGTTTCTGGATATTCCGACTGCCGCCGAGATGGCCGGGTTCTCTATTCGCCACTTCCGCAGAATCATTGAGGAAGACCACATTCCGATCGTTCAGATTGGACGGAAATTCTTCATTCTGGGCCGCGATTTTTCAAATTGGGAGTCCAGTAAGAGGGTTCATCGGCCCGCCTAGCCGTCTATCCAAAGTGGTAGACCCACTCACTAAAAGTGTGCATGCGATTCCTCCAGGGTTTCGCTTCTCCTTCCGGCGGGAAAAGAAAATAGCCACAAAGAATTCCAAAGAATTCGAGGGACGCGCCCTTTAATTCTGAAGTTCGAATTAAGGGGTGCGTCCCTCGAATTCTTTTTGTATGCCTTCTTTGCGGCTAAGTTTTTACTTCTTTGCAGGTCCGAGAACTGCATCTTTCGCAGCCTTCGCAACTCTGAATTTCAAAACGGTCTTGGCAGGGATCTTGATTTCTTCGCCGGTCGCGGGATTGCGGCCGATGCGAGCCTTCCTCTTTTGCTTTACCAGTTTTCCAACTCCCGGAAATGCGAACTCCCCTTTCTTGGCTTCGCGGTAAGCAAGGTCGGTAAACGAGGTCATAAAATCCTTGACCTGTTTTTTACTGATGCCCGACCTTGTCGACATTTCCGCCACGATCTGGCTCTGGGTCATCTTTGCCATCAAATTCCTCCTTTAGGTGTACACAGACTTGTCAACTTCTCTGCAAAATATTTCGATGAAGGACACCGAAACGCGGACCAGCTTTAGAAAGGTAGAGTGACCGCAGTGTTCTGTCAAGCTATGCTCTTCTAAAAGCTTTCTGAATTTCTCTGAGATCGTAGCGCAGGATGATGGGACGCCCATGAGGACAAACGGTAGGAACGTCCGTTTTCATCAGCTCACCCACCAGCCAGCGCATCTTTGTTTCCTCCAGCGGCATATTGATCTTGATTGCAGCATGACACGAGACCGTCGCTGCAATCTTTTTCTTTAGTGCCTCAATGTTGATCACTTGTGTCTCACGTTCCAGGCCATCAAGCAATTCAACAAGAAGTTTCTCCACAGCCGCAGCCTTCAAAATCGCGGGAGCAGTTTTAATCGCAATAGTCTTCGGTCCGAACGGCTCCACTTCAAAACCATTCCGCGCCAGCTCGGGAATGATGCTATCGAGAATCACAAGCTGCCGCGGAGGTAATTGAACGACGATGGGCATTAATAATCGCTGGATATCGAGCTTTCCTGCAAGCTTTTGTCGCAGGTACGCTTCAAAAAGTACACGCTCGTGGGCGACGTGCTGATCGATGACAATCAGGCCCGACGAGTCCGTCGCCACAATAAAACTGTCTCGAAGCTGCCCCAAAGGACGCACTTCACGCCGGACCTGATCGAACTCCGGATAGGGCGGCATCTCCGTTGATTCCTCGCAGCCATCGCCCGCCTGTTGCGTACTCCGGAAATTTAAACCTAACGGGATCGCTTGCTCCGTCATTCCGGTCATCCCGGGTTGCAGCGTGAAGGGTTCGCGCGCGATCGGTTCGCCCGATGCCCACGAGTCCGGAATGCGAGGCTGCGGTTCCGGCGCCGTAAATGGCGACATCGGGCTTGAACCGTTTCCCATTGCAACGATGGTCTTGTCCTGAGTCAGGCCGGACAGAATGGAATCGCGAATCGCGTCGTGAACGAAGGACTGATGTTTAAACCGGACCTCCGTCTTCGCGGGATGAACATTCACATCGACATCCTCAAACGGAATCGAGACGAAAAGAATCACGACCGGAAACATGCCCGAAGGCAGGATATTTCGATACGCATCGCTGATCGCGTGAAGAATAATTTTGTCCCGAACCAGCCGGCCATTGATAAAGAAAAACATCGAGTTCCGGTTGTACTTTTCCACGTGCGGCCGCGACGCAAACAGGTGAACCTTCAAACCGGACCGGCCGAAGTCTTTCCGATGTTCGACAAGTTGATCGAGAAGATCCTTGCCGAAGATCTGGAAAATGCGGTCGCGAAAACCATTCGTTGCGGGCGCCGCCAGGATTTCGAAACTCGCGCTCTTGAGCATGAAGTGAATTTCAGGGAACGCCAGCGCGTAATGAGTGCAATACGTCGTGATCTGGCTCAGTTCGTAGGATTCCGACCGCAAAAATTTCCTTCGGGCCGGAACATTAAAGAACAAATCCTCCACCGTAATCTGCGTGCCGCGGGGAAAAGCCTGTTCCGTCTTTGAAAGAAGTTTTCCTCCGGCAATTTCGATGGCGGTGCCGATTGATCCTTCGCTTTGAGTCTCGAGCCGCAAATGAGACACCGACGCGATCGAAGGAAGCGCCTCACCGCGAAATCCCAGAGTCTTGATTGAAAAAAGATCGTCAGGTTCGTAGAGCTTGCTGGTCGCGTGACGTCCGAAACATGCTTCGGCATCTTCGGGCGGCATGCCTTCACCGTCGTCTGTCACCCGAATCCGTTTTCGGCCGCCTTCCTCGATGTCGATTGCAATTCGGCGCGCTCCGGCGTCCAGCGAATTCTCCATCAGTTCCTTGACGACCGAAGCGGGCCGTTCGACAACTTCGCCCGCTGCGATCCGGTTGGCGATGTCGTCGGGAAGAACTCGAATCTTCATTGCGGCTTGCGTTCGGGCGGCAGATCGACGCGGATGTGGAGTTCTTTGAGTTGTTCGGGACGAACGGTGTTTGGAGCATTCATCAACAGATCTTCCGCGTTCTGATTCATCGGAAACATGATGACTTCGCGAATATTTCGCTCTTCGGTCAGAAGCATGACGATGCGGTCGATACCGGGAGCAATCCCCCCGTGGGGCGGCGCGCCGAATTTAAGCGCGCTGATCAGAGCCCGGAAGCGTTGATCCACTTCCGCGCGCGGATAACCCGCAATCTCGAATGCGCGATACATGGTCTCGGGGCTATGGTTGCGGACGGCGCCCGAGGACAGTTCGTAACCGTTGCATACGATGTCGTACTGAAAGGCCTTGATCGTCAGCGGGTCCTGTTCATTGAGCGCCGCCAGTCCTCCCTGCGGCATCGAAAACGGATTGTGGCTGAATTCCACTTTTCCCGTGTCCGGATTGAGTTCATACATCGGGAAATCGACGATCCAGCAAAAACGGAAGACGTCTTTCTCGATGAGCTCCAGCAGACTTCCAAGCTTGTCGCGAATGATGCCCATCAATTTGCTCGAACGTTCGCTGGATTCGTCCGCCATGAAGACGATGGCGTCGCCCGGTTCAGCCTTCGCCGCCTGAACAATCGCAGCGGTATCCGAAGGGCCGATGAATTTCGCGATAGGCCCCTTCAGCGTAGGAACGATTGCGGCCGCCTGGGAATCCGCTTCCACAAGCACCCATGCAAGACCTTTTGCGCCTGCCGCCTTTGCATCCTCCTCAAGACGGTCGAAGAACGACCGGGACTTCTCGGCGCCTTTGTCAATGCGGATCCCACGCACCTGCTTTCCCGCGAATGCGCGGAAGGCTCCACCCGCCGGAAACAGCGGCGTGAGATCCACGATTCGAATGGGATTTCGAAGGTCGGGTTTATCTGAGCCGTAGTGCAGCATCGCGTCGTGATACGTGAGTCTCGGAAACGGAATGGACGTCATTTCCTTCCCGGGGGCGAATTCCTGAAACAGGCCGTGCATCAATGCTTCGACAACATGGAACACATCGTCCTGTTCTACGAAGCTCATCTCCAGATCAAGCTGGTAGAACTCTCCAGGTGAACGATCCGCGCGCGCATCCTCATCACGGTAACAGGGAGCGATCTGGAAATAACGGTCGAATCCGGAAATCATGATCAACTGTTTGAACATCTGCGGAGCCTGGGGCAGCGCGTAAAACTTTCCAGGATGCCGCCGGGAAGGCACAAGATAATCTCGCGCACCTTCAGGACTCGACGCCGTCAGCGTCGGCGTTTGATATTCCAGGAATCCGAGAGCGTTCATGCGCCGCCGGATGCTCGCAATGACCTGCGATCGCATGAGGATGTTCGCATGCATCTTGGAACGGCGCAGGTCGAGGAACCGATAGGCCAGACGGAGGTCTTCGGGCGCCGCGACTTCGGGAAAAACAGCAAACGGAAGCGGTTCCGTCGGGCCGAGAACTTCCGCCGCCGAAACTTTCACTTCGACCTCGCCTGTCGCCATATTGGGATTGACTTGTCCGGTCTCGCGGGCGATCACAACACCGTCAACCCGGATCACGGTTTCCTTGGGCAACGCTTCCAGAAGGTCGTGGGCCGGGGAACCGGGCGATACGACCAATTGGCTGACTCCATAGTGATCGGCGAGATCAATGAACAAAACGCCGCCGTGATCCCGCCGGTTGCGAAGCCAGCCGGAAAGCCGGACCGGCTTTTCCAGGTGGCCCGTTCTCAGTTCTCCACAGGTATGAGTTCGATATCGGTGCATTTCAGTCATGATACGTCAGCAAATAATTCTTCCTCTTTGATATTGAGCTGTTCTTTCGTCGCCATGTCCCGAACCACCAGTGTTCCCGATTTCAGTTCTTCTTCTCCGATGATGATGACCGACTTCGCCTTCAGCTTGTCGGCCAGGCGCATCTGGCTCTTGAGACTTCGCGCATCGAAATCCAGGTAAACGCGGCGGCCTGCCGCCCGGAGTTTCTGCGCGAGCAGCGTTGCACGATCGAACGCTTCGTCACCCAGCGGAGCGACGAAGAATTCGGGCGAGTAGTCATTAGCGAGCCGGGCCGCATCGGGAATCGAGAGGATCAAACGCTCGATACCCATTCCAAAACCAAATCCTTTCGTAGGCGGCCCGTCCAGTTGTTCGGCTAAACCATCGTACCGGCCGCCGCCCGCGACCGTGTTCTGCGATCCGAGACGGCCCGAGGTGATTTCAAATGTCGTTCGTGTGTAGTAGTCGAGACCGCGAACCAGGCGTTCATTAACGCGAAATGTGATGCCTCGCGCAGTCAAATGCGATTTTAGTTTTTCAAAATGGCGGCTGCACCCTTCACACAACCGCTGCGTAATTGAAGGCAATTCGGCAATGACCGGCTGGCAGGACGGCACTTTACAATCGAAAATCCGTAATGGATTTGTTTCCCCGCGCCGGCGGCAATCTTCGCACAGACGATTCGCGCGAGATCGAATCTCTTCCTTCAAAAGTTGAATAAAGGCCGGACGGCATTCACGATCGCCGACCGAGTTGATATTCACATCGAGGTCGGGGATGCCGATGCTCTTGAAGAATCCCGTCAGCATTTCGAGGACTTCGGCTTCGATTGCCGGATTGTCGCTAGCGGAAAGCACTTCCGCTCCGGCCTGCACGTGCTGCCGGTATCGTCCCTTCTGCGGACGCTCCCGCCGGAACATCGGAGCGATGTAGTAGAGCTTCAGCATGCGCGCTTCAGTCTGGAGTTGATGTTCGATATAGGCGCGGATCACAGCCGCTGTGCCTTCGGGACGAAGCGTCAGCGATTTGGTTTCATCGCGATCGTTGAACGTGTACATCTCTTTTGAAACGATGTCCGTCTCTTCTCCCACGCCACGCACAAAGAGTTCGGTCGATTCAAAAATCGGCGTGCGGATTTCACCGAAGCCATACGCATGGAATACGTCGCGGAGACGAGCCTCGAGTGCGTGCCAGATTCCGATGTCGGCAGGCAGAAGGTCGTATGTACCGCGAATGGCGTGAATCACTTCTTCATCCCCAGATACGTTTCCTTGTATTCGTAATATCGCTTTGCGTATTCATCGATGCCCGCAACTTCTTCATCGGTGAGCGTGCGCTTCACTTTCGCCGGCAGACCCATGACCAGACTTCGCGGCGGAATGACGGTTCGCTCTGTCACGACCGCTCCGGCGGCGATGATCGAATACTCGCCGACCACAACATCGTTGAGTAATGTCGCGCGCATTCCGATCAGGCAATGCGAATCAATCGTACAGCCGTGCAGCATCACACCATGTCCGACCGTTACGTAGTCTTTGAGAATCAGCGGGCAGGTACCTCGCATCACATGCCCGACCGATCCATCCTGGATGTTGGTGTGCGTGCCGATGCGCACATAGTGCACATCGCCACGCACAACGCAGTTGTACCAGATGCTGGAGTGATCTCCGATTTCGACATCCCCGATGATTTGCGCCCCCTCGGCGATATAAACCCGCTCGCCGAGCTTCGGCCACTTGCCCTTGTACTCATGCAGCATCCCAACTCCCCAAACAAAACTACAACGCTAACAGAACCGTTATGCCCGCACAACCGATGACCTAGTCAGTCGAGCGGATCGTGGACTTTGACCCCCGGAACTGACGCAAAATTGCGATCGTGCGTCCAGATTTCACGTGCGCCATGCTCGTATGCAATGACAGCGATTTGAAGGTCGAAAATACGGATCCCGCGAATTTTGAGCGCCCCGGCCCATCGCATGAGTCTTTCTCCAAAACCGGGACCGGGCATCCAAATATTGCCGTGGCCTTCGGTGACGAGATGATGAAAGAAGTGCGTCACGGCCGCCGAAGATGAAGGACCTCCAGGGATTCCTGGATGTGTGACCGTTCTCCAGAACTCGGCAATCGTCGGAACACAAATTCCCCAGCCGCGCGGATGATCAAGGGCCGCTTCGATCGCCTTATACGCAGGGATATGTTCCGCTGAACCTTCTCGATGAGCGTAAATGAGGAGATTCGTATCCAGCGCGATCACTCGTTCTTATCAAACCACTTGTACATTTTCTCGCGGCTGGACAAATCCAGGTCATGCGGCAATCCGCCTTTTACGGTAACCAGGCGGACTTTTCTTGCACGAGGCCGGACTTCGGGCTTTTTTAGAACCATGCGCAAACCTTGTTCGACAAGTTCACGCAAGGTTCGCCGTTGTTCCGCTGCAGCTTTCTTGGCTTCGATCAACAGTTCATCCGGGAGGTCCAACGTCGTTTTCATCGACCCATATTACCATATTACTGGGTGTTCCTTGCGGGGCAAGGCCGAGGAGCGGGTAGGAGTTGATGCTCATAGCCTCTTATCGCTCGGGAGCGAACACTTCCAGTAAGTCGGAAAGAGCACGAATGATCAGGTTGGGCTGAATGGATTCGGATTCTGGAGCCGGCCCTTCGGAGTTATGAATCCATACTCCGAACACTCCCAGCTTCTGCGGTTGGGCAACATCCCATTCGAGGTTGTCGCCCGCCATCCATGCATCGCCTGCACGGATCGCCAGGGTCTGCAGCGCGAGGCGATAAACACGTTCGTCGGGTTTACCAAATCCAAGATCACCTTCAATGAACATCGCATCGAAATAGCCGGTGAGACCGAAGTGCGATATCTTTCGGCGCTGCGCGTCGCCGCTGCCATTGGTCAACAGCGCCAGGCGGCAGCCCTGCGCTCGAAGCCAGACGAGCGTATCGATCGCGCCGGGCAACAACTCAAGACTCTCTTCGCGCCGATCGTGATAAATCCCGCCGATTTTTTCCGCGAGCCCGCTGTCTTCCAGACCCAGTTCCGCCAGCGCGAGCCGTGCGACCTCGATGCGCGCGACACGCAAATTGAGACGGCCAATTCGATGCCGTTCCGGATCGGACCAGAACCATTTCGACGTTGCGTTGATCGTGCGCATCAGAACGTCGGGATCGAGCCGGCAATCCCGGGCACAGCGGCATGCTTCCTGCCAGCAAGCCTGCACGCTGCCGCTGTCGTTCAGAATCGTGTCATCGAGATCAAGAAGAAATGCCTTGGGGAAAGTAAATCTCATCTTCATCACACTCAGATGAGCTTCAACCATTTGCCCTGGCCGCGCTGCAACTCAGTCTCTGCGATGCCCAGTGGTAACCAGAAAAAAGAAAAATGAAGGCCATTGTCGCCCGCTTCCGACTGCACGACGTGGTTCCATGCGTCAGGGACTTCGGAAGCAGACTCAAGATGAAAAACATTTCTCTCCTGCCATTCGTTGCGCCAGGCGGCATGAAAAAGCTCCCTGGCAATTTGATTGATGACCGTGAGTTTCACGAGACCGGTTTCTTCACCGAGTTCCCGAAGCACAGCATCCTGCGCCGTCTCTCCATCTTCAACCGTGCCGGCTGGAATCTGTGTGCCGGCTTCGGGATAATCCCGATGCCGGAAGACAAGCAATTCCCTGCCCGATTTTCCGTTCCGTGTCACGTATGCCAGAACTTTCGGAACGAGACGGCCAACCCATTCCACGGAATCACCAACGGCGATCTCGCCTTCTTCCAGGACCTGGGCAAACGCGCCGCCATTCCAATTCGGATACATTGCAGCCTGAAGACCGGGGACAGCCTGTTCCATAACCTCGCACGGTTTTGTTTCACCGGCGATGCGCAACAGTGCCGAACCCACTCGAAGAAGACGATTGCGAGAATTCGCCAGTGGAATTCCACTCACCATAAGATTCGCGCGTCTGGCGGCCGGAGCGACGTCACCTGAAGTCTCGTTCATCAGCGCGCTCCAGACCTCACGTTCGATTAAAGTCACCTGACGGGTCTTGCTGTTGTTGGCGCAACCGGCAAGGCCTTTGCCCGGAACCGCGCGTGCGCTTCGCTTTTCATCCATGGGACCGCCATGAGATCGTTTTACCCAGATGGCTTCGAGGCGTCCTTTCGTGCTTACTTCCATAGATTTCGATTATAAGGCCTGATGCACCCAACCCTTTTGTGCAGGCCGAGGCATGGGCACCATGGGCGCCTGGACACCGCTGTAGAAATGGTGGAGAGCATTCCATTGCCGGTCACGCCAGGAATGTATATCCTCGGCGGCGTAATTGCTCTGTTGATGAATCCGAATAAATCAATGACCGGAGGGAAGGCATGCGTCTGATACGAGTTCTTACTGTTTCAATAATGATGTTGTGGGTTGTATCGCTTTTGGCCGGACAGGCCGGCCAGAACAGAGGCGGCGGCGCCGCTCCGGCAGCTCCACCGATGACGATGACTGTCGCAGGATTTCCGGATGGCGGCCAAATCCCGGTGAAGTACAGTCAGGCTGCTGAAGGCGCAGCACCCGGTGAAGGCACGTCACCCGCGATCACGTGGAGAAATGTGCCGGCTGGAACTCAGAGCTTCTTTCTCAACATGCATGACATGGATGTCTCCCGCAATCGCACGACAGACGATCAGGCGCATTGGGTGGTGTGGAACATTCCCGCCACAGCAAGCGGGCTCCCCGAAGGTGTGAAGAAGGGTGCCCAGTTGCCCGACGGCAGTTACCAATTCAGCGCGACAGGTCAGGTATATCGCGGACCCGGTGCTCCCGCCAACGGGCCGCCGCATCACTACATGTTCGAACTCTATGCGCTCGATACGAAACTCGATGTACAACCGGCCGCCGACGCTTTCGAAACTCGCGCGAACGTGATGAAAGCGATTCAGGGACACGTCCTCGGCAAAGCGGTTTATGGGGGATTATTCCGGCGGCCGCAATAGAGTGCCGATTTCGTCGCACCATGAGATTGCTCGTACCGACAGCCACTGGTGTGAACCGGACGTTGGCAGCCAGAGCCTTTTTGTTTGACACCATTTCAGCAAGTGATTAGCGTCACTCTTCATGAAATCCATCATGCCGGTGATCCTCATTCTCATTGCATTCGTAACCTCATCGACGACTGCCGCGCCACGTGCGACCGAGAACAAAGTCACAGCGGGTGAATTCATAGTGGATCCTCCCACGCTGATCAATCTTGGATTCGAGTGGTTTATCGAAGGCGACGACAACCGGAACGCAAGCGTGGAAGTCCACTACCGAAAAATCGGCGACAAAGACTGGAAGCAGGCTCTCCCGCTTCTTCGATTACACGGAGAGGAAATCTACAATGGCGCGCAGTTGAACCTCGTATCCCCGAACATGTTTGCCGGCAGCATTCTCGATCTCGAGCCCGATACCTCCTACGAATGCACATTCGATCTTTCCGATCCCGACGGTGGAAAAGCCACGAAGACCGTAACTGTCCGCACGCGGCCTGAGCCGAAGCCATTTGAGGGAGGACGCGTTTTTCATGTTTATCCGCACGGGTACAAGGGCCAGAAGATCCAACCCGCTTTCGAAGGTTTGCTATGTGCTTACAATCTGACGTGCTCCGGCACGGATTGGGCGACAGCAGCGCGGCCACGCTTGAAAGCCGGCGATCAGATTCTCGTGCACGCGGGCCTCTACAAATACGATCGGTACGAATACACGAATAACCTTGCCGTCAGCACGACGCCGTTTGACGGCACCTATTACCTCACGGCAAGCGGGACTCCGGAGAAACCGATCGTCATCAGGAGCGCGGGTGATGGTGAAGCGATCTTCGACGGGAACGGCACGTTCAACCTCTTCAATGTGAAGGCTGCGAATTACAACTATTTTGAAGGCCTCACGATCCGCAACACCGAGATTGCGATCTGGGCGGGCACGCAGTTCATTGTGGGCTCAAAGGGACTCACCGTGAAGAAATGCCGTTTCGAAAACATCGGCATGGGCGTGTACACAAACTATTCGGGCTCGAGCAATTTCTACATCGCGGACAATTGGTTTATCGGCAGGAACGATCCGGATCATGTCATCGGATGGAATGGACCCGATTACTGGGCTCAATTCGCCACGCCGCAATCCGGACAGGTGTTCCCGCCGAAGATGCTTTCCTATATTGCGGTCAAAGTCTATGGGCCGGGTCACGTCATCGCGTACAACTACGTCGCAAACTTTCATGACGGCATCGATATCGAAACGTACGGCAATCCGGATGGCTCTTCAGCAGCCGAAGGCCCTTCCTATCCTGCGCGCGAGTACTGGGATCGCCGGCCGGTTTCGATCGACTTCTATAACAATTACATGACTAATTTTCACGACAACCCGTTCGAGACCGATGGCGGAATGCATAACGTTCGTGTGCTGCGAAATATGATGATCAATTCCGCGTCGCACGCATTTTGCAATCAGCCCGTGAACGGAGGTCCGGTCTATTGGGTTGGGAATATTGCTTACCACCTGCCGGGCGGATCGACACGGCTCACGAATGGATCGGCAGGCGTGCTCTTCTATCACAACACCATTCTGTCGGAGACCGCGGCGCAGGCCACCTCGAACGTCCATTGGCGAAACAATCTGTTTCTCGGAGAAAACTCGGCGCCCGCGATTTTTTCGGTGAACACATTTACAAACTACACCTCTTCGGATTACAACGGATTCCGTCCGAATCCGGGCGCTGAGTTCTCGTTTCAGTGGAATTCGCCGCCGGCCGGCGTCGCCGCGGATTTCACAGGGCCCCGGCATCAGGCAATGCTTCAAACCCGGCGATATTCAAGCCTCGCGCAGTATACTGAGGCCACGCATCAGGATCAGCACAGCATTCTGGTCGATTACGATATTTTCATGAAAGTGCCCAGGCTCGATCGCAATGATCTCAAGAACGTGCAGAAGGTCTACAAGGCTGAAGATTTCGATTTCAGGCTCAAGCCCAATGCCGCGGGCATCGACCGCGGCGTTGTTTTGGCGAACGTCAATGATGGTTTCACCGGGCGGGCTCCCGATCTCGGAGCGCTCGAATCGGGAAAGCCTGTGCCGCATTACGGTCCACGATCTTAAGTAAGGAGATGGCATGAAATCCATCTCCCGGCGTGGGGGAACCGGCCAGATGTGAGGAGGCCGCGAAGCGGTGTACCGAACTGAACTGGCGCGAAGCGTGAGCCCGATAGGGCGAAACGTCAAGTAAACGGTGGGCCCGACGCTAATAAAAAAGGAGATTTCCGATGAAAAATCGATTTCTCGTTTGCGTATGTTCGCCGGCAATAGTAGCCGCAGTTATCGCACTGACGGCTCCCCCGGCCCTTGCACAGTCGAAAGCCGCGGCAGTCCCGCTGCGCACACCGGACGGACAACCCGATTTACAAGGCATATGGAGCTTTGCCACGATCACACCATTGGAACGGCCATCCGATCTTGCCGGTAAAGCTTTTTTTACCGAGAAGGAAGCCGCGGACTACGAAGCGGATGTACTCAAGCGCAACAACATGGACCGCCGCGATGGCCCCGTGGAGCAGGACGTTGGCCGCGCATATAACGATTTCTGGTGGGATCGCGGAACGAAGATCGTCAAAACGAGACGAACATCGCTGATCACCGATCCGTCCGATGGGAAGGTTCCAGCGCTTACCCCGGCAGCTCGTGATCGGCAGTCCGAGCGGCTGGCCGCCAATCGAGGCCACGAATTCGACGGACCCGAAAACCGGCCGATGGCCGAACGATGCATCATCTGGGCGTCCACAGGACCGCCGATGATGCCCACGGCATACAACAACAATATTCAGATCGTACAGTCCCCGGGGTTCGTGACGATTCTCGTTGAGATGATTCACGACATTCGTGTGATTCCCCTCGATAGCCGGCCACATCTTCCCTCAGACATCCGGCAGTTGAAGGGCGACTCTCGAGGTCACTGGGATGGCGACACTCTTGTGGTCGAAACGACAAACTTCACCGGCCGCACACCCTTCCGAGGATCAAGCGAAAACATGAAACTGACCGAACGATTCAAACGCATGGATCGCGACACGCTGTTGTATCAATTCACCGTCGACGATCCGGCGTCGTTCACCAAACTGTGGACTGTCGAAATCCCCGTGACGAAAAGTGAGGGGCCGTTATACGAATACGCCTGCCACGAAGGCAACTACGCCATGACAGGCGGACTGGCGGGCGCGCGCGTGGAAGAGAAAAAGGCCGCGACCCGGTAGACAATTCCAGGGACGCCGACATTTGAGAGTGGAGATCCCAAAATCTGAGATCTCAAATATTGGGATCTCCACTCTCAAATGTCGGGTGCGTCCTCGAATTCCCTTCACTTGCAATTCGACGCGATTTCGCTCAAAACCGACTTATACGCAGAATCCAGCAAAGCCTGAGTCCGCGGATCTTTCGCCGCAATCCGGTCTGCGATAGAGCCCAAGAACCGCCCATACTTCGCGAGTGTGCGGATATCGTTTGCCGCGATCGCGTTTTCAACGGTCTTGATAGTTTCCGGCGTAAACACTTCCATGCGGCCAACGAACGCCCGCGCAACATGGGCCGGCGCAGGCTGGATGGTCAGCGGAAGAAGCCGATCGACCGTTGTTCCGGGCAAAATATAAAAGACCCGTGTTCCTTCTTCGAACCAGGAATCCCGCCAGGTTTCGACCATGGCATGAGCTTCCTTCTCATACAAGCCCGCCGAGAGCAACGCGCTCTCCAGTTCTTTCCGCAATGATCTAAAGTCTGCGGTAAGGGTCGGCGCATCGAAAGCAGCCTCGCCTGTAAACTGTTTCTGAATTCGATATCCGATTTTTCCGGCTTGGTTCTCAAACAGGACGATGACCGGCATCGTTTCGTTTCCCGTGTTCCTCACGCGGATTTTTCCAGACTCCGTGATTGTGGCGGACAACGGGACGGCAAAATATCCGAGCCCCCGGTAGAACAGGAATTTTTCTTTCTCCGCGCCCCTCTGCAGCGGATTCGAATCGGTTTCGCGAGCCTTGTAGTAGTGGCTCGGCCGCTCTTCAATCGGAAAGTTGGTCTTCCGATCCGGAACAACTCGCACCTGTTTCCACTCGATGTTGTTTCCGGAGAAATCCACATTGGCAGCGGGATACCATTCCGAAACGAAGCCCCTCGAGAAATTTACTTTTACATTCAGATTTTCTTCCCGCGGCGAATAGAAGTAGAGAACCGGGGTTTCCATCCGGACTTTGCCCTGAAGCTTCTCGCGGGCATCCCGATAATTCAGCACCTTGCCGTCTCGCGACCACTTCACGAACGAATTCTGAAAATGATTTACAAAACAAGGCAGATCGTTGGGTCCGCTCAGAGGCAGCCAGTTCGCGGATTCGCCGTCCGGACCTGCAACTGTTGTGAAGGTGCCCCACTCGTGAACGGTCAGCGCCTCCGACTTATTCAGGTTGTCATTGTTATTATGGGCGCTCACAAGAACGCCACCCATCGACGCTAACAGGACGATCGCCAATATTGCGATAGCTGCCGGAATCCCTTTCAGCATTTGCCCTCCAGGAGTTGTGATTTCTGCGAATTCCTTTATTAGACGCCGAGAGAATCGGCTTTCTTCCTTTTTTTTGCCGGAATGCGCTTCAAGGCTATCATCACGAGATGCTTCGCGTCGTGATCATTAAACCGAGCAAGTACGGTGTGAGTGGACATGTCGAAAGATTCCGGCGTGGATTCATGCCCAACAGCACGGTCCCGTACATTCGCAGCATGACTCCGGAATCTCTGGATGGCGTTGATATTGAAACCTGGGCGATCGACGAGTACGTCCAGACGGACCTCGGATACCTCGAGTTGCTTCGAAACCCCGGCATGCCGACGTTGCTCGCGCTGGTTGGAGTTCAATCGCATCAATTTCAGCGAAGTCTGGACCTTGCGGCGTTCGCGCGCGCGAACGGTGTCCGGCACTGTGTGGTCGGCGGTCCGCATCCGATGACCTGCGACACAAAAGAACTTCAGGGATGCGGCGTCAGCTTCGCGCTTGCAGAAGCGGAAATCATCTGGCAGCAGATCCTGCGCGACGCCATTCACGGGGAACTTGCGCCGGTCTACGGTGAAAATCAACGCTGGTCCCAGCACCTCGAGGCGCCGGTCGTGATTCCACCATCCAGCCAGGACCTGCGGCGATATGTGGTGCCGATGCTCGGAATCTATCCTGCGCGCGGCTGCCCCTACACGTGTAACTTTTGTTCGGTAATCAAAATTGCCGGCAGACAGATTCGCAGCCAATCCATCGAGACAACAATGGCGAGTCTGCGCAATGCGAAAGCGCAGGGCGTGCGGCTGGTCATGTTCACGTCCGACAACTTCAACAAATACGCTCAGGCAAATGAACTACTGCAGCAGATGATCGATGAGAACATTCGAATTCCTTTCTTCGTGCAATGCGATACGCAGGTGGCCAGACAGGAAGACTTCGTGAGGCTTCTCGGCAGGGCCGGATGTTTTGAAATGTTCGTCGGTGTGGAATCCTTCAACCGGAGAACACTCCTTGCGGCGCACAAGACTCAGAATCATCCGTCTACGTATGGTGAAATCGTGCGGCTATGCCGCGAGAACGTGATCGTGAGTCATTTCTCGAACATCATCGGCTTTCCGGACGATACGGCCTCCGCAGTTCGAGAACATCTCGACACGCTCCGCAGTTTTCACCCTGATGTTTCGTCGTTTTATATCCTGACGCCGATTCCCGGTACCGAGCAATACGACGATTTCCTTTTGCAAGGCCGGCTCACCGAGCAAAACCTCGATCGATACGATGCGACCAAACCGACGTGGCGGCATCCACACCTGAGTTCCGTCCAACTCGAAGACTTGCTTTTCGACTGCTACCGGAAGTTTTACAGCCCGGGTCACCTCTGGAGAACAGCGTTGCGCGGCTTGGGCCGGCATGCTGTTGGCGGATGGCTGTCGTACCTCGGGCATCCGCTTTTTTCCCGATTGTCCGCCGCCAGAAGATTGCATCCGATGTCCGGGGGCATCGGCCGTGTGCTCAGGGATGCGGTGAAGGATTATCAAGCCCTGCGGCGAAAACTCTTCGGATTGGATCGCGTCTCGTTACCGCATAGTCTGAAACTCTCAGCGGCTGATGCCGAGCTCAACCGGCGGGTCAAAATCGCGATCTGATAAAGTGTCCACGTGAAACCAACGACTGACGATCTCCGGCGTTATGCCGATAATTTTCTCCGCGAGCAGGATGGTATTGCGCTTTATCGAGCGCTCTCAAAGGCCGAGCAGGATCCCGCTCGCGCTCAGATTTTCGAAAAGCTTGCAGCCGCGGAAGAACGGCACGCCGCACGATGGGCTCGTCTGCTGAAAAACAATGGCGCGCCGCTGCCGCCGTACGCGCCGGGATGGCGCATTTTACTATTGGGGTGGCTTTCACGCCGTTTCGGAACTCAGCATATTCTGCCGGTCGTCAGCGGACTCGAATCGCGCGATCAGGATGTTTATCGCGGTCAGGCTGAAGCCGCCGGCATTCCTGCCGAAGAACGTGGCCACATGCGCACGCTGCGCGCAATGCAGCGCGGAGCGGATAAACCCGAGTCCATTCTCGATCTCGAAGGCTGGCATCGCACGAGTTACGGCGGAAGCCTGCGCGCGGCTGTTTTTGGCATCAACGACGGCCTTCTCTCCAATTTCAGCCTCGTGATGGGCATCGCCGGGGCCAGCACGGAATTCCGTTTTGTGTTGCTCGCTGGAATTGCAGGTCTGCTCGCTGGAGCCTCGTCGATGGCGGCGGGCGAATATGTATCGGTGCGGTCGCAACGGGAACTCTACGAGCAGCAGATCGCGGTGGAACGCCAGGAATTGGAAATGTCACCGGAAGAAGAAAAGGAAGAGCTGTCGCTTATCTATCAGGCTAAGGGCGTGCCGGAGAACCAGGCCGAAGAGCTCGCGGAACGCATTCTTTCAAATCCGGACACAGCGATCGACACGCTGGCGCGCGAAGAGCTTGGCCTGGATCCCGCCTCGCTGGGCTCGCCATGGACGGCGGCGGCAAGCTCATTCTTCGCTTTTGCAGCAGGCGCAGCGATTCCGGTGATTCCTTATCTGCTCCTCAACGGAAACGCGGCGTTTGTGACAAGCGCGGCTGTTTGCGGACTCTCACTGTTCATCGTGGGCGGGTTTATTTCCATCTTCACCGGACGCAGTCTGCTGTTCAGCGGATTTCGCATGTTGGGTATTGGCGCGCTGGCAGCGGCCGCGACGTATTTCATCGGCCGCCTTTTGGGCGTCCGAGTCTAACTTCGGCCCTCTCCCGGTGTTAGAATCTTTGGATCATGAATACATTTAATTCGCAATCCACGCTGAAGGCCGGCTCGAACGCGTTCGATTATTTCTCTCTTGAAAATGCGGAAAAAGCCGGCGCCGGCGCCATTTCCAAGCTGCCGTTTTCGTTGAAGGTGATGCTTGAAAACCTTCTCCGGTTTGAAGACGGATCAACGGTGAGCGCGGATGATGTTCGCGCGGTTGCGAATTCAGCGGGCGCAAAATCTTCGGATAAAAATAGCGCGTTTCTCCTGGCGGGGGTTTTGCGGACGGGTTTAACGGGAGTTCGGGCCATCTTAGATCTTGCGAGGTTGCGCGACGTCATCAAAAAGATGGGCGGCGATCCGAAGAGAATCAATCCGCTGCAGCAGGTGGATCTGGTCATCGACCACTCGGTGCAGGTGGATCAGTTTGGCTCCCCCGGGGCGTTCGCCTTTAATGCCGACCGCGAACTCGAGCGCAACCGTGAACGCTACGTATTTCTGAAGTGGGGACAGAAGGCGTTTCAAAACTGCAGTGTGGTTCCTCCCGATGTCGGAATCGTTCATCAGGTCAATCTGGAATACATCGCAAAGACCGTCTACGTCGACAGAAAGAATGGACGCAGCGTCGCTTACCCGGACACCCTGGTGGGAACCGACTCGCATACCACAATGATCAACGGGCTCGGCGTTGTGGGATGGGGTGTCGGCGGAATCGAAGCCGAAGGCGCAATGCTTGGACAGCCACTGTCGATGCTGATTCCGGTGGTCGTCGGATTCAAACTCTTTGGCCAGCTCAAAGAAGGCGCAACGGCAACCGATGCTGTACTGACGGTGACGCAAATGCTTAGGGCGAAAGGAGTCGTTGGCAAGTTTGTCGAGTTTTATGGCCCCGGTCTTTCCAGCCTGAGCCTCGCGGATCGCGCAACGATCGCAAACATGGCGCCGGAATATGGCGCAACGATCGGTTTTTTTCCCATCGATTCCGAAACGTTGAACTATCTGCGACTGAGCGGAAGGGATCCGGAACACGTGCAGCTTGTCGAGGCTTATGCGAAATACCAGGGGCTGTTCCGCACCGACTCGACGCCGGATCCGATTTTAAGCGACACGCTGCAACTGGATCTTTCGAGTGTCGAACCGAGTCTTGCAGGTCCTCGCCGTCCTCAGGATCGAGTGCCGCTGGCAAAATCCAAACAGGCTTTTGAAGAAGCGTTGCCGGCAATGCTCGCCAAACAGACGAAGAATGTTTCAAGCGTCACCGTTGCGGACAACGGAAATCGATACCCGGTGGGTCACGGATCCGTTGTGATCGCGGCCATCACGAGTTGCACGAACACTTCGAATCCAGGAGTCATGATGGCTGCGGGTATCCTCGCGAGAAAAGCAGTCGATCGCGGCCTCAACGTCAAACCATGGGTCAAGACAAGCCTGGCGCCTGGCTCGCGCGTGGTTTCGGATTATCTGAAGGACAGCGGATTGATTTCTTATCTCGAGCAACTTCGCTTTCACGTGGTTGGATACGGCTGCACAACCTGCATCGGCAACAGCGGCCCTCTGCCGGAGCCCGTTGCGAATGCGGTCAAGGAAAACGGTCTCGTTGTCGCTGCGGTTCTCAGCGGCAATCGAAATTTCGAAGGGCGCATCAATCCGCTGGTTCGCGCGAACTATCTCGCATCTCCACCGCTTGTTGTCGCATATGCGCTGGCCGGAACCATGGATATCGATCTCAACACCGAGCCGCTGGGAAACGATAAGAGCGGGAAGCCCGTCTATCTGCGCGATGTCTGGCCCACGCAAAAGGAAATATCCGACGCCATTCGTTCCTCCGTGCGCGCCGAAATGTTTCGCAAAGCCTACGAAGAATCGCTCAAGGGCGATGAGCGGTGGAAGGGCGTGGAAGCTCCATCCGGTGAGCTTTTCGCATGGGACGAACATTCAACTTACGTGAAACGTCCGCCTTTTTTCGAAAACATGCCGCGGCAGGCGCCGCCTTTGAAAGATATCCACGGCGGGCGCGTGCTTGCTGTGCTGGGCGATTCGGTCACCACCGATCACATTTCTCCAGCCGGATCCATTCAGCCGGACAGCCCGGCGGGCAAATACCTCATCGCTCATGGAGTCGCGCCGAAGGATTTCAATTCCTACGGCGTGCGCCGGGGAAACCATGAGGTGATGATGAGAGGTGCGTTTGCGAATATCCGGTTACGCAATCAAATGGCGCCGGGAACTGAAGGCGGATGGACCGTGCATTTGCCGGACAAGTCACAAACGGCCATCTATGATGCCGCTATGCAATATCAAAAGGATGGTGTGCCTCTGCTCATCCTCGCCGGAAAGGAATATGGTTCAGGCTCGTCTCGAGACTGGGCCGCGAAGGGTCCCCGCTTGCTGGGCGTACAGGCCGTCCTGGCGGAAAGCTTCGAACGCATTCATCGAAGCAACCTCGTCGGTATGGGTGTGCTGCCGCTCCAGTTCAAGGATGGAGAAAATGCAGCGAGCTTCGGGCTGACCGGCTTTGAGACTTTCGACATCGAAGGAATCGCGGCGGGCATCCAACCGGGAATGCGGGCGGCAATCCGCGCTCGCGGGGAAGACGGGAAAGAGAAAAAGTTTGAGGCGGTTGTGCGCATCGACACACCATACGAAATTCAGTATTACCGCCACGGAGGAATTCTTCAGTACGTCCTGCGTCAACTGATTGGATAGGTCTCGGCCGGTGAAGGCTCCTTCGAATGAGCCACGCGCAGAAAGGGCTGGGCCAGCATCCAATGAATCATCTGATGCTTTCGTTCGGTGAATTCCGGAAGGCCCGCAATCATTCGTTCATGTCCCATTTCCGGCTGATCGATGTAAGTGCCGAACATACGGTCCCACCAGGGAAACAGACTTCCGACGTTTGAACTGTTCTCGCGGAGGACTTGTGAATGATGAGTGCGGTGCATGTATGGTGTGACCAGGAATTTTCTCAGGAAGCGATCCATCCCTCCTGGCACGCGCACACTGCCATGGCTCATGAAGTCCACAACGGTATTCAAAAGCTGGGTGATAAAAACGCCGACAGGCGGCGCGCCAAGAGCTGCAATAGCAGCGAGTTCGACAGTTGTGATCCATAGGCCATCAATCGGATGAAATCGAAAGGTTGTCGTGAAATCCACATCTTCATCCGTGTGATGCAAGCGGTGGAGCCTCCACAAGACTGCTACACGGTGTGCGGCGTAATGCCGGCAATATGCAACAAAGTCCAAAAGAACAACGGTAACAACAACCTTGAGCCACTCGGGCACGGTCACGTGATTCAGTATGCCCCAGCCGCGTTGCACACACAGCCCGGCGAAGCCAATTCCGACGACCGGGAAGACCAATTTCACGGTCACAGCACCCAAGATCAATACGACAATGTTTCCGATCCATCGCAATTTGAGGGAACCAACGGCAGGTCGAAGGCTAATTACGCATTCAAGCCCCGAAACGAGAATGATCACTCCGAAGTACTCGAAGTTATAAAGCCGGCTCGCATGGGCCAAAAGGAAGTCAGCCATCGGTATTCATAAACAACAAGGGCACAAAGAAACTTTATCGGTTCTTTGTGCCCTGTCGAAACAATGGTGGCAATTCTACTTCGATTTACTTCTTATTGCGATACTTGAAAACCCGGTACAAATAGCCGCCGACCACAAGACCAACGGTCGTCAACGTTGCGGGATCCGGCTCCGGAACGTGAACGCTATCGCCGGCAAATGTAGTAGCCGCCACAGCAAGCATCACAATCAAACAACCTAGGATGTTTCCAAGCTTCATATTCCCTCCATGGAACGATTGAATCGGAGTCTTTATGGCAATCGCTCTGCCGTTCCCGATGCGGCTCCTCCCTCCAAACCGTAAATCCAAGAAGGCGGCAACGTTAGGCCAGGACTAAGGGCCTATCGAAGCGACTGTTCTCATCGCAAAGGCAAGTCCAGAACGTAAAGAAACCCGACGGAGGAGCGCGATCCCGGCTCCGAACAAAATCGGGAATACCCTCATTCCACACGTAGAAAATCGATCGGAATCGGACAGAAGTGCGAACGTAAACAAAACTGACAGCCGGTACGGTCAAAAACAAAGCCCCGACGATGGTCCCCTGCATGCAATAACCTTCACCGGGGGCTCTTGCTGTGACTGCATTCAACGCATTCTCCATATGGGGAATTCGCGTCCGCATTGATAAATCCTGGTTTATCGCGTTCTTTTTATTCGCATGGACTCTTTCGGCCGGATACTTCCCTCTTCAGGTTCCGGATTACCCGCCCTTCATCTATTGGTTGGCTGGTTCTCTTAGTTCCCTGGCACTGTTCGGCTGCGTTCTGATGCATGAATTGAGTCACTGTCTGGTGGCGCGGCGCCTGGGTGTTCCGGTGCGTCAAATCACTCTCTTCATTTTTGGCGGCGTGTCGGAGATGGCGCAGACGCAATCGAGCAGTCCGTATGCGGAGTTTCTGACAACGATCGCAGGGCCGCTGACAAGTCTGTGCCTCGGAGGCGTATTCGTCGGTCTTGCTTATTTTGCGGGAAGATTCGTGGATCGTATTACCGTCGAAATGATTCATTACCTTTCCTACGTCAATATTCTTCTGGCCGTTTTCAATCTGATTCCGGGCTTTCCACTCGATGGCGGACGTGTATTGCGGGCATTTCTCTGGTATCGCAGCGGCAGCCTGCGCGAAGCGACGAAATCGGCTGCGCGAGTCGGCCAGGTTTTCGCGATGGCGCTTATGACACTGGGGCTTCTCTCCGCGCTATCGATGCACATTGTCCCCGGCGTCTGGCTCGTATTGATCGGACTCTTCCTGAAGAGCTCGGCCGAAAAAGAATACGAATCCTTTGAACTGAGATTCGGGCTGCAGGACATGAAGGTTCGGGAGATCATGGTACCTCCCGTCGCTGTGAACACTTCGATGACGATCTCGGAATTCGTCAACGCATACGTCTTTCACTATCACTATCGGGTTTTTCCGGTCGAGGAACTGGGCCGTTTCATCGGGATGATCGACGTTCGATCCATCAAGGGAGTTCCGGCGTCAGAATGGCCCACAACCAAAATCGGTACATTCCTGTCCGATCCCGCCACCTATTGCACTATCGAACCCGACCGGGATGCCACCGAAGCTCTTCGCATTCTGATGAATCAGAACTGCAGCAAAGCTCCCGTGGTGCAGAAAGGCAAGCTCGTCGGCATCCTCACGCGCTCCGACCTCTTCAAGCTGATTTCACTGAAGCGCGACATCGCGGCATAAAGACCCGCGCAAACATGCTACGATACGTCCTTTTCTGAAGGGAGAATTCGAGGGTGCGTCCCTGGAATTCCCCTGCTCTTCCGGAGTACACGATGCCTCAGGTTCGCCGGCGTCTTTATAAATACTATGACCTCGTGATGGCGTTGTTTGTGACGATCCTGCTTTGTTCCAACGTCATCGGAGCAGCCAAAGTCTGCACAGTATGGGGATTCACCTTTGGAGCGGGAGTCCTGTTCTTCCCCATCAGCTACATCTTCAATGATGTCTTGACCGAAGTTTATGGTTACGCCCGCGCGCGAAAGGTTGTATGGGCCGGCTTTGGGGCGATTATCTTTGCGTCGTTCATGAGTTGGGTGGTCGTGACGCTGCCGCCCGCAACCGGATGGAACGATCAGGCGGCATACGTAACAGTCTTCGGGCAGACACCGAGAATCGTGTTTGCGTCACTCGCCGCTTTCTTTGTGGGCGAGTTCGCGAATTCTTACGTTCTGGCGAAAATGAAGATCCAAACCAAGGGACGTCATTTGTGGGCACGGACCATTGGTTCAACGATTGTCGGAGAAGGCGTGGATTCCCTCGTGTTTTATCCTGTAGCTTTCTTTCACGTGTGGGACAACCATCTGCTCCTGACTGTCATGACGAGCAACTACCTGATCAAAGTCTTATGGGAGGCAATCGTTACACCGGTCACATACCAGGTGGTTGGTTTCTTGAAACGGCACGAGCAGGAAGACTATTACGACATCGATACGGACTTCACGCCTTTCTCGATCGAGGTTTGAACACGAGACCATGACTCCCATGAATCAACTGCCGAACTTCATTCCACTTCGGAGTTCTGTCCGCGATTAACGAAACCCAGCCCTGATTTCCGATATAGGGAGATTTGAAGTATTTCGGATCTTCGACGAGAAGTTGCTGGAGCGCCATCGTTGCCTTGAAGCAAATACACAAATGGCCGTTGTAATGTTCGAGCACGGCAAATGTTTTGGTCCCGGCTTTGAACGTGGGATGTCCCCAGGTCTTAACTTCGTGAGCTTCGGGTAAAGCCAAACAGATCTCGCGCAACTTCGCCAAGATTTTCTCTTCTTTCTTTTCGCTTTTCATCGTTTTGGACATCGCCTTCAAGCTCCTTTTCCCCGGGATTGATGAAACGATTCGCTTCCAAACCCGCCTGACGTGTATAGAGATCAAAATATCGCCCTGCGTAAGCGAGCAACTGACTGTGAGTGCCCCGTTCGACAATCTGTCCGTGTTCGAGCACCAGAATCTGATCCGCGCTCCGGATCGTGCTGAGGCGATGCGCGATGACGAATGTCGTGCGGCCGGACATGAGAGCCGCGAGTCCCTGTTGAATCAACGCTTCACTTTCCGTATCGAGACTTGATGTGGCTTCGTCGAGAATCAGGATACGTGGATCCGCCAGAATGGCCCTTGCGATCGCTACGCGCTGGCGCTGTCCTCCCGACAACTTCACACCGCGCTCACCCACGATGGTATCGAGTCCATGCTCGAACTTCGATGCGAACTCGTCCACCCGGGCGATTGTCGAGGCTGCCTGAACCTCAACATCGGAAGCCTCGGGTCTTCCGAAGAGAATGTTCTCTTTGATCGTGCCATCGAACAGGAAATTGTCCTGAAGGACGACACCCAGTTGAGATCGATACGAATCGAGACGGACCGTCGAAAGATCCGTATCATCGACCGACACACGGCCCGTGGCGGGCTTGGCGAATGCGGCGACAAGGCCGATCAAAGTGCTTTTGCCGGATCCCGATGAACCCACCAGCGCGGTGACGGTGCCGGGAACGGCATCCAGAGATATATCCCGCAGCACAGGCTTGCCCTGTTCGTATTCGAAGCCTACATTCTCAAAGCGCACGTTACCGTTAATGGTTCCGAGCCTCACGGTTCTTTCCGGATCGATGTCTTCCGGTTGCTCCTGCAAAACTTCATGCATGCGATCGAGGCCGGCAAACGCTTCTGTAATCTGAGTGCCGATGCTGACCATTTGAAACACCGGCGCGACAAGAAAACCCAGGAACAGCGTAAACGAAAAGAAATCGCCAAGGCTCATGCTGTTGTTCAACATCAGACGCCCGCCGACGATCATCACGGTAATGCTGACCGCCCCCATCAGGACGGTTGAAGCCAGGCCGATAACCGAAGTCGCAAAAAGCGTTTTGCGGACGTTCTCGAAGAGACGCATCACACCGGTCTCGAAAACTTTCGCTTCGCGATCCTCTGCGTGAAAGCCTTTCACGACCCGTACACCACCCAGGGACTCGTTGAGGCGGCCCGTCACCTCGGCGTTGATTTTTCCACGCTCGCGAAAAATCGGCCGGATCGATTTGAATGCTCTGCGTAGAACAAGGCTGAAAACCAGGAGGAATCCCAAAGCAACAAAAGTCAGCGTCGCGTTGGTCTTCAGAAGGAATACGAAAGCGATGATGGCAGTGAACACTCCTCCCACGAAATCCACAAGACCGGTCCCCACAAGATTTCGCACACCTTCCACATCCGACATGATTCTCGAAACAAGCGCCCCGGTCTTGTTCACATCGTAGTAACGCACGGGCAGTCGCCCGATGTGTACCTGGACTTTAATCCGCATATCTGCGATCAGACGTTGTGCGGAGGTGCTCAGGAGTTGAATGAGAGCATAGGAAGTGACCGCTTGAATCAGAACGGCAGCCCCGACAGCCGCAGCAATGGGAATCAGCAGATCCTGCCGATGCTTCTGGACGACATCATCGATGAGAAACTTTGTCGAGCGCGGCAGGACCAGGCTTGCAGCTCTATTAATGAACGTGAGGAGGAGCCCAATCGCGAAGAGGCCGCGCCTTGGCCACATCAACTCCCTGAGATCCCGATAAATGTGCGAGGGGTCGAGCTTTTTCTTAGGCCGATTTTCCGGCAGGCGTTTCATATACGCACTATTTTACGGGAGGCCGAAGCAATAGATCGAGTCACCCGAAGCGATTGCAATGTACTGTTTGCCGTCGACTGCAAAGCTCATCGGAGATGCCGTCATGTTTCCACCAGTTGGATATCGCCAGAGAGCTTTACCGCTGCTCGCATCGAGACCCATGAGATTCCCTTCGCGGGACGCCGCAAAAAGGACTCCTCCGGCTGTGGCCATGACGCCATTGCTGAGGGATCCCTGCAACAGTTTGAAATCCCACATCGTCTTGCCCGTCTCGGGATCGAGAGCTTTGATTCCCGCTGAAGGTGAGGGATCGCCCGGTTTCGGATCAGGCACACTCCCCCGGCCTCGGCCGATGTATTGGCGGCCGGCCGAATACACTGCAGGCTCACTGATGAATTGCTGGCCGCTCTCGGCATACTCGAGATAAAACCATCCCGTCACCGGACTGTAGGACGGCGCTTGAAAATTCGTGCCGCCCACCAGAGAGGGATAGACCAGGAAGGTGCCTTCCGGACTCGAATTGGATCCCGGAATCTGTATCGGACGCCCGGACGCATCGAGGCCCGAGTTCCAGTTCTGATAAACAAACGAAGTGCCGGCTAGAAATTTTCCGTTCGTTCGATCGAGAACGTAAAACATGCCGTTGCGATCCGCGTGAAGCAACAGCTTTCGATTTTCGCCGTGCCATATCCGATCGACGAGGACCACATCCTGAGCGGAATCCCAATCGTGGCCGTCGTTCGGCGTAAATTGAAAATGCCATTTGCGCCGGCCGGTATCCGGATCGATCGCAACAACCGAATCGCTGAAGAGATTATCGCCGTTACCGCGAACTGAGCGATCGATCTGGGCTCCGGGATTTCCGGTGGTCCAGTAGAGCGTGTTGAGATCGGGATCGTAGGAACCGGTCAGCCACATGGGCGCTCCGCCATATTTCCAGCTATCGCCGGACCAGGTGTCATTGCCGAATTCACCCGGTCCGGGAACCGAGTACCATCGCCACAGCCGCTTTCCTGTTGCGGCGTCATAGGCATCGAGAAAGCCGCGCGCGCCAAATTCGCCGCCGCTCACACCAACAATCACTTTGTCGTTTACGGTGAGGGGCGCGCTCGTGATCGTGTAACCGAGCATTGTGTCGGCAACTTGACTTTCCCAGAGGAGGAGGCCGGTTCTTGCGTCCAGCGCAACCAGCGCGGCATCTAGGGTACCGAGAAAAACACGATTACCAAGGATCGCGACTCCGCGATTGAACGGATTTATCTGATTGGGATTGCGAACGGGTTGTTGTCTTGAATACCGCCAGATGCTTCGGCCTGACTTCGCATCGAGAGCGAGCACCGTACCGGGCTGTCCACTCGTGTACATGATGCCGTCAATCACAAGCGGTTCGGCCTCGAGAGCCGATGATCCCGGCAATTGAATTGTCCATTTCGCCTGAAGAGTTGAAACATTGGCCGGCGTGATTTCTTTCAGTGCCGAGTAGTGTGTTCCCTGATAGTCGCCCCAATAATGCATCCAGTTTTGAGGCTCAGCTTGCGAATTGCGCAATCGGGTGGACGCGATGCCTCCGCCGATAAGGGCTGCAGATGTTTTCTTGATGTCCCGGCCGTTCAATGTACCGAGGTAGGTCACGAGAGCCTGCAGGTCGTCTGTTGTTATTCGAGTGGCGTAGTCCGCAGGCATCAACGATCGATTCTCATATCGCACTTCAGTGAGGTTTGCTTTTTCGAGGAGATGCAGTTGACCGGAACCGTCAACCATTTGGAGTGTGAATGTGTCTTCATTTCGCCGCACTCCCTGAATCTCGCGTCCATCGCGCAGCTTCGCGACAATGACCCCGGGTGCCGGACGGCCTCGAACGGGATTGCCGGGTTTGAGAATCTTTCCGCGCAACACCTCGGCGGGAATGGCTCCAGCGCCGGAAAGGTCAGGACCGACCACACCGCCACGGCCGTTGACTTCATGGCAATCCGCGCATCCGGCCTTACCGAAAAACAATTCCTCGCCCCGGGAGCCCGTATTCTGGGCCAACGCGGCGGCGCCCGCCAAAGTCAGAACTGTCAGAAGAAAAAGATCGCGTAAATGCATGAGACCGTATACCTGAGCTCTTAATGAGGGTCAATGTTTACAGAAAGATGGCTCCACAGGGCTCCGCGGCAATGCCCGTGGCTCTGGGGTCAGACCCCTCTGCACCTGAATTCCGGGTTGCGGAACTTAGTGTTGCACTGGGTACCGAGCGGTCTGACCCGGAGTTTGCCGAATCTTTGATTGGAATGGGTTCTCGTGGTATTTTAGCGGCGCGCCAGGCGGTAGAATGCCGCAAGGTAAGTTTCGTTTGATATTAAAAGGAGAATCAGTATGAAGAGAGTTTTGGGACTTCTGTTAGCTCTTGCAGTGATGGTCGGCATGTCAACCGCACCGAGTTTCGCTCAGGAGAAGAAGGCAGAGAAAAAGACTGAAAAGGCAGAAAAAAAGGCCGACAAGAAAGACGACAAGGCCGACAAGAAAACCGCCAAAAAAAGCGACAAGAAAGACGACAAGAAAAGCGACAAGAAGTAACTTTCCGCATTAATGCCGCGGTTTGGCTTGATGCAGACCGCGGCAACATTCCTCTGCTACAATGCCCGTATACTCTTTTAGGAGTTTCTCGACATGCTCATTCAACGTCCATCGGATATTCCATCCTCGGAAATCACACCTGAACGCGTTTATCACAACCGCCGGGACTTCATAAAAAACGCAACATGGCTCGCGACGGCGGCGGCGACAATGCTTCCCGGGTGCGTAACAGGTTCGGCATCTTCAGAACCGGGACTGCAGGGGAAAGCGGGTCCGTACGATACAACGGAGAAACAAACGCCGTACGAATATGTCACGACGTACAACAACTTTTACGAGTTTGGAAGCGACAAAGGTGATCCTGGCCGCAACGCCCCGAAATTCCAGCCACCGAAGCCCTGGACTGTCGTGGTCGAGGGACTCGTGAAGAATCCGGCGACGTATCAACTGGACGACCTGCTTAAAGGCTTAACTGCGGAAGATCGAGTCTATCGGATGCGCTGCGTCGAACGCTGGTCGATGGTGATTCCATGGAGAGGTTATCCTCTTGCAGCTATCATCAAAAAACTCGAGCCGGCTCCCGCCGCGAAATTCGTTGAATTTCATACGATCGTCGATAAGAACCAGATGCCCGGCCAGAGATCTCCATATATCGGCGGCGGTTTGAATTGGCCATACAGGGAAGGCCTGAGATTGGATGAGGCCACAAACCCGCTCGCATTGTTTGCCACAGGCGTTTACGGCAAGCCGCTATTGAACCAGAATGGCGCGCCATTGCGGCTCGTGACGCCGTGGAAATATGGCTTCAAGGGAATCAAGGCAATCGTCCGAATACGTTTTGTGGACAAGCTGCCTGTCCGTTCATGGATGGACGCCTGAGCGCAAGCCTACGGCTTTTACGCCAACGTCAACCCGAGCGTCGACCAACCGCGCTGGCGCCAGGCGACGGTACAACGCATTGGCGAAGCTCGAAATCCATTCTTCGGAGATGGGACCCGGCCGACCCTCATGTTTAACGGCTACGGAGAACAGGTAGCTCAAATGTACTCCGGAATGGATTTGCGCAAGAACTACTGACGTTTTGGATCATGCCTAAAATCAACCGCTGGTGGCTCATCAAACCGGCGGTCTTCCTTCTATGCCTTGTTCCAATGACGCTGCTGATCCATGCGGCGTTCACCAATCAACTCAGCGCGAATCCTCGCGAAGATATCCGCGATACAACGGGAATCTGGACACTTCGATTTCTGATGATCACGCTGGCCATCACACCGGTTCGCCGGATCACCGGATGGCACAGCCTTGTGCGCTTTCGACGAATGATGGGATTGTTTGCTTTTTTTCACGCGTCTCTTCATTTCATCACGTACGTCTGGCTGGATCAGTCCTTCGACTTCAATGAAATGGTAAAAGACCTCACGAAGAATCCGTTCATTATCGGCGGCTACTTCAGCCTCATTCTCATGATTCCCCTCGCCGTCACTTCAACGAAGAAATGGATCGCGCGTCTCGGCGGCAGAAGGTGGCAATTGGTCCACCGCCTTGTCTACTTCAGCGCTGCAGCCGGAGTCTTTCACTATTACTGGCGAGTTAAGCTCGACATTCAGCGGCCGGTTGCTTATGGCGCGCTCCTGACAGTTCTACTGAGTATCCGAGGCTGGTATGCCCTTCAGGGACGAAGAACAAACGCGGGTATGAAACCCGCGACTCCATAATCCGATACACGATGTAACGGCGGGTTTTAAACCTGCGTTTGTTCTATGATGGAAGCACCATGCTCCTGAGGCTCCTTCTCTCCGCTTTCGTTCTCCTTCAATTCACCATTTCGATTGATGTCGATCTCGTTGTTTTCAACGTTACCGTCTTGAACAGCGGTGGCCAGCCTTACACAGGACTCACCGAGGGGGATTTCAAGGTTTACGAAGACGGAAAAGAGCAGGCCATCAAAGTTTTCCAACCGGAAGACACTCCATCCACGGTTGGGCTCCTGATTGATAACAGCGGCAGCATGTCGACGAAAACCAGGGAGGTCGTCAGTGCGGCGCTTGCTTTTCTGGATGCCAGCCATCCCAGCAATGAAACATTCATTGTGGACTTCAATTACCGTCCATGGTTCGCACTTCCGGCTTCAGTGCCTTTTACGAGTGACCGCGCACAGCTTCGCGCAGCCCTGATGGAAACCAAAGCGCAGGGAACAACCGCTTTGTATGACGCACTGGCAATGGGATTCCAGCAATTGAAGAAAGGAACCCGCCAGCGAAAGGCAATCGTCATCCTGAGCGACGGCGGAGACAATGCAAGCCATACAAGTCTCGATGAGGCTTTGCTCATGGCGCAACAGTCCAGCGCCACGATCTACTGCATCGGCATCTACGATCCCTTTACGAATCGTAGGGACCGCAATCCCGGTGTCCTTAGAAGAATTGCGAAAGTCGGAGGCGGGGAAGCATTCTTTCCGGCGACCACAGCGGATCTGCAGAAGATCTGGCCGCGAATTGCCGGAGCGATTCGAGGGCAGTACACCATCGGATATTTTTCAAGCAATCCGGCGCGTGACGGTTCTTATCGAAACGTCAGGATTGTCGCTTCAGTAAAGAAGGGAAAAGCGCTCGACCTTCGAACGAGACCCGGATACTACGCACCCACTTCGCCAAGCAGGTAATCGAGCCACAAATTTGCGAGTTTTTCCTGAACCGTGTTCTGCTTGAGCCGCGTGGCGAGATTCTTGAAATCCACGTGATCCATCGGCTGGTCCTGATTAAGGCAGGAGAAGATGATCGTCTCTTTGCCCGTTGCAGGATCAACGTGTTTCTGCAGGCATTGAGCGCAGACTTCCTTCATCATGCACTGCATTGGAGAATTGATACTCGCAATCGCCACGTGATGGGGTTGCAACAGCGGTTGGAGCACGCCGTGGCGCGCGTCTTTCACTGCAGCCATCATTCGATCTGAACCGATTGCGATGATCCGATTGATGGATGAAAGCGGCACCAGCGATTCACCCAGTTCGCCACGTCCATAGGCCAGCATTGCCTGAACGATGTTGCCGCGGAAATGCCGGTCCTGCGGCCGTCCTGGTTCGATGGCCGCACCCATGTCGGTGCTCCAGACGACCTGGTCGGTCGCTGCTTCTATCTCTTCGCGTTTGAACAGATCCTCGCCCTTCTTGTAGCCGGCAAAGTAGACAACGCGATCGCCCTTCTCCTGCATGGCTTTGGCGATCGAGAAAAGGACGGCATTGCCGAGGCCGCCGCCCGCGAGCAGTACGTTTTCCTTCGGTTCGATTTCCGTAGGCGTACCCGTTGGACCCATGACGACGACGGGTTCGCCCGGCTGCAGGTATCGGCAGAGCTTTGATGACACACCCAATTCCAAAGCGATCAGAGACAGCAAGCCTTTCTCGCGATCAACCCACGCTCCGGTCAATGCGATGCCTTCCATCAGCAACCGGGTCCCTTTCACAGATCTGGCTTGGGTTTCGTAGTTCTGCAATCTGTAAAACTGCCCGGGCTTGAAGCGTCGCGCGGCCGCGGGGGCATGGACAATCACTTCAATAATGTTCTCCGTGAGGCGGCGGACCTCAGCCACGCGGGCAACGAGTTCACGTTCAAGATTGCCGGTTAATTCGCGCCAAGCGAGATCGCGCTGCTCCTGAGCGTCGGGATCGATGTTGTTCAATTCATCCTGAAATAACGCGACAACTTGCGGATAACCATCGCGCGCGGAAGCCATCGCTTTAACAACATTTCCTGCGTAGAGGGGATGGTTATCGCCGTAGTAACTGATGAAACGCCCGTTCTCTTGATATGAAGTGAAAAACCCCGCTCCGGCCGGCGCCGGCTCCAAAACAAAGGTCCCGGCCTCGTTTCGTATGGCGCGATGCGCTTCAAAGAATTTCCGTTTCCCGTCAAGCTGGAACGATCCTGAATGCTCCTTCTCATATGTAATATTCGGAGTCGTACCCGCGGCAATCATCATCGATCGTGCAGGCAACTCGACCATGCGATCTTTTCCTTTGAAGCGAACCGCAACAACATTGTTTCCTTCGTCGACGATCGCTTCTTCAGGATTGAGCCCCTCGATGAACGAAATGCCTTCTTCGAGAGCCTTGATCACTTCTTCATGGTTCAACCGGTAAGCCGGGGAGTCCACAAGCCGCTTTCGGTAAACGATCGAAACACCGCCCCAGGCACGAACCAGCGGAACAAAATTCGGGTTCTCGTTCGCCGCGGCCGCGCGCTCTCTCTCCTTGCGGACTGCAGCGCCGTGGGTCACGAATTCCTTCAGGATTTCACGTTCGCTCGGATTGAACGGCGCCAGGACTGTTTCTTCACCGCATTCCTCAACGAGTTTTTCATACCGCTCGAGTGTCTTTTCGACCTGGACGGGATAATACGCGAACAACTCTGTGGCTGTATCGATGGCCGTCAACCCGCCGCCGATAACCAGCGCGGGAAGGCGAACCTGAAGGTTCGGCAGCGCGCCGCGCTTAAATGCGCCGGTAAGTTGCAACGCCATCAGAAAGTCCGATGCCTTGCGAATACCACAGGCAAGATTGTTTTTCAGATCGATGATCGTCGGGCGGCCCGCGCCGGCGGCAACGGCGATGTGGTCGAAACCCCATGCCCACGCATCGTCGATCTCCAGCGTTCCGCCAAATCGCACGCCGCCATAAATGCGAAGCAAATCGCGGCGCGATAAAGTGAGATGAAGAAGGGTCAGGAAATTCTTATCCCACCGGACCGTGATGCCATATTCGGAAACGCCGCCGAAACCTTCCAGAATTCGTTCGTCGAGCGACCTATAGATCTCGGACCAGGATTGAATCGGGCGAGGCGGCTTATCCGGTGTACCCGTGAGTTCTTCATCGAGAGGCTCGATTTTTAATCCATCGATTCCGGCGACGCCGAAGCCTTCGTTGATGAGGTAGTGCGCGAGCGTATACCCGGCCGGTCCCATCCCGACAACCATGACGTTCTTTCCGTTGTAGGGAAGAGCGTAGGGACGGCCGATGTTCAAGGGATTCCACCGCGTCAGCAATCCGTAAATCTCCACGCCCCACGAAAGGTTCAACGTATCCGTAAGCACGGCGGTCTCGATCTGCGGGATGTTGACAGGATCCTGCTTCTGATAAATGCACGCCTTCATGCAATCGTTGCAGATTCGATGCCCGGTACCCGGACACATGGGATTGCTGATCATCACCAATGCAAGCGCGCCGATTGCATCGCCGTTCTTGCGCAGGAAGTGCATTTCAGAAATCTTTTCGTCAAGAGGACAACCCGCAAGAGGAATGTCGAGCGGATTGATCGCGACGTTGCCGTCGGCCGCTTTGATTCCTTTCGAACACGTATCCTTGTCGCGCTCGTGGCAAAGAATGCAGTAGTGGATTTCGCTGAGGATTTCGCGCGGCTTCATGCGCTCATCGGTCAATGCAAAACCATCCCGCCGCCGCAACCGCGAGTCCGGTCCGAGAATGTCCTCGGGAAGATCCGCCTCCGGACGCTGCAATGGAACCAGATTGAAGTGATCCAGCGATTCAGGAAAACGAAAACTGACCCAGTGCCGGTACGCTGGATCATGAAGGTGCGCCGCGCACCATTGTTTCAAAAGATCGAGTGCGGGTTGGGCCACTCCCCCGCGCTCCTCCTGCATCAAATCCGTGGCGGCCAACGCCGTAGCCAGTTCAGGATCGAGATCGCGATTCGCCTTCACAGCGGCCTGCTGCTGCAGTTCACAAATCCGGGATTCCAGAAGCGCCGCATCCGCCGCCGGAGCAATTTTTTTCAGATTGGGAAGAACTCGACGCCGTACAAAATCCACTTTGAACCGGAACACCGGATCCTGATCCGAGGTGGCGGAGGCGAGAGCGTCAACCTCCTGCTCGATGCCGAATAACTTCGTCAGAAACTGACTTACGTGAGCGGCCATCCCAACGAACAGCGCCGCAATCTCGGGCGCGGTTCTGTTTTTTTCAGGATAGTTGCGATAGTCGTCCCAGGCGGAAAAAAGCTCCGGGTTGGCGGCCGCGACTTCACAGTCGAAGGTGTCGAGAAGATCTTTTAGCCGTTCGGATTTATAGAGATCAGGATAACTGAAGCCTGCAAGACCCAGACGGAGCTCAGCAGACGGTCCGGTATTCATCTGAATTGTCTTCATGTTGTTGTGGATCGTGACTGAACTCGAAACCTAGGAAGGAATCCGGAAGTCCTGTCGAATTATGCCTCCTGACATATCAGGTTCAAGGACCATTCTAACAAGAGAGCCGAAAAAATCCGCACTAAAGTATCTGGTCCAGATGATGCTTCATATGGACCACGTAGTCGCGAATGATGAATTCCAGGTCGAGGTCGTTGCCGTCCGGAGTGTGCCAGTTGTTTCGCAGCGCTTTGGGATCGACTCGGCGAATCACTGCTGCCAGTTGCGTGTTGTACATCTGCCAGAGGTCGATGATTTCCCGCCATGGCCGGTCCTGGTAGCCTTGCACCCGGACCCACTCGTCGCCATCATAACCAGGCAGATCAATACGAGGGGACAATTGCAGCCGTACAAACCGCTGATGATTGTTCGCCGCCGAATCGACGAGATGACCGAGGATTTCTTTGTTGGACCACTTGCCGGGCGCGGGCCTCACGGATGCGGCAGCGTCATCGATCTGACGGAGTTTATCGGCAATTCTCAAAACACCCTGAAGGTCATTGGCTACAGATTCCATGGCGTTCTCCCTTTTTATAAGCCGGCGCGGCGTCAAACCATCTCCCTGAAAACCAGGCGATCGCTCGCGAGAAAATTAACGATCGAACAGGTCGCGATCGCAATTAGATTGGCGAAAAAGTAATGCAGATGCAACTGTGAGACGAAGAGCCACATCAGCGTGAGGTTTCCGGCAATCGAAACAACTCCGTTGGCGACATGAAATCGCAGAAGCCTTCCAAACATGCTTCCCGATTGATTTCGTGTCCGGTCAGCCCAGGTCCAACGCTCATGCCAGACAAAATTGTGCAGGACAGCCGTTTCGACCGCGATTACAGTGGCTGCCAGATAATTCAGACCCAGGCCGCTCTTGAGCATTGTCAAGACCAGCAACTGAACAGCAACGCCGATAAACCCGACCGCATTGAACTTCAGCCACACGCGAAACGTGCCGGCTTTCACTTGATGCGTTCCTCGCGATAAAGCTTCACCGTATTTCGAATCGTGTTCACAATCGCCATCAGGACCATCCCGATCATGGCAACAACAGCGCCCACATCGCACAGGAAATATCGGTCACCCGCGATTTCGACGACAGGTTTTTCAAAAAGAACAAAAGTGCCGATGCCAAGCACGATTCGAAGTTCGGTTGGCCCCCAGATGCTAAACGATAGCCGGAAGATCCCGACGGTATACGTGGCGAGATAGAGCTCGATCGAAAGCAGGAAATAAGCGATCAGCAGGGCCATCGCCACAGTGCCGGTCATGTAACCGGAAATACCGAGCCCACCGATCAGAAAAATCGCGCCGAAGGAGTCGATAATGTGATCGACGTAAAAGCCATATCGGGGCCGTTGTTGATCGCGAAAGCGAGCAAGCGTGCCATCAAGGCTGTCTCCAAACCAGTTGATTCCGAGAGACACCACGGCGCCGGCTAGAAACAGCGAATTCCATTTCGCGAGGGCGTAAAAAGTTCCGGCCAGAATCATGCCGAGGAAACCGAGCAACGTCAGATGATCCGAGTTGACCCAGCGTGGCATTCGGCGGGCAAGGCCGATCAAGATTTTCTTTTCGAGCGGCGCCAGCAGGCTTTCCTGCTGGCGCGACGCAGATTTAAACGAAGGTTGAGGCAACGCCTACCAGCGGTTGTTACGGCCGGCTCGGCTGGTGAATTCCTTCTTCACCATGGGACGCGCTTCGTTCACAGTCAGAGCGCGGCCGCCGAATTCCTTGCCGTTGAACGCGGCGATGGCTTTTTCAGCATCGTCATCGTTCATCGAAACGAACCCGAACCCTTTGGAGCGTCCGGTGTCCCGATCCGTGATGATGCTGACGGATTCGACTGCACCAGCCTGCTCGAAAAAGCTGCTGAGTTCTTCTTCTGTCGTTCGAAACGACAAATTACCAACGTAGATTTTTTTGGACATTCTTCTTCCTAATTCAATTTTGTAAGGAACTTCGTGGGAATGGCGGGAAAGGGATCAAAAACCAGAATCAACTCTCCTGACAGTAACAACGCGCTCCTGAGTCGTAAAGGACAACAGTCCACATAGGACTGCTGGGTTAACTTCGAAAGCATAGCATGTTTGAATTCGGTGTCAGAGGCCTAAATCACCCCAATAGGGAAAATAAATCTCTATTCGGGTGATTTATGCCTCTGACACCGAATTCTTCTTGCGAGGCAGAAAACCCTTCTCCACCGCGTCGTTCAGCAGAGCCCGGGCATATTCCCACAGCGGCCTAGAGCCTTCCGAGATGCAGACATTGCGTTCCAGAACACGATCCGCCGTAATGCCATGCTCGTTCCAGGACTTGCCCCTGGTGTGATAGTTGTGCAATTGCGGAATAAAACGATCCAGGGCCGCCGCAAATCGCGCATCGGCCGTTTCACCGCGTTCGAATTCTTCCCAAAGCAGGCGCAGTTCGTTTCCCTGATCGGAAGGTAAGATGGCGAACAAACGATCCGCCGCGGCGATTTCTCTCACGCTCTTGTCGGCAGCGGCGGCGTTGTCGTAGTAGTACGTATCGCCTGCGTCAATTTCGACAATGTCGTGAACCAGGACCATTTTGACGACACGTTGCACGTCAACCGGTTCGTTTGCGTATTCCGCCAGCAGAATCGCCATGATCGCGAGATGCCAGCTATGTTCGGCGGTGTTCTCGCGCCGCTCGGCGTTAATCAAGTAGGTACGGCGAAGAATGGTTTTGAGTTTATCGATCTCGAGAACAAAGCGGATCTGCTGCTCCAATCGTTCGTTATTCATGGCTCACGGGCGATTCTATCTCACAAAGTCGATGCAGTAGCGGCACGGAACCGGAAACGTATCCACAATTTCAACCTTTACGTCGGTTCGATGAAGCGCGACTTGAGTCGCGATGGTCAAACCGGCACCGGCCAGTTGTTGCGGAAAAGTTTTGTAGTAAACCGTCTCTGCCTCGCCGGGCTGGGGCAACCGGCTCAGTATATCGGTGAATCGTACATATTCTGCCGATTGTTCGCGCTGCAACTGAAGGTGTGAAGCGATCCTGCGGCTCTCCTCGAGGCAGTGAGCCGCTCCAACGACAAGGAATGCCGCGATGCCGGCCGCATACACTGCTTTTGGAGAAAACCCGCGACGAAGATTTTCCTCCAACGCGTTGACAAGCGTCGCAACAAGTCCGGCAATTCCGAAGAAAGGAACATACCAATAGAAATCAAAACGGTGATTCACCAGAAAAACGACCGGCAGTAAGGTCACGAATAGATACCCCAGGAAGAAAATTCCACGACGTTCCTTCAACATCGTCATCGTGCACAGCAAGACTGCGGCGATGGTTAACCAGGCTCCCCATCGAAGAGGCGTCCCGTACAGACCGTTGAAATACCATCCGAATCCTCTTCCTAACGTCAGCGCCGTGAAATTCATGTAGTAGGGATCGGTCGAATGAACCTTCGCCATTGTTGAGATTTTGAAAAAGGCAAACCATAGACCCATTCCGAACAGACATCCATACAATGCGAGGCGGAGCCGATCGAACTTTCGACGGAAGCAAAGGTCATAGAACATCAGGACTGCAGGCAGGGTAATCGCCATTTCTTTCGAGCGAATCGCCAGAAGATAGAGAAGCACAATCAGAACGATGCTGCGATAGGACAATGGCTTCCGAATATAAATCCAAAGTGTGACGAGCATCAGGAAGAGTGCCAGCAAGTCGAAGATGCTGCCGAAGTTCCAATAGACATCGGCAAAATTCGCGCGAAAACCGAACAACATTACACCCAACGCGGCGCCGGAGCGGGAGCCGGTGATTTGGGAAATGAGAACGTACACCAGAATGACGTTGCCGGCATGAAGCGCCCAGGCGAACAAGTGATACGGCAATGCGTGCAGATCAAACATCTTCCACAAAAACCAATAAATCGTCATTCCAAAGGGGCGAAAGAAGTCCGATAGCGGATTAAGGTTGTGCCACATCATGGAGGGCAAGGTCTGTGTGCGTGCCCAGTAGATGTTATCGAAGTCATCCATCGTGAAGTATGCAAACCGATACGAATAGAACACCGCCGCGAGAATCCAACCGTTGATGATTGCGAGGAGCCGGGTCACCATTTTCGAATCGGAATGCCGGCGCCCAGAATAGCGGTTGCGAGAATAGCCGCGAGTCCCATGGCCGCTCCAGCTCGTAAAGAAAAGGGACGATAATCAAATCGAACGATGCTTTCGCCGTTCGGCACGACAACGCCCCGAAGCAATCCATCAACCCGGTAAATCGGACTGGAACGGCCGTTCACGAAGGCCTGCCACCCCGGATAGAACACCTCACTGGCGACGAGCAAGCCCGGGCCGTTGGACTGGGCGCGAAACTCCTCACTGGAAAGCTCCGAGCGAAGGATTTGAACGCGAGTTGCCGGAACATCGGATTCGGTATCGACAGGTTCCTGGAGCGGTATCTCAAGAATGGCAGTTCGAGCGGGATTGAACGAAGGATCTCGAAGTTCCTTGAGGGGCCGCTCCTTCGACGGATCGACGATGACGTGATGCACAATCCATGCCCGATCGCCAAATGCAGGATTCTCGAAAACATTCCAAACCCCGTCCGAAAAAACGGGTGGCCGATCGGCAGGTTTATCCACGCGGCGAAGTGTGTAGCGCACATTCAACAACTGCGGCATCTTCTCATGGCCCAGATATCCGACATAATCCGTCAGCATTGTTGCGCTCATTCCGCCGGTCATTTCGATGCCGTAGACGTCACCGAGATTCGGCGGAAACTCCGCGTCGAAGTGGATGCGAAATGGCCCCGCCTGAGACTTCAATAAATTCACGAGTTTGCGGGTTTGCATCAGCTCTTCCATGTGATCTTCTTTTCGGGACTGAGCGAATTCTTTGTTTCGAATCGTCCAGTTGAATTCGTACAGGTCCCAAAGAAGAAGAAACACCAGGGCGGTCTTTGCCGCAGCGGATCCATATCCTCTTGCAACCACCTCGAGCAGCGCATAGGCAGTGCCGATCAGAAAGAATGACATGAAATACCAGTCATCGACTCCGATCACCGTTTGAATGCTGCCCACGATGAGAAGGCCCGCCAGAAAAACAACGAGCCACTTCACCCATCGTAGAAATGCCAGGATCCGGGGATCGCGCGCGTTACTTTGATCAAAGAGGTGGTCGATACCATATCCGCCGAGAATGGCCGCCGAAAAATGCGTGAGGAGAATGAAGCGCCCCGCCTCGCGGGCAATGTCGAGCCCGGGCACGAGGTAGAGCAACCCGTGCAAAAAAGAGAATTCACCCCAACTGTAAAGATAGGCGCCGGCGGCGAGGACGGTGAAGTACTTCACTCGTGGTTCGCGCCAGCATCGCCATGCACCCACTATCGACAACAGAAAAGGCAAGACTCCGAAATAATTGCTCGGTGAATGATCGCCTGGACTTGCGGAGCCGAGAAGGAATGCAAACAGCGAGCGGGGTGAAAACCTCGCGATTCCCCCGAGGTATTGATAGGGCACGCGCTGAAGAAATCGGATCGGAGCGTTACCCCCAATCCAGCGATAGGACATCGGACCGTATTCCATCGAAGGAAGCATTTGAACCGCGCCGAGCATGAAACCAATCACTCCCACAAGTGCGGCCAGGACGACGGCCCGCGCACGCAAAGGCTTTCGTTCATGCCCGGCCAGACACAGCGTGGCGATTACGATGCCCTCCATGATCACGATATGGATGCCGCCGCCAAGGATCGACATGCCCACACCGAGACCGGAAAGCGATGCGTAAAACGCAGCCTGCTTCGCAGGAATATCTTGAGCGGCCTTCAAAAAGAAAAGAACGACAAAGGGCAGCCATATTCCCGAATCCAGCGTGTGGGGATAAGCAGTGTTGCCCAGGTAGCCGCCAAGCGAAAAGATCAATCCCGCCACGAAAGACGCAAATGCTGAAAGACGCAGATATCGGGCGAGCATGAACATGAAGAGTGCCGCGAAAATATGCGTCAAAACATAGAGCTCGTTGTAGACGCGCTCCGAAAACAATCCGTTGCTGTCCAGCGGCATGAGGTAGGCAACGAGTTTCAGCGGATAAAAGAGACCGGTCTGCATTTCTCCGATGAAGGTGTTTCCGGAAAACCGGTAAGGATCCCACACCGGCAGGATGCCTTTGTGCACAGCCTGAGAAGCGAAGTTGTACCACGAATAACTCTGGGTCACAGATTCCCACTGCCATAGGATTGAAAATTGTTTCGTGAACGCAATTCTCCAGTAGAAAAGTGAGATCGTAAGAACAAAGAGCAGAATCCAGCGGCCACTTCGAAAGCGGCTCATGAACTCGATACCTGAGGCCTGATGCCGGGCCGTCGGATGCAAAACTCGGGCGAAAGATGCCTGTACATCTTCGTTCTCGCGATCGGGTTCTTCGTCATCGCGGCGAGCATGTGGGTGGGTTTCAGTGCGCCGCTTTCGATTTTTGCCATGTCGAGAGCCTGAACGAGATCGATGAACGCGCGATCGCGTTCGATGTCGGGATCGAAGTTCGGGCCAAAACCGCGATCAACAAAAATATCGATGACATTTCCGAAGGCAATGAACAATTCAAAATTGAAACGGCTGGTTAACAGCGGCAGGATGTCCTGCGAGCGAATTCCTTCGAATCCTTCTTTCGAGCAATCCCAATTCTCGTACCTTTTCTCGAACCGTTTTAGCTGGCGATTGTATTTATATTTGTCCGGAAGTTCCGCCCACAGATCATCGAGCAACTCCAATGCTTCCGGCCATCGCTGATGACCATTCCGCCCGATCATGTCGTCGGCCAGGAAATATCCCTCAGGATGCAGCAACTGGTGAATCTGAGTGAAGAGTTCTTCGAGTTCGACGATGTGATGCAACGACTGGATCGCGAGGACGAAGTGATACATCTGTCCAGGGCTTCGTTTACGGTTCAGATCGAACGACGAAAAAACAAACTGGCGCGTCAGGCCTTTCACGTCAGCCGATGCCGCCCCGCGTTTCAGGAGAGCGGGATTGATGTCGACACATTCGAATCGATAATTCCCGATCGATTGTTCGCGCAACCATTCCGCAATATTGATTTCGGAAGCACAGTTTCCGGAGCCGATGCTCAGTATGGACACCGTCTCCGGCGACTTTTCAACGCACATGCGCGCAATATAGGTTCGGAAAAACTCGATTGAATTCGCGAATCCGAATGGCCCGTACATTGGAGCAATGTACTTATCAAACCAGTACTGAGCGATGCGAGGCAGATCGTGAACGTTTTCGATCGAATTGTACGCGTCCATTTCCTGTTCCATTCGGCCGGCGTAGGACTTTTGGGAGCGAAGCAGATCAATGCATTTGCGGAGGGGAGGCCGCAGTGGGTTTGGAACCATCCGTTTGAGGGTTGAAACAATGCTCATGACTGTAGCTGCGGTCTATGACCGCCGGCGATTGGCGGTCATAGACCCTACAGTTCGGAAAGTCTATTTCTTCGGCTTTGGCTTGGACGCCTTCTTTTTCTTTGTCTTTTTCGCGGGCTTTGTCTTTTTTGTCTTTTTTGTCTTTTTCGCCGCAGGCTTGCTCGTTGTCTTCGTGGCTTTCTTCTTTTTCGCTTTCGCTTTCGCTTTTGGCTTTAGCTTGGTTTTTGCCTTCTTTGCTTTCGCGGCTTTCTTTTTCGGCGACGGCTTTGCTCTCGGTGCCGGAGGCGGCTGAGGTGGTTCCTCGTAGACAGGAGGCTCGGCTTCGGCCTCTATAATTGTTTCTTCGATAATGATCTCGGAGGTTCCTTCCTGCCCAGCGTCCGTGTCGTCGAGTGGCTCACTGAAATCCCCAAATAAATCATCTTCTCTGCTCATTTGTTCTCCTTGTGCAGGAGGCCGCGTTTCCTCCGGCCTCGTCTCGCGAGACATGATACCGCTTCTGTAAACCAGCGCAACCGAATGTACGGACCTCCCGAAGTCATGGGAATACGCATACCCATCGGGCTACCCATGTCCTCTTTTTTCGAACTGCGTTTCAGGCTGATGGCTGCCGCGAATCCTTGCTGTTACTTGACTTAGGGAATGCGAGGACTTTGGGTTTAACCGTGCTTGCTGAAGATGGTGACCACGACAGTACGCATTGTCCACGAATTCGGGGCCATTGAGAACGAGGCTTCGCGGTGGACCCTTCTCGCCGAGGAATCGAATAGTCCGATGCATCAGTACGCCTGGTTCAAGGCATGTACAGATGCATTTTCGGCGTGCGGAAAACTCCAGATCATTGTCATTGGAGCCGATCAACCGGGCGCTCTTGGACCCCTCATCATGCGCGGAGGCCGCTTGAACCGGATGGAATGCCTTGGTGTGGACGAACTTTACGAACCGACCGGCTTTCCTCACTCGGATCCGGCGTCCCTGGCATCCCTGGCCGAAGCGCTTGTGGATTTGAGGCTGCCGCTTTTATTGAGACGTATTCTCGCTGATTCACCCGTGCTGACGGCGCTGCGCAGCGCGTTTCGATCTCGCGGGCTGCTGCTGTTGCGCCCCGCGACCGGATATCCGTGGATCTCACTGGATCCCTCCTGGGTCGTGCCCGAAGACAAACTGAGTCCGCGGCGCCGTTCCAGCCTCAGGCGCGCGGCTCGAAAAGCTGAGGAGATTGGTTCTGTTGAATGCGAAATCCTCTCGCCTGCTCCACTGGACCTCGATCCGTTGCTGGCCAGAAGTTTTCAAATCGAGGCATCAGGCTGGAAGGGCCGGAGTGGATCGGCGTTGCTCAGCGACGATGCGCGCCGGCATTTCTACGAACGTTATGCGGCCATCGCCAGCGAAAGAGGAATTCTGCGGATGTGCTTCCTGAAGATCGCAGGACACGACGCGGCAACTCAACTCGCCGTGGAATCGGGCGGCGGATTCTGGCTGCTGAAAGTCGGATACGATGAAGCTTTTGCCCGGTGTTCGCCGGGAAATCTTCTCATGATCGAAACCTTGCGTTATGCCGCGAGGCGCGGTCTTGGCACTTACGAATTCCTCGGCTCACCGGCACCGTGGACGGAAGCCTGGACAACCCTGGTCCGGCCGTGCGTTTCGGTCTGGGCGTACCCCAATAACATTCGCGGGATTGCGTCCTTCGTAAGGGACGGCTGCAGGTTCGGATGGGAAAAATTAATGCGGCAATTCAATCATTAGTCCGCCGGGCCGCGGGCGCCTACATCGCCGGACCTTCCATTGAACACGTACGCACTGCCTGCGAAGAATTGGCGCACCGGCAAATTGCGACGACGGTTTGCCGCTGGCACATCGATCCGGAAAATGCGTGCAGTATCTGGAAATCCTATCTGGCATTGTTGGATCTCATCGCCACAATGAAATCGGATTCCTATCTCTCCATCAAAGCACCATCGCTTCAATTCGATTTCGATTTCTTAAGAACGATTCTCATCGAGGCACACGCAATCGGCGCGATTGTTCACTTTGACGCGATGGCACACGACACCGTCGACCGGACGTTCGAACTTATCGGCAAAGCGTCGGAAATCCACACCAGACTTGGATACACACTTCCGGCGCGCTGGAAGCGAAGTGTCAACGATGCCTCACGAGCCGCGGCTATGAGACTGCGTGTGCGTGTGGTCAAAGGTGAATGGCCCGGCCCCGGTGATGATGAGACGGACCCTCTGACGGGCTATCTTCACGTCATCGAACGGTTGGTTTCCGCGAAGTGCGCTCATGTCGCCGTCGCCACACACAATCTCACTATCGCGCGTAAGGCATTTTCCCTGCTGCAACGCGGCGGAATCTCATGCGAACTGGAACTGCTCTACGGTCTTCCTCGGGAACAGATGCTCCGGCTCGCCCGTTCCCTCGGCATCCGCGCCCGAGTTTATGTTCCGTATGGAACCGCCGGATTGCCTTACCGCTTGCGCCACACCTTTCGAAATCCCCGCATTGCCGCATGGTTTGTTCACGATCTGATGAGGGGATTTAGCCCCACGGCCGTCTAACCCTGTAAATGATGTTTCAAGATTTGCCGGAGACTATTCCGCACAAAAACAGGAAAAAACTGCGCGCCGTCGCGGCTGCGGCGGGGATTCAGGCGGTTTTGGTTGCAGCGATTATTGTTGTGCAAATGGCAATGCCGGAAAAACTTGGACAGTTTCAGCTACTCACGACACTGTACATGGCACCGCCGCCGCCACCGCCCGCTGCGCTCATGAGCGAGGCTCCGCAAGCGGCGCACCATGCCGAAAAGGAATCGATTGCGGAATCCACGCCGGTTGTTCGCGAACAGGCGCCGCAACCTGTCACAGAGAAACCGGAATTCATTGCGCCCATCACTGTTCCGAAAGATATCGCGAGAATTTCGGAAGCAGGTCCGCCAGCCGGTGTCATTGGTGGCGTAGTGGGCGGAGTTACAGGTGGCACGGCGGGCGGAATCAACGGTGGAATACCGGGCGGAATCCTGGGCAGCACAGCCAATGTCCCACCGCCACCCCCTCCTCCTGCCGCAGTGCGTGTCGGAGGCAATGTTAAAGAGCCGAGAATTCTTCACATCGAGCAGCCGAAATATCCACCTGAAGCGAGGAAGGCGGGAGTTGAAGGAGTGGTGGTCGTTGAAGCGACGCTCACAACAACGGGAAGCGTCGAAAAGATAAAAGTGATATCGGGTCCTCCTCTACTGACAGGACCAGCCGTCGAAGCCGTTTCGAATTGGAAATACGAGCCAACCTATCTGAACGGCCAGCCTGTTCCGGTCATTCTTACCGCGAGAATCAGCTTTTCACTCGCGGGCGCTCAAAAGTAAAATCCACGCCTGATGTTTTCAGGAAAAGTAGCAATAGTTACGGGCGGAAGCCGCGGCATCGGCCGTGCGATCGTGCAGGCTCTCGCACGTGAGGGCGCGAAGATTGCATTCACCTACATTCAAAACAGCGCGGCTGCTGAAGAAATCGCAAACGGCGACACGGTTGTCGCTTTTCAAACGGATGTGACGAAGTTCGATCAGGCAAAAGATTTCGTCAAGCAGGTGAAAGAGCGATTCGGCCGAATCGATATTCTCGTCAACAACGCCGGCATCACGCGCGACAAACTCGTCGCCCTGATGAGCGAAAAAGACTGGGACGATGTGCTGGACACGAATCTGAAAGGCGCATTCAATCTCACGAAGCCCGTTGTAGGCACGATGATCCGGCAAAAATCGGGCACGATTTTAAATATCACTTCAATCAGCGGAATCGTGGGCATGGCCGGCCAGGTGAATTACTCGTCTTCGAAAGCAGGAATGATCGGCTTTACCAAAGCGCTCGCGAAGGAACTCGGTAAAGCAAACATCACGGTCAATGCACTGGCGCTGGGTTTCGTCGAAACCGACATGACGGGCGTGCTCAACGCCGAATACAGGGCCAAAGCGCTCGAACAGATTCCTCTCGCCCGCTTTGGCAAACCCGACGAAATGGCTGAGGTTGCTCTGTTCATGCTGTCCCCGAAAGCAAGCTACATGACGGGACAGGTTGTGCAGGTCGACGGCGGCCTGGCTATTTAGTCAAGACGTCTTTCCAAATTCGATCTTCTTCTGCGCCTGATATTTTCCCTTTCGATCCTTGTAGGAAACTTCACAAGGTTCATCCGACTGGAAGAAAAGTACCTGGCAAAGGCCCTCATTCGCAAAAATCCTTACAGGAACCGGTGTTGTGTTTGCGATTGAAACAGTAACGAAGCCTTCCCATTCCGGTTCGAACGGCGTGACATTGACCAGAACGCCGGTTCTTGCGTAAGTGGACTTTCCGACACACAACGTCAGAATATTTCTTGGAATCCGGAGATATTCAACGGTACGTCCCAAAACATAACTATTACCGGGAACATCGCAAAAATCGCCGCGATGTTCCCGGTAATAGTCGGGCGGAATGGATTTGGGATTGAGCGTAACGCCTTGCGGCGGCGCGAAGATTTTGAACTCATCGGCAAGCCGGAGGTCGTATCCATAAGAAGACAAACCAAAAGAAATCCTGCCTTCGGCGACCTGCGTTGAGTTGAAGGGTTCGATCATTTTTTCAGTCACGGCCATATGACGTATCCAGCGATCTGCTTTAATTGGCATTGCCTATTGAGTCTCCTGATGTTAAAAAGATGTTTACAAAAGAGATAGCCCTACGGAGGATCCAGTGATCAAACTCGATCTTGTGAATCAGATCGTTGAGCGGACGGGAGTAAGCAAGACGAAAGCAGAGCAGGCAGTCGATACGATCTTCAATTGTATGAAAGATGCCCTCAAAGCCAACGACAGGATCGAGTTGCGAGGCTTTGGCGTGTTTTCTGTAAAACCGAGAAAGACGGGTATCGGTCGAAACCCTCGTACGGGATCTGAAGTGAATATTCCACCGGGAAAAGCGGTTCGATTCAAGCCAGGCAAAGATTTGCAATCGCTGTAAACCTCAAAAGAATGGTCCGTCAGTAAGTAAGAGTTTCATGGACAATTCGTTCAATCCGCCCGCGGAAATATTATTCGAGGTTGCCCCGCAGCGAAAGTTTCCCTGGATCAACGTGGCTTTGTTTGCATTGACCTGCCTGAGCACGATGATCATGGGAACGCTGCTGATGGTGGGATTCACGAACGCATCCGCCGATCTCAATTCGTCTTTCACAGAAATATTCAAATCGCCTTTGCTCCTGCTGAGGGGACTGCCCTTCACACTGGCAATTATGACGATCCTTCTCGCGCACGAGATGGGTCATTATCTGACTTGCCGGTACTACGGTATCGACGCCACTCTGCCTTACTTCATTCCTGCTCCGACGCTGGTGGGAACCATGGGCGCATTCATTCGAATCAAATCTCCCATTCAGCATCGCGCTGCATTATTGGAAGTCGGAATCGCAGGACCGATTGCGGGGTTTCTGCTTGCGATTCCAACTCTCATCATTGCGCTCTCCAAATCTCAATTCATTGCGCCCGATTCCACAAGCGGCGGCTTTGGACTTGGCGAACCGCTCATCTTCAAAGCGATGGAAGCCATCATGGGAAAAACGCCGCCTCCCGGAATGGACCTGAATCTTCATCCCATCGGTATTGCGGCATGGTTTGGATTCTTCGCAACCGCACTCAATTTGCTGCCGGTGGGCCAACTCGATGGAGGCCACGTTGCTTATGCGCTCTTCGGTCCAGGCCACAAAAGTATTTCGAAGGGACTGTTGTTTACACTAATCCCTCTCGGCATTTTCTACTGGCAAGGATGGCTGATCTGGTCGACAGTGCTTTTATTCCTTGGTCTTCGCCACCCCATCACACTCGACGATTCCGTTCCGCTGAGCCGCCGGCACACATGGCTCGGATGGTTCGGATTAACGATGTTCGTTCTGAGCTTCACCCCAATGCCGTTTTACTTCAACTAATCGCAGTCTGACGGATGATCTTCTTCCGTCAGCGCGACTTTGCCGCGTAGCTGATCTTCCAAATCTTGTTGTTACCAACCTCGCCTTCATCGGTGACGAGAAGCGAACCGTCTTTGGTAACGGTCATGAAACTGGGGCGGCCCCAATACGTGATTGGGCCATTGGTCCCATCGCTGACTAGAAAACCTGTGACGAAATCCTCGATCGCGTTAGCTACCGGCTTTCCATTTCGGAACGGAACGAACGCAACCCGATAACCGCTGCTGCCGCGGCCAAGCGACGATCCGTACATACCGAAGAACAGACCCTTCTGGTAGCGAGCAGGAAACTGCGTGCCCGTGTAGAACGTAAGCCCGATCGCAGTGGAGTTCGCAGGAAGCAAAACATCCGGGACGATAGCGCGGTTCACCAAGTCTGGCTGTCCGCCGGTATAGCGCGGGTTGTAGCGCTGTCCATCCTTGACGGATGTTGCATAATCCGGAGCCAAGCCGTCCCGGAGGCTGGCCTCAGCCACTGTCGTCCAGAGGATGTTGGTCTCGGGTTGCCAACCCATTCCTTCGGGGAGATAGAAACCGGAGGCAAAAATGCGCCCGCCGGTTCCATCGGGGTTGAACTCCATGATCGTTCCGAGCCGGCAATCGGTTGCTCGCGCGGAGCCTTCGGTGATCGAAACGTACATCTTCGTTCCAGCCCGGTTGAAAATGATGTTGCGCCATGGGGTGCCGCCCCCGTATGCAAGATCGGCCACTTTTTGAGCATCGGCCGGCGCTTTGGTATCTCCATTTCTGTATTTGTAGCGGATTATGCTGTCGGGATTTGCAACATAAAGATATCCGCCGCTGAACGCCATACCCATTGGAGTAGTAATTCCGGTGGTTCCGGGAAGCAGGACGGCATCGGCATTACACGGAACCGCGGCAGCGGGATCGGCGCCGCGAGCTCCGCCGGATTCCACCACTGTCAGACGGCGGTCGCCCGTTCCCATCGCGTAAGTGAATCGCGTATCCGGTACGCCTTTGTTTTTGGTGTCGCGCAACACGGTGATGGTGTTCGAATATGCGGCGATAAACAGATCGCCATTGGGCGCCCACGCCATCCAGCGCGAGCCAGCGGGGAGTCCTTCTGCATACAAGCTGATCTGAAAACCGGCAGGTACTTTCAATCCGCCGCCCTCCGGCTTTTGCACATAACGAGGAAAGTTTGGAGGAAAGTTTGGCCCCTGCGCGATCAATACAGCAGCGGCAGACGCTATTCGCAAACTTGCCAGAAGAATCGTTTGCCGCGATCGCGAACCGCCGAAATTCATTTTCATTGCGCCTCCACGTCTACACTAACGTTTCTGACTTTGGAGAAACTCCAGCAGTTGCTGCGCGGTCGGAGTCAAAAGTTTCTGGCGGCGATGAATGATTCCGATCGGCCGTACCAGTTCGGGCATATCCAACGGAATTGCGGCAAGGATACCGGTTTCAACCTCCCGCATCACGCTGGGTTGAGGCAGGATGCTGACGCCCGACTGAAGGGTGATAGCGTGCTTGATGGTTTCAATGTTATCGAATTCCATCGCGATGTTCACGCTGATGCCACGTTGACGCAGCGCCTTATCGATCGCCTTCCGAATGCTGAGCCCTCGATCGAAGGCCGCAAATCGCTCACCGGCGAGATCGCGATACGAAACCGCCTTCCGCTTCGCTAATGGATGCGACCGGTGACAAACGAACACCATCGGTTCGGAATGCCATGGAACAATGGTGAGTGACCGGTGCGGCGAAGGAAACGAAAGAACGCCGAGATCCGCTTCATCATTGATGACGGCATCGACGACTTCATGCGGATGCAAATACGCCAGGCGGATTTTGGCCTGGGGATATCGCGTCGTGAATTGCTGCGAATAAATCCCCATGTCGTGCAATCCCACGGAATAGATCACCGCGACTCTCACCGCTCCGCTGACAAGCGTCCTTTGTGACGTAATCTCGGCCTTGGCTTTTTCAAAACTGTCCAGGAGAGCCAGACACGCTTCAAAGAATTTCTTTCCCTCCGGCGTCACCATGAACGGCCGTTTTGTACGATCGATGAGCTGCGCGCCGACCTCCTCCTCGAGCTGCCGGACCGCCTGACTGGCAGCCGACTGCGAGATACGATGAGATGCTGCTCCCAATGAAAAACTTCCCGATTGGATGACGTCGCAATAAAGGCTCAATGTGTCCAGATTCATGTGTTCGAAGAGCAAGATATTGCATTAGTCATTCTTATGCAAAGATCTTTTATTTTGCAGGATGACTTATTTTCTCAAAATGGTAGAGTTATCCCCACCTTTCAAGGGCTTTTTGTCCAGTGAGGGTCTTTGCACAATAGAAGGACATGTGCGCGAACCCAAAACCGTCTTGTTGTGCAGAGCCCCGGTGAGGTTCAAAGACTATGTTTTCAGCACTGCCGCCAAAACAAGGTTTATACGATCCTCAGTTCGAACACGATTCCTGCGGAGTTGGTTTTGTCGTCGATATTGCAGGCCGCAAATCGAATGAAATCGTTCGGAGGTCGCTTCAAGTCCTCGTCAACCTCGAGCATCGCGGCGCCAAAGGCTGCGAGATTAACACTGGAGACGGCGCTGGAATTCTGCTGCAGATCCCGCATGATTTTCTGAAAGCGGAATGCAAGACACTTGGATTTGATCTCCCCACTCCGGGAACCTATGGCGTCGGAATGGTATGCCTGCCACGCGACTCTCATTCCCAAAAGTGGTGCATGGAGATCATCGAGGCTTCGATTTCACGGGCCGGACAAAAGCTTCTGGGCTGGCGCGATGTTCCTGCCAACAATGCGCCGATCGGTGATTCAGCGAAAGCGGTGGAGCCCGTATTCAAACAGGTTTTCATCGGGCGCGATTCCTATTTGAAAACCACGGACGAATTTGAGCGAAAACTTTATCTGATTCGAAAGCGGATCGAGAAAACAACGTCGGAGCTGTATTTCAGCAGCTTCTCGGCGAGAACGCTCATTTACAAAGGCATGCTTTCAGCGGATCAGATTGAGATCTATTTTCCGGATCTCACCGATTCGCGTATTGTCAGCGCGCTTGCAGTCGTTCATCAGCGTTTCAGTACAAACACATTCCCGAGCTGGTCGCTCGCGCATCCGTTCCGGTACATCTCGCACAACGGCGAAATCAATACGCTGCGCGGAAATATCAACTGGATGAAAGCACGCGAGGCTTTGTTTCAATCGGAACTGTTTAACGAGGATATCAAGGATCTGCTGCCGGTCATCGCAGAAGGCGGAAGCGATTCCGCGATGATCGACAATGCTCTGGAAATGCTTGTAATGTGCGGCCGAACGCTGCCGCACGCAATGATGATGCTCATCCCTGAAGCGTGGGACGGCCACGAAACGATGAGCGATGAGAAGAAAGCGTTCTACGAATATCACTCCTGCGTGATGGAACCGTGGGACGGTCCTGCTTCAATGGTTTTCACCGACGGCGTATCGATCGGCGCCGTTCTGGACCGCAACGGTCTTCGTCCTTCACGCTACTGCGTGACGAAGGACGGCCTCGTGATCATGGCATCGGAAGTCGGCGTCCTTGATGTACCGCCGGAGAACATCCTGATGAAAGGCCGCCTGCAACCGGGCAAGATGTTTCTGATCGACACGCAGGAAGGCCGCATCATCGACGATACGGAACTCAAGCACAAGATGGCCGCTGAAAAACCGTATCGCCAGTGGCTGAATGAAAACCTGGTTCGTCTCTCAGATCTTCCGGCGCATCCCGTTCCCGAACCCAATCACGAGACCGTCGTCCTCCGGCAACAGGTTTTCGGCTACACCCATGAGGACCTGCGTATCCTTATGGCGCCGATGGCTCGCAACGGTGAGGAAGCCATTGGTTCAATGGGCACCGACACACCGCTCGCGGTTCTTTCAGATCGTCAGCCTCCGCTGTTCAATTACTTCAAGCAACTGTTCGCTCAAGTGACGAATCCGCCGCTTGACGCGATCCGCGAAGAGCTCGTGACATCGATGTCCACCGCCCTCGGACCGGAACAGAATCTGTTAAAGCCGGCTCCCGAGAGTTGCCACATGATCAAGATTCTTTCGCCGATCATGGACAACGAGGACCTGGCGAAACTCCGTTACATTGCAGCGCCCGGTTTCAAGTCCGTTTCCCTTCAGATGCGTTTCAAAGTTTCGGAGGGCGGAGAAGGAATGCGCCGTTCGCTGCAGAATTTATTCGAAGCTGCGAGCAATGCGATCAAGTCGGGTGCGACGATCCTGATTCTATCGGACCGTCACATCGACAGAGATTACGCGCCGATTCCGAGTCTGCTGGCAACGTCCGGCCTGCATCATCACCTGGTCCGGGAAGGAACGCGCACCAAAGCGACCTTGATTGTCGAGACCGGCGACGCGCGTGAAGTACACCACTATTGTCTCCTCATCGGCTACGGCGCATCTGCGATCAATCCATATCTGGCGTTTGAAACGCTGGACGACATGATTCGCCAGGGGCTCCTTACCGGCATCGACCATCGCAAGGCGGTGAATCACTACACCAAGGCTGTCAAGAAAGGTGTCGTGAAAGTCATGTCGAAGATGGGCATCTCCACTTTGCAGAGTTATCGCGGGGCGCAAATCTTCGAAGTCATCGGGCTCGATCAACAATTCATCGATACCTATTTCACGAACACTCCTACGCGAATCGGCGGCATCGGGCTCGATGAGATCGCAGAGGAAACCATAGAACGGCATCGCCATGCATTTCCGGGGCGTCCTGTTCTCCGGCCGGATCTGGATTGGGGCGGACAATATCAATGGCGGCAGGACGGCGAGTACCACATGTACAACCCGGAGTCGATCCACAAACTCCAGTACTCGACGCGAACCAACAATTTCAAGATCTTCAAGGAGTATTCGAATCTCATCAACTCGGCGAGCACTCGCCTGTGCACGCTGCGTGGACTGATGGATCTGAAGTTTGCGGAAAATCCGATCCCGCTCGAAGAAGTCGAGCCGGCCGAATCGATCATGAAACGATTCGCGACGGGCGCCATGTCGTTCGGGTCCATCAGCAGAGAAGCTCATGAAACGCTGGCCATCGCGATGAATCGGATCGGCGGCCGCAGCAATACCGGAGAAGGCGGAGAAGATCCGGCGCGCTACATTCCGGACGCAAATGGCGACTCGCGCTGCAGCGCAATCAAGCAGGTGGCTTCGGCGAGGTTCGGAGTGACCAGCCAGTATCTGGTCAGCGCGAATGAACTTCAAATCAAGATGGCGCAGGGCGCCAAGCCGGGCGAGGGCGGCCAGTTGCCCGGCCACAAAGTCGATGATGTGATCGCGCGGGTTCGGCATTCGACGCCAGGCGTGGGCCTGATATCGCCGCCTCCGCATCACGACATTTATTCGATCGAAGATCTTGCGCAGCTCATTTACGACCTGAAGAATTCCAATCCTCGCGCCCGCATCAGCGTCAAACTGGTTGCCGAGGTTGGCGTGGGAACGATTGCCGCGGGCGTCGCCAAGGCGCATGCCGATGTTGTCCTGATTTCCGGGGACAGCGGCGGAACCGGCGCGTCGCCGGTAACCAGCATTAAGCACGCCGGCATTCCGTGGGAACTGGGCCTTGCGGAAACGCATCAGGTTCTCGTTCTGAACAATCTTCGAAGCCGCATCACCGTGCAAACCGACGGGCAGTTGAAAACCGGACGCGATGTTGTCGTCGGCGCTTTGCTTGGGGCGGAGGAATACGGTTTTGCGACCTCCGCACTGATCGTTTCCGGCTGCATCATGATGCGCGTCTGCCATCTCAATACGTGCCCGGTCGGCGTCGCCACTCAGGATCCTGTCCTGCGGGAGAAATTCACGGGAAAGCCGGAATACGTCGTCAATTATTTCCGGATGATTGCCGAAGAAGTTCGCGAATTGATGGCACAACTCGGTTTCCGCACCATCGACGAAATGGTCGGCCGCCGCGACAAACTTGATATGCGCCGCGCCATCAAACACTGGAAGGCGAAAAAGCTCGACCTGACTCCAATCCTTTACATGCCGCAAGTCCCGGAGCATGTCATTACGCGAAAAGTTCAAGCGCAGGATCACGGACTGGATAAGGCATTGGATAATCAACTCCTCGAACGCGCCAAGGACGCGCTGGAGAACCGAACGCCCGTTGAAATCAAACTTCCGATCCGGAATGCGAACCGTACGGTGGGAACGATTCTGGGCAGCGAAGTCACCCGGAAATATGGCGCTGACGGTTTGCCGGACGATACGATCAAAATCCGTTTCGCCGGTTCGGCCGGCCAGAGTTTCGGAGCATTCCTACCGAAGGGAATCAGCCTCACGTTGGAAGGCGACGCGAACGACTATTTCGGCAAAGGCCTGTCTGGCGGGCGACTCGTTATTTTCCCGCCTGCTGCAGCCACATTTAAGGCTGAAGAAAATATTCTCATCGGCAATGTCGCATTGTATGGCGCCACGTCCGGCGAAGCCTTTATTCGCGGCGTCGGCGGCGAGCGTTTTGCCGTGCGCAACAGCGGCGCGATTGCGGTTATCGAAGGAGCCGGCGATCATGGTTGCGAATACATGACGGGTGGACGCGTTGTTGTTCTCGGCCGCACCGGCAGGAATTTTGCCGCCGGCATGAGCGGCGGTATTGCCTACATCGTCGATGAAGAAGGTGACTTTGCTCAACGATGCAACCTTCAGATGGTCGATCTCGAGACCTTTGAAGACCAGGCTGAAGAAGATTTCGTTCGTGTCCTTATTTCACGTCATGTGGAATTGACGGGAAGCCACCGGGGACAATCGATCCTCGCGGCCTGGGCACAATACCGCGAAAAATTCATCAAGATCATGCCGCTCGACTACCGCCGTGTACTGGCCGAGAAAAAAGAGCGGGCAAGTGTAACGATGGTACAACATGGGTAATCCGTCAGGTTTTCTGGAAATCGGAAGAATCAACTTTGAACGTCGCACCGTCGAGGACCGCCTTCACGACTGGCAGGAAGTTTACAAAGACTTTCCTGAAGACAAGCTCAAGGCTCAGGCGTCACGATGTATGGATTGCGGTGTCCCTTTCTGCCATCAGGGATGCCCGCTCGGCAACATCATTCCTGATTGGAACGACCTGGTCTACCGGGATCAGTGGCAGGAAGCAGTCATTCGCCTTCTGGCGACAAACAATTTTCCGGAATTCACCGGGCGTATCTGCCCGGCTCCCTGCGAAGGTTCCTGTGTCCTCGGTATCAACTCCGATCCCGTTACGATCAAGAACATTGAAGTCACGATCATCGATCGTGCATTCAAGGAAGGCATCATTCGCGCGCGGCGGCCTGCGGTTCGCACGGGAAAAGCCGTGGCGATTGTCGGATCAGGGCCTGCGGGGCTTGCGGCGGCGGCTCAGATCAATCAGGCGGGGCACTGGGCGACAGTCTATGAACGCGCCGACAGGATTGGCGGATTGCTCCGGTACGGTATTCCTGAGTTCAAGATGGAGAAGCGGGTTCTGGACAGACGCCTGAACATGATGACTGAAGAAGGCGTTATGTTCCGCACCAACGCGAACGTCGGCGAGAATGTATCTGTCGAGGAACTGCGGCAGGAATTCGATGCGATTCTTCTGGCCGGCGGCTCAACGGCGCCTCGCGATCTTCCTGTTCCTGGCCGTGACTTGAAAGGCATCCATTTTGCGATGGATTTTCTTCCGCTTCAGAATAAGCGGTGCGAGGGCGACAGTATTCCGGATACGCAGTTCATCTCCGCCAAAGACAAGCGCGTTGTCATTATCGGCGGCGGCGACACCGGCGCAGACTGCCTGGGAACCGTGCACCGTCAGGGTTGCAAATCGGTTGTTCAATTCGAATTACTTCCCAAACCGCCCGCGAACAGGGCAGCCGACAATCCATGGCCGAACTGGCCCAACATTTTCCGTACATCATCGGCACACGAAGAAGGCGGAGATCGCGAGTACTGCATCCTGACGAAAAGCTTCACAGGACGAAACGGGCGCGTCGAACAACTTCATGGCGTTCGAGTTGAATTCGAAGGCCGCAATATGCGTGAAGTCCCCAACTCGGAATTCACGATCGACGCGGATCTGGTGCTTCTGGCGATGGGATTCCTCGGCCCCGAGCGCAACGGAATGCTTGCCCAGCTTGGCGTGACCATCAACGAGCGCGGTAATGTCGCCACCAACGACGAAAAGATGACAAACATTCCCGGCATTTTCGCCGCCGGCGATATGGCGCGCGGTCAATCCCTTGTCGTCTGGGCGATTCGAGAAGGCCGCCAGGCGGCAAAGTTCATCGACAGGTATTTGATGGGTTCAAGCGACCTTCCCTAGTGTCCTGTCCCACCAATTGCAGGACACTCGTCACTTGAGATTCCGTGGCGGCGCTGTAGTCGAACGGACGATTAACGTATGCGGAAGCGTAACGGACTCCAGCAGCGATTGACGGCCGTTCAAAATCTCCAACAACAACCGGACTGTTCCTTCGCCGATCGCGCGCATGGGTTGCGAGACCGTGGTCAGCGGCGGATCCATGCAGCGAGCGAAGCGTATATCGTCAAAACCGACAACGGAAATATCGAACGGAATCCGAAGACCGCGCCGTCTGGCGGTTTCCATCACACCCATCGCCATTTCATCATTGAAGCAGAAGATCGCCGTTGGAGGATCCGGCTGTCCGAGACATTGTTCGGATGCGCGCGCCCCGGACTCTATTGAAAAATCGCCGTTGATGACGAGGCACCGGCTTTCGGCTTTGTATACCTTTGCCTGAGCCATTGCTCCCTTCAGCCGATCGCGGCTCAATGGACTGACCAGCGGTCCGGTAACAATGCCAATGCGTTTGTGACCAAGCCGGTAGAGGTGATCCATCGCTTCAGCCGCGGCTTTTGCGTTATCGATATGCACGCTGGGCACGCCGAGGCGCGGACTGAACTCGCATCCATTCACTACTGGAGCGCGCTGCGGACGCATGGCGCGAATGAACAAGGACACTTCCCGGGGAATACGATGACCCAGAAAAATCAGGCCGTCGGCTTCCCTGCGCCGCAGCATGGCCGCATATCGCTCCTCTCGTTCCACGTTGTGCTGGGTGTCGCCGAGCAGCACAGCGTAGCCTTCGCGGTGCGCCGTTTCTTCGATTCCCTGTAGGATCAGCGAAAAAAAAGGATTGGAAATATCGGGCACGGTGACCAGCAGTTTGCGCGATCGCAGCATTCGTAGATTCTTCGCAGCGACGTTGGGGACGAATCCCATGGCTTGAACCGCCTGAAGCACCTTGCGCCGCGTTTTCGGCGCCACAATGTCGGGCCTGCTCAAAACACGAGAAACCGTTGCCGTCGAAACGCCGGCCCGTTTTGCAACCTGGTATATGTTGGGGACCGATGACGATCTCATGGGCGAGCCATCATAACAGGTAAAAGGGCAGCCGGTTTTTGCCTCGTTTCTCCTTGCGCTGCAAAATCGTTGTTGTTAGCATCTGCAACCGATTACACCTTTGATGAAAACGATTACATTGTTTACGGCCGGCAGGCTGCCTTGCCGCCGCATGTTTGCATTGAAGTGGAGGGTTTTTGAAATGAAAAAGGTCACCAGAATCTGCAGCATCTTTGTAATTATTTGCGCCTTCGGCGTCGTGTCCTACGGCCAGACGACGAGTGGTTCCATGTTCGGTTCGGTCTCCGACTCCGCCGGCGCCGTTGTGCCGGGCGCGACGGTTAGCGCCATCGATGAAGCCAAAAAATTTGTTCTGACCACTACGTCTGATGAAACAGGACGCTTTGTCTTTGCGCAGGTTCCTCCAGGAACATACAGCATCACCGTTGAGATTCCGGGATTCAAACGGTTCGAACGGAAAAATGTCGCGTTCAGCGCCAATGACAGGCTCGCGCTCGGAACCATGACCATTGAAGTCGGACAGATTTCCGATTCGGTTGAAGTCACGGCGGAAGCGGTCATGTTAAAAACCGAAAGCGCGGAACGGTCGGATACGCTTGTATCCAAACAGATGGAAAACATCGCGGTCAATGGCCGGAGTCCGCTTGCATTGATCGGTCTGGTTCCGGGTGTTGTGGCCACTGGAGATTTCAGGACTGGCGGTCCTGGAGGATTGGGCGGGATTTCAGCCAATGGTGCGCGCGCAAACCAGAATCAATACACGATCAACGGAATCAGCAATGTGGATACGGGCAGTGGCGGCTCCGTGAACGTAACCGTGAGCCTTGATTCCGTGCAGGAATTCAAAGTTCTGACAGGCATTTATCAGGCGGAATATGGACGGTCCGCGGGAACTCAGATCACCGTTGTGACCAAGAGCGGCACTTCGGAATTTCATGGCAGCGGCTACTGGTTTCATCGTCATGACAGCCTGAACGCCAATACATGGTTGAACAATCGTCAGGGTTTGCCGCGTGCGCTGCAACGGTTCAACGATCCGGGCTACACCATCGGGGGACCCATCAAGAAAGACAAGTTGTTTTTCTTCTTCAGCCAGGAATATCAGCGCCAGCTTCGTCCGCAAACCGTACGGCGCCGCACGGTTCCGACGGCTTTGGAACGAAACGGTGATTTTTCACAGAGCGTGGACAGCAGCGGCAGGGCATTCCCGTACATCAAAGACCCTCTGTCGACTCAGCCATGTAGTTCATCGAACACAGCCGGTTGTTTCAATGATGGCGGAGTTCTGGGCCGAATTCCGGCAAACCGGCTATATCAGCCCGGTGTGGCGCTTTTGAAAATGTTGCCGTTGCCCAACGCAACGGGCAACATCGGCTTCAATTATCAATCGCAGATTTCGGATTCCTATCCCCGACGCGAAGATCTCGTCCGCCTGGATTACAACATGAGCTCCAGGTCTCGCTTCTTCGGGCACTGGCTGTACAACTCCAATACGTACGAATCCTATTACGGCAGTTTCGTCCTGGGAGCCACGGTCCCAATCACTCCGATCCAGTACAAGAATCCGGGACATGGATGGGCCGTCGGAAATTCATTTACCATCAATCCGACGACGACGAACGAATTCAACGTCGGTATCACGAATAATTCGATCGACATCGATGCAACTACGGATGCGCTGACCCGTACAAAGAGCGGCGCGGCGCTTTCGCTCCTTTATCCCAACGCCGTTCAGAAGGATTACGTCCCCAACTTCACTTATGCAGGAACTCGCATCGCCAATTCACCGGGGTTCGGCACGGGCAACGCGCCATTCGTGAACTACAACACAACCATTGATATTACCGATAACTTCAGCAAGATCTGGGGACGTCACTTGATCAAGACGGGACTATTCATGCAGCGAAGCCGGAAAGATCAGACGTCCTTTGCCAACAACAACGGCAATTACGATTTTGGTGATAGCGCAAGCAACCCCTACGATACCGGCTACGGAATCGCCAATGCGGCTGTGGGCGTATACAACACGTTCAATCAGGCGAATTCCTATATCAACGGGCAATACCGCTACTGGAACATCGAAGGCTTTGTGCAGGACACGTGGAAAGTCAACAGCAGGTTGACGTTCGACTACGGCCTCCGCCTTTCATGGTATCAACCTCAGTACGATGCTTCGCTTCAGGCTTCGGCGTTTCAGGCATCTCTATTCGATTCCGCGCAGGCATCTCGCCTTTTCTTCCCTGCCAAAGACGCCAGCGGAACCCGCATCGCCTTTGACTCCGTAACCGGTACCGCACTACCTGCAGCTCACATTGGAAAAATCGTGCCGAACACGGGCAGTATCACGAATGGCATTCTGCTCGGCAAAAACGATCGCTATCTGATGGCGAATCCCAAACCCGTACTCGGACCCAGAGTGGGAATCGCATGGGACATTACCGGAAAACAGGCCCTCGTCGTTCGCACAGGAGCAGGGATTTTCTATGATCGATACCAGGGTAATCGTATTTTTGATCTCGTGCGCAATCCGCCCGAATCCATATCGCCGACTTTGAATTACGGTTTCGTTAAAGACATCAACCCCGCGGCTGCGCTTCTGGCTCCGCCAACGCTGTACGGCCTGGATCCCAACGGAAAAATTCCAACGGTCTATAACTACACCTTTGGAATCCAAAGCAAGCTTCCCTTCAAGATGGTTTTGGATACAGCCTACGTCGGTTCGCAGTCCCGCCACCTGCAAAACAACAGAAACCTGAATCCTGTTCCGTACGGCGCCGCGTACCTGCCGCAAAACCAGGACTCGACGTTGTCACCGAATTCCGTCCTCGGCTCGAACTCACTTCCACAGGATTTTCTGCGGCCGTATCGAGGATTCGGAACGATCAATCTGTACGAAGGACAGGCCACATCCAACTACAACTCGCTGCAGGTTACCTTGCAACGCCGCGTGACATCATCGATCTTTTTCGGTGTGGCATACACGTGGAGCAAGGCACTCGGTACCGCGAGTTCGGATACGGATTCTGCGCGAATCGATCAAAACAACAGACTGGCGAATTACGGTCTGACATCCTTCGACCGCCTTCACAACTTTGCGTTCAACTATGTCTACACGCTGCCCAGCGTTTTCAAGTTTTCTGAGCGGCTCCATGCAATTGCCGATGGATGGCAGATTTCCGGTGGAACCCGATTTGTGAGCGGTGATCCCATCACGCCGGGCTTCTCGATCAGCGGCGCGGGGAATGCTCAGTTAACCGGTTCTTTCACCGAACCTGCGCGGATTGCGTTGATTGGTGATCCCACGAGCGGCAATGGCGATCCGTATCACAAGCTTAACCCTGCGGCATTCGCCGCACCAAAGCAGGGTAGCCTCGGATTGGAATCGGGCATTCGGTATGTGAGGAATCCCGGAATCAACAACTGGGATATCTCGCTGCAGAAGAGTTTCTCCATTCTGGAAAGAGTGCACATGCAGTTGCGAGTGGACGCGTTCAATGCATTCAATCATCCGCAGTTCAGCGCGATCAACAGCACTCTCAATTTCGCGAGTCTGTCGAATCCGGTCCCGACCAATTTGCCCTTCGATGCGAGCGGGAATCTGGTTAATCCCAACGGATTCGGAACGGTCAGCGCATCACGCGATGGCCGCGTTCTTCAGACGGCAGTCCGAATTCAGTTCTAAAATTCTGCGGCAGGGAACCAAATCACCTAATAGGGGAGATCCCAGAATCTGAGATCTTAAATATTGGGCTCTCCACTCTCAAATGCGTTGGTTCCCCGCCGCAGAATTTCCAGTGTGCTATTCTCCGGCAATGATTGTGATGAAGTTCGGCGGCACCTCTGTTGAGGATGCTTCCGCGATCGACCGGTCCTGCCGGATCGTCAAGGAGAGGCTCTCCCAACAACCCCTCGTCGTGGTTTCCGCTTTGTCGGGAGCAACCAACGGTCTTCTCGAAGCCGGCAGCTACGCCGCTCGAGGAGAAACCGATAAGGCCCTGGACATTTCGCGCCGCCTCGAGCAGCGGCATGTCGAACTCCTTCCTTCAACGGCCGAGCATTTCGTGAGACTACGCGAACTGTTGAAAGCGCTGAGTTCGATCGGCGAATTTTCCGCGCGAACCCAGGATCTGATCGCCGCGTTCGGTGAAACGATGTCGTCGCTTATCTTCGCGCAGCGTTTAGATGCTGCTCATATCGATGCGCGTCAGTGCGTGATTACGGACGATCGTTTCGGAAAAGCCTCGCCGATTATGGAATCGACCGCGGCCCGCCTCGAAGATTCAGCGCGGCCCTATTTGAATGCAGGACGAGCGGTGGTGATGGGCGGCTACATTGGTTCGACGGCGTCCGGCATCACAACGACCCTGGGACGCGGCGGCTCCGATTATTCTGCGGCGATTGCCGGTGCGGCGCTGAACGCGGATGAAATCCAGATCTGGACGGACGTCGATGGAATGATGACGGCAGATCCCCGCATTGTGCCGGGCGCCTTTAAAGTAAAAGAAATTTCATTCGACGAGGCGTCCGAGCTCGCTTACTTTGGCGCGAAGGTCCTCCACCCCATGACCGTCCTGCCTGCTGTTGAAAAAAATATTCCGGTTTACATTCTGAATTCGAAAAAACCGGCAGGTACGGGAACGCGGATTACCAAGGAAGCGCGGCGATGCTCGAATCTGATCAAGTCGATTGCATGCAAGAGGGGCATCACCGTCGTGACGGTCTCATCCTCGCGCATGTTAATGGCTCATGGGTTTCTGCGGGCGCTGTTCGAGATCTTCGACCGGCACCAGACCTCCGTCGACATGGTTGCGACGTCGGAGGTTTCCGTCTCACTCACGCTCGACAATGCGGGCTCTCTTGAAGCCGTACTGGAAGAACTGCGCCAACTGGGAGATGTTCAGGTTACTTCAAAAGCAGCGCTGATTTGTCTCGTGGGAAACAACCTCAAATACACTCCGGGCGTGGCGCGCCGCGCATTCGGCAGTCTTCCGGATATCAATATCCTGATGGTTTCGCACGGCGCATCCAACATCAACTTCAGTTTTATCGTGGATGAGAAAGACGCGAATGCCACGATTCAACGGCTGCACGCCGATTTCTTCAGCGAAATGGATCCGCTTATTTTTGAGCCGGCTTTTTAGCGGCTGCGGCCTTATCGGATGACGCTTCCGCTACTCCCAGCTTGGCTTCTTTGGCGACGAGCATGTTCATCTTCTTGTCCATTTCCGCTTCAAACATCACGCGGACGCCGGGCTTCAGGTCTGCTGCGGCTGCAACGCCTTTATCACGTGAATACTTCGTTTCTTTGGCCACCATCACTACCACGGATTTGCCGTCGGTTGTTTTTACGGTGACATGCTGTCCATCGATAGCACTGACCGTGCCCATGACGTGAGTCATGCCTTCGTGCGCGAGTGCGCCCAGGGCAACAAGGCCGATCACAACCAGCGCGGCCATCATTGTTCGAAACATTGTTTTTGCTCCTTAATGTGGATCTTCACCACTGAGAAACTTTCGTTCTTCTTCTTCTTCTTTGAACTCCTGAGGAGTTTTCGGGTTCATTGCTTTCATCTGCTCCACTTCGGCCGGAATCATCTTCGGCAGATGTCGAATGAAAACCACGAGCTTCCAGCTATCCGGATCGTCATCACCGGGTTTGCCGAATGCCGGCATTCCAGTTAGACGCACTCCATTATGAATGATGTAGAAAATCTCGCCATCCGTCAGATTCTGGGTGTCGCCCTGCCGCATATCGGGAGGTTTGGGATAAAGTCCCTGCCCGATCGCCGTCTGGCCGCCTCCGTCGTTTGCATGACAGAACGCGCAGTGATCGGCAAAATGAGCCATCGCTTCCGCCAGGACTTCGGGAGTTGCTGAAAAGGGATTCTGCGCTTCCGCTGCCGCCGTGGGAACGGCCAGGCGCCGCACACGCCGCGCGACAAAAGCTTCAACGCGGCTGGGTTCGTCGCGAGCGCTGAATCCACGGCGGACAATCAGTCCACCGGCGAGTACTACGCCCGCGAGAACGACCGCTCCGCCGGTTACAGCTACTCCCGTCTTCGTCAAGTGTGTTTCATCAATGCGCGGCGATAGCCGGTCCGTTGACGGCCGCATGAACGAGAGCGACCTGCCAATCATTGCCCACCTTCTTGAACACCATAGTGTTGGTGCCCTTCATTTGATTGGCAGCGCCGGCTGCAGTTGTTTCATCGAGGACGTAATTGAATCCGGCCCAGGCGCCGGTGTCCCAGGCTTGTCCTGTAAGACTGGTAATTGTGAGTTTCTTGGCCGGTTTCGACTGCATGAGCCGGCCCACCCAGATCGCCGCCGGCAGCATATGACCATCTTCATCCGCCCATATCGCATCCGCCGCGACGACCTTCTGCAGATATGCCGCGTCCTGGTTATTGATCGCTGTAATAATCATGTTGACCATGTCGGCGACCGGCCCCGTCAACGGCGGAGCGCCCCTTCCACCGCGGCCGCCGCCCCGGCCCTGTCCACGTCCTTCCGGCGCCTGCGCCAGTCCGGCGCCCGCGAATGCCGCGATGATCAATATGAATACAAGAACCGATTTTTTCATAACGCTCCTTGAAGAATTGAAATTCGTCCGCAAATTCTACAATCGAATATGACGCAGCCTCAATGCATTCGTGATGACTGAAACGGAACTGAAAGTCATGGCGGCGCTCGCTATCATCGGGCTGAGCAACAAACCTGAGAAAGGATACAGAACTCCTGCTGCGATGGGTATGCCCAGCATGTTGTACACAAATGCCAGAAACAGATTCTGGCGAATGTTCTTCATCGTCGCCTGGCTGAGAACGCGGGCTCGCAAAACAGCTCGCAGGTCACCCTTCACCAGCGTAACCCCGGCGGCCTGAACGGCGACATCCGTTCCAGTCCCCATGGCAATGCCGATGTTCGCCTGCGCGAGCGCGGGTGCATCATTGACTCCATCACCTGCCATCGCGACAATGCGTCCTTCCTGCTGAAGCTGTTTTACGATATTGGCCTTGTCCTGAGGGAGAACTTCGGCCCGGACTTCATCGATTCCAAGTTTGCCGGCCACGACCCTGGCTGTAGTCCAGTTGTCTCCCGTCAGCATCACGACGCGAATCCCATTCCGGCGGAGTATCTGAAGAGTATCGATCGTGGATTCCTTGATCGGATCGGTCACGCCTATAAGGCCCACGACGGTCCCTTCCACGGATACGAACATCACAGTTTGTCCATCGTTCCTCAGGCGCTCCGCTTCATCGTTCAACGGGCCAGGTTCAATGGACAGCGTTTGCAGAAGACTCACGTTTCCCAGAGCGACTTGACGTTCATCGACCCGGCCGGCCACCCCCTTCCCGGCGATCGACTGAAATTCGCGGACTGGTGCAAGGGAGAGCTTCCTTTCAGCAGCTCCGCTCACGATCGCGCTTGCGAGAGGATGTTCGCTGGATCGCTCGATGCTCGCGGCAATGCGCACAATCTCTTCTTCGTTCCAGCCTGTCAGGGCAATCACGCGAACCAGTTCGGGTCTTCCTTTTGTGAGTGTGCCCGTTTTATCGACAACGAACGTATCCACCTTCTCGAGGACTTCAAGTGCTTCCGCGTTCCTGATCAAAACGCCCGATGTTGCTCCCCGGCCGACCCCCACCATGATCGACATCGGCGTCGCGAGACCCAGAGCACACGGGCACGCAATGATGAGAACGGCTACGGCATTCAGGAGCGCATGCCCAAATCTCGGCTCCGGGCCGATGATCATCCAGACTCCAAACGTGAGCGCCGCTGCAATGACAACCCCTGGGACAAAGTAGCCCGATACAACATCCGCCAATCGCTGAATCGGCGCGCGGCTGCGTTGCGCCTGACTGACCATTGCCACGATTTGCGACAGCAACGATTCGCTTCCGATACGGTCGGCGCGCATCACAAAACTTCCGGAGCCGTTGATCGTTCCACCGGTGACGCGGCTCCCGGCCTTGACTTCCACCGGAATCGGTTCACCCGAGATCATCGATTCATCAACGAAGCTCCCGCCCTCAAGAACAGTTCCATCTGCCGGCACCTTCTCTCCGGGACGGACCCGAAGCTTGTCGCCCGCATGAACATTCTCGAGGGGTATGTCGCTTTCCGTGAGATCCGAGGAAACCCGGCGCGCCGTCTTCGGCGAGAGTCCAAGCAAAGCCTTGATTGCAGCGCCGGTCCTGCTGCGCGCTCGTAGTTCCAGCACCTGTCCAAGCAGCACGAGCGTCGTGATCACCGCTGCGGCTTCGAAATAAACCGGCAGATCCATCGACGCAAACAGAGCGGCGACACTGTAGATGTAAGCCGTACTGGTGCCGATTCCGATCAACGTGAACATGTTGGGGCTGCGATTTACAATCGATGCCGCAGCTCGTTGCAACAAGGGCCAGCCCGCCCAGACGACAACGGGAGTAGCGAGAATGAATTGCGCAGACGGCAGCGTTTCCATCATGCCGAGAATGAAAACCGGCGCGCTCATTGCGGCAGCGATCCAGAACCTCCTCGTCATGTCTCTCAGTTCAGGATTCTCTGCATCCTCCATGCCGGCCATTTCCGGCTCGAGTGCCATGCCGCACTTTGGACATATTCCAGGATCCGCTTGCCGAACTTCCGGATCCATCGGACACACGTAGACACCCACGGGTTTCGCCGGTGCTGGTGTCTTTGTTTCTTTGCGAGGATTGAGAAACTGCTCGGGGGCGCTGCGAAATCGATCCAGGCATCGCGGGTTGCAGAAGTAGTAAGTCTTCCCGCGATATTCATACTTTCCGGCCGCAGTCTCCGGCATGACCTTCATGTGGCAAACAGGATCGATCTCAAAGACCGGCGCGGCGGGTTTCGATCCGAACGAACCGAGCTGTACAAGCTCATCCATTCGGCCATTATATGGGCCCGGGTGGAAAAGAGTCTTTTCGGATTTCCAATTAGAACTTATCGCAAATCCGTTTGCTTGCCATCCAACAGTGGAAAATGGAAATCGGGACGCTCCGATCTTTTAACCGGGAGCGATCCCGCAGCTTGCCCTTTGGATTTTTTTCGATAGGCGCGGTAGATGAAGAACCCAAAGGTGCCAAACAGGAGGTAAGGAAGGATCAGCATCATCAAAATGCCGTTCGCGAAGCTGCTCGCTATGACTCTGCCTTCAGCGGAAGATTCCAGCGCCGTGCGGCACATGGAGCAGCCTTGCGCCCACAATGAGGTATCAAGAGCGGCGCACAGCGCAAGAATCGAACACGCCTGAAATAGTTTTCGCATATCAGCGAACGTGAAGAACGTGAGTGGCGTTGCCCAGCGTTTCCGGAAAAGTGAACGAAAACAGAATGACCGCAAGCACCAGCGGAGCGAATGTCAACAGGATCAGGTTGAGGCGCTCATAACGCAAATGCATGAAGATGGCAGCGATCACCAGAATCTTGAATAGGGTCGTCCCCACAAGCAAAAGCGCTTTCAACTTCTCGTTGAGTGGAGCGTAACCAATGCCCAGCGCGAGAAGAGAGAGAACGAGCAACCAAAACCAGGTCCAAAGATAGGTTTTGTAGTGAATGGAGTTTTCGTGTTGTTCAGTCAATGGAGTCTCCGTCTATAAGAGATAGAAAAACGCAAACACAAACACCCAGACCACATCTACAAAGTGCCAGTAGAGACCGGCATTCTCGATGCCATCCGCAGAGTATTTACCCATTGCGGCGCGAATGGCGACAATCGCCAGGATTGTAACGCCGCTGAAAACGTGAAACCCGTGAAATCCCGTAATCACAAAAAAGCTCGCTGCGAACTGCGCCACGCCCCATGGATTGTGCGTCAAAGTAGCACCCTCTCCGATCAGGTGACTCCATTCGAGAGCCTGGCAACCCAGAAATATAAAACCACCGAGAATGGTCAGCACGAGGAAGCGGAAGGCCAGCTTGGGCTTGGCAGCGCGGGCGGCACCCACAGCCATGGCCATAACAGCGCTCGATGAAATCAGAACGAAGGTCATGAACGTGATCAGGACCATGTTGAACACTTCGGTTTGTTTCGGCCATTCCGGACTGAGGCTGCGCATAAAGCCGTACGCGATCAGGAATCCGGCGAACGTCAGCGCGTCGGAGATGATGAAAATCCACATCATGAACTTGCTCCAGCTCGTGCCGAATGGGGATTTTCCACCGCCCCAGTCCGAAGCAAGTATCCGTTGTTGTTCAGCTACGCTTGATTCCATTTGAGATTCTCCAGATGTTAGGACAGCAACAGCAACAGAAATAAATAAATCCAAAGCGCGTCCATCACATGCCAGTACAACGCGCAAAGTTTCAGAGGCTGCTGATTCGCAGCGCTCAAGCGATTCTTTAGCGCTTTGGACAAAACGTACGCCAGCGCAATGATTCCACCCAGCAAATGAAGACCGTGAAGTCCTGTCAGGATGTAAAAGAAACCGCTCTGCAAAGTCGACGGAATATAGACCCCGGCAATGACCAATTGCCGCCATGCCGCCACCTGACCGGTCAGGAATACCAATCCCAGTACGCCTGTGACAGAGAGCCATCGCTGCATACTGAGCAGATCACTCCGGCGAAGGGCGCGCCGCGAAAACTCGATTGCAAAACTGCTGAGAAGCAATACGGCCGTGTTGGGCCACAGAAGCGAAGGCAGTTCGATTCCCTGCCACGTCGGCACGCCGCGCAGTACGATGTACGCGCTCGACAGACCTGCGAACAGCATCAGGACAGCCGTCAGCAGAATCCAGACTCCGATTTGTTCCTTCGAAATGGGGAACGTCGAGCCGGAATCTCCGTTGTCTCCTGAACCACCATCGCCATCGCCCGAACCGGGCCATACGGGTGGCGGAATAACGATCTTGGCTTTTTCTTCAGTAATAACCGGCATTGTTAGTGTTGGGTGCCCACTGCCGCTGCCACATTCTGCGGCACGAAATCTTCTTTTTCACCGGGAACGCTGTAATCAAACGGCCATCGATACACTGTCGGCAGCTCTTCACCGAAATTACCATGACCCGGAGGATTGGGAAGGGTCCATTCGAGTGTGTTGGCATGCCAGGGATTCGATTCCGTCGCGCGTCGCCCGGCAAAGATACTCACGAAGAAATTCGCCAGGAAAATCAACTGCGCGCCGCCAAGGACGAACGCTGAAATGCTGATGAACTCGTTTACAGGCTGCTGTTTCTGAAGGAACGTGTACGACAACGGATCGTAAATGCGCCGCATCTGGCCGCCGACGCCGAGAATATGCATCGGAAAGAAAACGCAATAGGCCCCAATGAATGTAAACCAGAAGTGAAGCTTTCCAAGCGTGTCATTCATGAAGCGCCCGAACATCTTCGGAAACCAGAAATACAGTCCGCCGAATGCAGCAAAGAGCGGAGCGACGGCCATCACCAGATGAAAATGCGCGACGACGAAATACGTATCCTGAAGTTGAATATCGGCTGCAGATGTTCCAAGAAATATTCCGCTCAATCCGCCGCTCACAAACATCGAAACAAATCCTATGGCGAATAATCCCGCGGCGGTGAATCGAATTCGGGCCCCCCAGACCGTTCCCAGCCAATTGAAGGTTTTGACGGCTGATGGCACCGCGATGAGAAGAGTCGTGAGCGTGAACACCGAACCGAGGAACGGATTCATTCCGCTCACAAACATGTGATGTCCCCAGACGATAAAGCTCAAAATCGAAATAGCCGCCATCGAATACACCATCATGCGGTAACTGAAGATGGGCTTGCGGCAGAACGTGGACAGAATATCGGATGCCATGCCCATTGCCGGAAGGATCACGATGTAAACCTCGGGATGGCCGAAGAACCAGAACAGGTGTTGCCATAGCAACGGATGTCCACCCGAGTGATCGACAGCAACTCCATTCATGATCACGCCGGCCGGCACGAAGAAACTCGTTCCGCCCATTCTGTCGAACATCAGCAAAATGCCGGCCGCCAGCAGCACCGGGAAAGCCAGAAGGCCGAGAACCGCCGTAATGAGTAGCGACCACTGCGTCAGCGGAAGCCTCATCATCGAAAGACCGCGGGTCCGCATGGTGAGAATCGTCGTGATGTAGTTCAGACCACCCATCAAGCCCGATACGCTGAAGAGAGCGATGGCGGTGATCCACAATGTCATGCCCGTCGCCTGGCCCGGCGCAGCGGCGGGAATGGCGCTGAGCGGAGCATATCCGGTCCAGCCTCCCATGGGCGCCCCCGTAGTCACAAACAAAGCGGAAAATATAACGATGCACGACAAAAGAAAAACCCAGTAAGACAGGGCATTCAGAAATGGAAATGCCATATCGCGCGCTCCGATCTGAAGCGGGATAAGGAAGTTTCCGAAACCCCCGGTGAGAACGGCAGTAAAGAGAAAGAAAACCATGATGGTCCCATGCATAGTCACGAGCGAAATATAAAAGCCCGGTTCCATGACTCCGCCTGCAAAAGCGACCGGGAAAATCTTCGCCATTATTGGCGACATCGCGTGCGGCCAGCCAAGCTGATAACGCATCAGCATCGAAAGGAATCCGCCGACGACCGCCATCGCCATCGCGGTAATCAAGTACTGAAGACCGATAACCTTATGGTCTGTGCTGAAGACATACTTGCGCCAAAAGCCCAGTTGCGGATGAGCGTGTTCGGCTGTGTGGGACTCGTGCATGATTCCGTCTCCTCTTACTGTTCAGCAGCTTTTTGCTGGAGCCATTGATTGAATTTCTCTTGCGACTCATCCACCGTCAACGCCGCTTTCATGCGGTAATGTCCAAGGCCGCACAATTCCGCGCAGGCAATCTCATATGTGCCGGTCTTGGTCGGCGTGAACCAGACTTCGATGGCCATTCCGGGCACAGCGTCCTGCTTCATCCGGAAATTGGGAAGAAAAAAACTGTGAATAACATCTTTTGAACGAAGACGCAGCCGTACAGGCTTGCCGACGGGTACGTGCATATCCGATATGGACAGGATGTCGTCTTTTGCGGAAGGATCCGCGCGATCGATCCCCACGGTGTTTGTCTGCGTGATGAGCTTCGTATCGGTCCGGCCAAATTGCCCATCGAAGCCGGCGTAATGAAAATTCCAGGAGAATTGTTCGCCTGTGACTTGAATGATCGTTGCATCCTGCGGAGCGTCCGCAAAGTAAATCGAAGCCCAAACGCGCTGGCCCATGAAAACCAACACTGTCAGGATGACCGCGGTAACGATCAATAGAATCGCTTCAACCTTGGGATTGTCGTGCCAATAGGCGGCATGCTCACCGCTGTTTTCGCCATATCGCGCGACGAAAAATCCCAGCGCTCCCTGCACCAGCACAAAGGCGATACCCGACACGACAAGTACAGCCATGAAGAGACTGTCGATCCGGCCACCATGTTCGGATGCCAATGGGGGAAACCAATACGGCTGCGCAATGAAGAGATAAAGAGAAGCCACGATCAAAATAAGAATAAGAGCTGCCAGTACAACCCCGCTCAGCGTGACTCGACCCGGCCCGTTGCTATCGGCCATCGTTTAGTTCCTCCTGAGGTAGGACACGAACCCAAAACAACTCAGGAATTTAGCAAATGCAGCAGGTGACGTAAACCACAAACGAAGAAAATCCGCGCTGCCAGCGAACGCGGGTATAAAACCCGCGACTGCATACCGCAGCCCCGCGGCTCGGCTAATTATGTAGTCGCGGGTTTTATACCCGCGTTACTCTTCTTCCATGAGCTCGAAAGCCAGCTCGGCGTTCCCGGAAGTCGAGGACGAAACTTCCAATCAACTTCAGCCGCTCTACCACGTCATTCTGCTTAACGATGAAGATCACACGTACGATTACGTCGTCGAAATGCTGGAAAAGATTTTCGGATTCTCCGAGTCGAAAGCGTTTTCTCACGCAGTCGAAGTAGATACCAAAGGCACTACTATTCTGATGACGTGCGAACTCGAAAAGGCCGAACACAAGCGAGACATGATTCACGCTTACGGACCGGACTGGCGCCTGCCACGTTCGCTAGGTTCGATGGCTGCTATCGTTGAGCCCGCCGCCGGCTAATTCGCGAAGATATTCGAAGCTGTAGATACCGGTGTGATGCCCATCACTCCAGTCGAACTGAAGGGCATATTGTCCGACGAGGCTGATCTTCCTGAATTCCAGATCATCTGGAATATGAATCGGCAGAATCATTCGCACACCCGTCATTTCGTCTTTGCACGAAGCGCACGGACACATGCCGCGCAACACCGGAGCAATGTAATGACTCTCCTGCCCGTCGGCCCAGAGAATCATGAGTTCACCCGGGCTGACCTTTTTGATTTTTGTCGGAGTGGTAGCCGGCGTTGGACCTGACAACATTATTCAATCTCGAGCTGCGGCGCTTCGTAATTCCGGATGCTGACCTGAGCCGCGACTTTCTCGGCAATCCCGCGAAGCGTTCGGGCGCTCGGCGCGTCCGGCTGGTCAATGACGATGGGCCGGCCGATATCCGATTGCGTTCGAATCGCGAGATCCAGCGGCACTTCACCAAGAAATGGAATGCCCAGTTGTTCGGCGGCGCGGCTGCCGCCGCCGTGTCCAAAGATGTCGTCTTTTGAATTGCAGTGCGGGCAGATGTAGTAACTCATATTCTCGACGATTCCCAGAATCGGAACTCGAGTCTGCTGGAACATTCGCAGCGTCTTCATCGAAATTCGAAGCCCGACGTCCTGCGGCGTCGAAACGATAACCGAACCCGTCAACGGGACCGCCTGTGCCAGCGTGAGGTGCACATCGCCGGTGCCTGGAGGAAGGTCGACTATTAAATAATCGAGTTCGCCCCAATCGACATCGAACAGGCACTGCTGAAGCGCCTTGTGCGCCATCGGACCGCGCCAGATGAGTGGTTGCTCCGACTTGACGAGCAGGCCCATCGAAATGAATTTCAATCCGGCGGATTCCTGGGGAATCATCCGGTTGTTGATCGATTTCGGAGGCGTATCGAGTCCCAGCATGATCGGCGTTGTCGGACCATAAATATCTCCATCGAGCAATCCGACTCGCGCGCCTGCCGCCGCGAGAGCGGCCGCGATATTCACCGCTATCGTGGATTTTCCGACACCGCCCTTTCCGCTGCCGACGGCCACGATATTGCGAACACTCGCCAGCGCGGTCTTATCGAGTTGCGGCATCTGCCGGACTTCACTCGTCATCTTCACTTCGACGCCCTGAACTCCAGGCAACGCTTTCACCAGCCCGATGGCTTCGTCGCGCATTTGATCTTTCACGGGACAAGCCGGCGTTGTGAGATTCAGATCGAAGGATACTTTTCCACCGTCGATCTTCAGGTTCCTGATAAAACCCAGGGACACGATGTCCTTGCGCAGATCAGGATCCTGAACTCTTTTCAGAACCGACAATACCTGCTCGTCGCTGACTCCCGCGCTCTTTTCGTCTTTATTCCAAAGTGCCATTCGTCCCTGTCTCCTCTTTCACTGCCAAATCAACCTTCGATTGTAGCAAAACCCAGGAACACAGGCTCCGGAACCAGCGTAATGCCGAATTGATCGCGGACCCGGCTTTCGATCGCCTTCGCCAGGCGGAGGATGTCTTCGGCTTTCGCGCCGCCTTTATTGATGATCGCAAGCGTGTGTTTTGAAGAAAGGCCCGCCGGTCCAAGGGTATATCCCTTTGAGAATCCCGCGCGCTCGATCAGCCAGGCGGCGGCTGTTTTCACTTTGCCTGGACCCGCCGGGTATCGCGGCAAGGCCGGCCCGGCGATGGCCTCGAGGGAAGCGAACTGGGACTCGGTGAGAACAGGATTCTTGAAGAACGAACCGGCGCTCAGGCAATCGGGATCTCCCTCGACAAGAAGCATTGCCTTTCGCGCGCGAATGCGGCGCACTGCTGTGCGAACGTCATCAAGTGAAGGAGCGCTGTTCTTTCCGTCGAATTCGCGCTGGACATCCGGATATCGGATCGATGCGGCGCCGTCATTGGCAAGGGCATAGGTGACCTGCATAATGACGAAGCGGTCTTTATCGATCGTATTGAAGCGGCTCGTTCGATATGCAAATCCGCAATCTTCGCGGGACAATTCCATCACGCGATCGTTTTGACGATCGTACACGCGCACACTCGTGAGAACTTCGGAAACCTCCTGCCCATAAGCGCCGACGTTCTGCACTGGCGTGCCTCCGGCCGAACCCGGAATTCCGCTCAGACACTCGACGCCGCCCAGTTTCCGTTCGACGCACAACGCCACAATGCGATCCCACTCCTCGCCCGCTCCGGACCGCACAAAGGTTTTGGCCCCTCCGTTCTGAAAATCGATTCCTTTGATGCCGATTTTGACGACAAGGCCGGAGAAACCCGCATCGGCAACAAGCAGATTCGAACCGCCGCCAAGAATGAAGAGAGGAAGTTTTTTGTCTTTGGCGAATTGAATGGCATCGGCGGCCGCTTCTTCGGTACGCGCCTCGATAAAATATCGCGCGGCGCCTCCAATCCCGAACGTTGTGAGAGGCGCCAGCGCCACATTCTCGTGAAGGAGTGCTTTCACCGCGGTTTCAGTTTAACATTGGCCCTCGTGCGGAATCTGGATCAAGAACACGGGGCCCGGGTGAGGGCGCAATTCCAAAACCTCACATGGAACTTCGCGCCTACTCTCCCCCGGAGGGCGGTGGCCCTGGTTTTCCTCTTCCTTCTCGTAACCGCCCTCGGCGCCCAGACGCGGCGACAACCCGCGCCGGTCATGTCTGTGGAAGGCGCCGATTGGCTCACACGGTCCACACGCATCCAGGAAGAAGATCCCGATCGCATGCTCTATTCGCTCGACATCAAGAAAGGATCGGTCGTTGCGGATGTCGGGGCAGGAGTGGGATATCACGCATGGCGGTTATCGGAGATCGTCGGTCCGCAGGGAAAGGTCATCGCCGAAGACATTCAGGAAGGCATGCTTCAATTGCTGAAGCAGAACATCGAACAGCGCAAATTGCGAAACGTGGAAGCCGTTCTGGGAACTACGGCGGATCCGAAGCTTCCGAAAAACAGTGTCGACCTGGTCTTGATGGTCGACGTCTATCACGAATTCTCCGATCCCGTTTCAATGATGCGTCATATTCGCGATGCGCTGAAGCCCGACGGACGCGTGGTCCTGGTGGAATTCAGAAAGGAAGATCCAACGGTTCCGATTCAGCCGCTTCACAAAATGTCGGTACAGGACACACGATCGGAACTGGAACCGCTGGGATTCAAATTTCAACGATCGCTCGAATTCCTTCCGTGGCAGCACATCATTTTCTTTACAGCCGGGAAGTGAGTTTTCAAACTGCCGTTGAGCAGTCGCCGGCGATAGGAATTGCGCGGCATTCGTGATAATGATGGTGCCGCAGAAATGATGAACCGCCGAGAATTCGTTGCCGCACTTACTGCCGGAGCGCTCTATGAGCCGGCGGGCGGCCGCACACCGTACATGCAGTCGAAAGAAGGCCGGATTACAGACATTGACGGGATCAAGGTCGGACATTTCACCGACTCCCGGCGTCCCACCGGTTGTACGGTCATCCTTTATGAGCGCGGCGCCGTTGCGGGTGTCGATGTTCGCGGCTCTGCGCCCGGCACCCGTGAAACGGATTTGCTGAAACCCATCAATACAGTCGACAAAATAAACGCGGTTGTGCTCTCCGGAGGAAGCGCGTTCGGCCTGGACACTGCAAGCGGCGTGATGCGATACCTCGAAGAACACAACTTCGGATTTCAAACCGCCGCCGGCAAGGTTCCGATTGTGCCCGCCGCCATTCTTTACGATCTCGGTGCCGGCGACGCGAAGATTCGTCCGAACGCGGACGCAGGATACAAAGCGTGCACGGCCGCAAAAAGTGGACCGGTCGACGAAGGCAGTGTGGGCGCCGGAGCTGGAGCCACTATCGGTAAACTCGGCGGAGGCAAACCGATGAAAGGCGGTATCGGCACGTCGAGCATCCGCCTGCCGAATGGATTGATCGTTGGCGCCATTGTCGCGGTCAACTGCGCCGGCAACGTGATCGACTCCAAAACCGGCAAGATCATTGCGGGCGCCCGCGCTACGGACGGAAAGAGTTTCCTGAACATCATCGATGCTTATCGTGCAGGCCGCTCCGGTGAAAACACAACAATCGGAGCCGTCGCCACCAATGCCCGCTTCGACAAAACTCAAATGACAAAGATCGCCGAAATGGCTCACGACGGCCTCGCCCGCGCGATCAATCCCGCCCACACACCATCCGATGGCGATACGATCTTCGCCCTGTCCACAGGTTCTTTCACCGCAGCCTCAAACCACGGCGTCGTCGGCGCACTTGCTGCCGAAGCCGTCTCCGAAGCGATTGTCCGGGCGGTGATGAAGGCAAAGTCGATTCCCGGCTTCCCGAGTTACAGCGACATTCAAGGATGAGGAAGGAAATTCGGTGCGCGAACGTCAGCCCGCGTGTCCAACCAATCCCGATTTATACAGACGCTCGTCGGCAAACATGCGGGATTCGACGCCTTTCAATATCGGCGTGTGCTTGATTTCGCAGAGATGCTCGGCGATCGCCCACAAAGGCTCTTCCGTCGTCATCCATTGGATCGAATCGAAGCGTGCGAGGCTCACGGGCCGGGAGTAAGCGCGCAGCGTCTTTTCGCCACGGGGATTGTAATAATCCTCGAAATACGAAAGGGCAAGTTCCCGAAGCGTTCGATAGACAGGCGCGCGAAATCTCAATCCCGCGTAATTTGATTTTGCAATTGCGCCCCAGCAGCCGTTGGCGCGGTAAACCGAAATCACATGATCCACATCGCGAACCGCTTCGAGATCCAGAATGAACGGCGGACGTCCATTGGCGCGCAGCGCAGCCGCGGCGAACAGCGCGCCTTCAAAGCAATGCGCCGTATTGTACTGAACGACGAGCCGTGGAGACCGGCAGGTCTCGCCTCCCTTTTCGGTGTTGTAGGGAAGATCGTCGAGGTATTTCTGAATCTTTTCGGGAGTGGACAGTTTCTGCAAAAGGCGCAGGTCACTTTTGAGCATCGATCACCTTTCGAATGGCTTCCGGTATCGGAATCGATTTGAACTGCGCATCCACACACACCACGGTGATGTATCCTTCGGCGAGTTTCTCCGCTTTGGAGTCGCTCACGATTTCGAAGTTGTACCGTACCGTCTTCTCTCTCTGCAGTTCCGGCCTCAAACGTACTCGTATCGCTTCCCCGTGCTGAATGGGCTTCGAGAATTTCGAGAAGGCCTCGACGCGAGGCATCCATACATGATGTTCCTCGATCAGGCGCTGCAGACTCACGCCCGCTGCTCGAAACAACTCCTCCTCGGCCTGTTCGACGAACCTGAAGAAATGCGGAAAATAGACGATGCCCGCCGCATCGACATCCGACCAGTACGTTTGAAATCTCGCCTCGAACATGACGCCGGGATTCTAGCACTGTTAGACTGCAGCCATGTTCTTCCCGGAACTGGCGTCGAACCTGGAAGGCACGAAGAATCCGCTTTACCTGCTTCATGACCGCTTGAAGTCGGAAGGCGTTGGCATTGCCGACCTTGTTCGCGGAAACGTCAACGAACACGGAATTCTGTTTCCTCCCGATCTGCTCGACGGCATCCTGCGTCAAGCCGCCGAAGCTGCGCGCATCTACCGACCCGATTCGCTAGGCCAGCGGCCGGCGCGCGAAGCTGTTGTTCGTTATTACAACAATCTGAATATTTCGCCGGATCACATCGTCATCACTCCCGGAACAAGTGTTTCGTATTGGTATTGCTTCAAGCTTCTGGCCGAACCCGGTGATGAAATTCTCTGCCCGCAGCCTTCGTATCCGTTGTTCGATTACATCGCGCAGTTGGCGGGAGTACAGATGCGCACGTATCCATTAATGGAGTCGCAAGGCTGGGCGATCGATCTGGATCGCCTGGACAACTCGATCCGGTCCCGGACGAGAGCCATCGTTCTGATATCGCCGCACAATCCGACCGGCATGGTCGCGGACAAGGATCAGCTCGACAGATTAGCGGAAATCGCCTCGCGCCACTCCCTCCCGATCATTTCCGACGAAGTCTTCAGCGAATTCGTGTTCGGCATCAACTCCTTTCCGAGAATCGCCGCAACGGCCGCGCCGCTCGTGTTCACGTTGAATGGATTTTCAAAAATGTTTGCGCTTCCGGGAATCAAGGTCGGCTGGATGGCTGTCAGCGGCAATGAGGATCTTGTTCGAAAATCGATCGGCGCGCTCGAAATCATTTCCGACACTTTTCTGCCGGTTAACGAGATCGCTCAATTTGCCGTGCCGCGAATCTTCGAGCAAGGCGCTGATTTCCTGAAGCAGTACCAGGCATGGATCTCGAGATGCCGCACTGCGGCAATTGACGGACTGAAGGGAATGCGGTTCGTTGAACCGCGTGGAGGTTTTTACATCACGATTCAAACAGAGCGCGACGAAGAAGACGCGGCACATGAACTTCTCGAGCGCGATCGGATTCTGGTCCATCCCGGATACTTCTACGATATCGAACCCAACCACCTGGTAACGACATTCATCGGCGAACCGGATTCGCTTGGGGATCACTTCGGAACCATCTCCCGGAGGCAGAAGCACTAGTGGCACGAAACCTGCCTATGGTCCTGGATCGATGTACCCGTTAGCTCCCAATCAAAAAGTCGGCTCGTTCACGTTGCTGGAAAAGCTTGGAGCCGGCGGCATTGGAGAAGTGTGGAAAGCCCGCGACAACCGCCTCAACCGGATTGTCGCGTTGAAATTCATTCTGGATGACGCAAAGCATCCCACACGCGACTTGTTGCGTGAGGCGCGAGCGGCTTCCGCGCTGAATCATCCGAACATTGTCACCATCCTCGAAGCCGGCGAAACCGCGGGCGGGACGTATCTCGTGATGGAATTCGTCGAAGGCGAAACGTTGCGCTCGCGGCTGGACCGGATCGGCGTTTCGTATCCAACCGCGCTCGATGTGGTGAGCCAGATGGCGAAGGGACTCGCGGCCGCGCATGAGAACGGTATTGTGCACCGCGATATCAAACCGGAAAACGTCATGATCCGGATCGATGGCTACGTGAAGCTCGTCGATTTCGGCCTCGCCAAAATGCTCCCATGGACAGACGACGGCATGACTGCGCGCGGCAGCGAAGCCGCCAGCGAGAGCGGACAACTCACGGGCACATTCAATTACATGTCGCCCGAACAGGCGCGAGGCCAGCAGGTTGCACCTTCCAGCGATGTCTTCTCCTTCGGCATCGTGTTGTATGAGTTGCTCACAGGTGAGCATCCCTTTCGCGCGGACACGCCGATCGACACACTTCATCGAATCATCAACGACGAACCCGTGAGTACTCGCGTCCGTTGCACGGAAGTTCCGGAGGAGATGCACACGATCGTTGAGCGGTGCCTCAGGAAAGACAAATCGCAGCGATTCCAATCCGCCTCCGATCTCGAGGCCCATTTCCGAGTCGCACAAACAGCTCCCCCGTTACCGAAGCGCCGGTACGCAAAACGCCTCAGTGTTGCCGCCATTCTGCTGGCGATCCTGATCGCCGCCTTATCGTGGCTGGGAAACCCATTCTCAAAACCGTCAGGAACGGGCATCACGGTCCGCTCTGTGGCGGTGATGAATCTCACAACACCGGCTGAAGATCCGATTGCCGGTTTAATTGCTCAGGGGATCACCGAAGAGTTGGGAAGCGCGCTTTCGAAGGAAGGTTTTCTGGTTCCGGCCCGCAGCCGGGTTGTGGCGCTCACCGGAACCACTGATCCGCAAACCATAGGCAACCAACTCAAAGTGGATTCAGTACTGCAGGGAAGCGTAACCAACGTGAACGACACGTTCAGGATCTATGTCGAACTCATCGATGCGAAAACGGGCTTTCAGATCTGGAGCCGCGTGTCGGCAGCACGGCAATTGGATGTGCTGTCCACCGATTCGGCCACGGCAGCCGATATCGCGCGTCAACTTCACTCTGTCGTAGGTGCAAAATGAAAAACCGGCTGCCAGAAATACTGGCATTTCTTGCGATGGCGTCGCCCATTTTTCTGGCGCCTGAGGCCCTTGCGGGCGAAATCAAACTTACCCGGCCTTCACCAAATATCTTCGAAGTCAGCGGCGGAATTGGCGAAAAAGCATGGCACATTCAGTACGGAACAGGAGTGGGTCTGGATCAGAGAGCTCCCTATACCGAACTCCTGGCCCTTGCAGGACCGGGTTCCGCGGCCTACTTCAGCCATGGAAACTGGCTTCGCAGATTGGATGTCGACAAAGGTGTCGTCACGGGACGCTGGCATTTTGGCGGTGCATATATCGCTGGCATCCGTTTAAAAGGTGATCACCTTGAAGTCGATGTTGCGGATTTCGAGACACCGTCGACACACTATCGCGTCGTTCATCGAATAATCGATTTCAATCCCGCCGATCCTCATATTTCATATTGGCCGTCGAGTTCCCTGCTGCCTGCAACCTTACCTGAAAGCGAAACGCATTGCTGCGCACGATTCAATGCCACCGCGGATCAGGCACAGCAGTGGCTCAACGAAGCGCAGAACTCCGTAATGAGGGATCCGCTCTCGCCGTGGCTGCGAATCGAACTTGCCCACATTTTTCGAGAATTGGGAAAAACCGAAGAGACTTCTCAACTCATCAAGGCTGCCGTTACGGATGGCCCCGCAGACTACACAGAGCTTCTGCGGCTATCGTCAGCGTTGAAAGCAGATGGACGAAAGGACGAGGCCGAGAGAGCCTTCGAACGGGGATATCAGTCCTTCTGGCAAGCCGGCAACGATCCGCGCCTTGTGTCTGCTCTGTTGTCTCGCCTTTCACTTCATTTCAATTCGGATGTAACCCAAAGCTACCTCCTCGGTCCATGGACTGAGGCCGCTGAATATGCATGGAGCGCTGAATCCGAATTTCTGGAAAGATCCGGAAAACATCAGGAAGCTGCAACGTGGCGGGAGCGCGCCGATGAAGCTCGAAGGAATTCGTTATTCCCGATGAATTCAACATTAGCTTCGATGTTTCGGCCCTTTATGCTGTTGTTGCCGGCCGCAGGCACGGCTGCGCTTCTCTATTTTCTGAGCTTGCTTCGTTACGTGCCTCAGCGGCGTATGCAGGCCCGCGCGGACCGGCAACAGGGAGTACGAAGGCGATTTGGTTTTTTCAACATCGAGTACTGGAGCCGGAAAGAACGATTCTGTTTTTTAACTATCGCCGCAATCGGATGGCTCGGAACAGGTCTTTTCGGCGCATTTCTCGAAACAATCCTCCGTTATTCCACCATGCCGTTGAGCGCGTCTATGGGCACATTCGCCGGACCTGGCACGATTTATTACTTTGAAAACGAGATTCCGAAAAGCCCTGAGCGTGATCTGCTTGTCGCCATGGCGTATCAACACGACGGCCAGCCGGAGAAAGCAGAAGAGCTTTACCGGCAACTCCCGCAGTTTGCCGAAAGCTGGAACAACCTTGGCGTACTTCTAAAGTCCGCGGGAAAAAACGATGAGGCGCGCGCGGCCTTCGAACGTGCTCAGCAAATCGCCCCCCAACAGGAAGAAGCACATGTGAATCTCGATAATCCTCCAATGGATTTCTGGAGCAAATCTCATCAGCAATATCTGCCGGGAAAGGCACTGCTTGCGCCGCCCACACGAGAGCATTTCATCAAAGCAGTTGGGATTGGCCAATGGGACCGGCTCGCGATAGATGCTCTGGAAGGCCCACTGAGAGGGATCCCAGCCATACTCGGGCCGAGTCCGTTTGGACTGAATCTTCGGCCGCCGGGGCCATTCGTTGTCGTTTTCCTTTTGACCTTCGGGTTCTTTGCACTCACGGTTCTTGCGGCTTTGTTCGTACCCGTTCGGGACGTGACGCAGCCCCCGCCCAGACTGCAACCGATCGTCGATTATCTGGTGCCTGGAACCGCACCCGAATGGCGTGCCTGGGGGGGATTCGTGCTGCTGGGTCTGATATTCCTTGTGGCGGAGTGCTTCGCATCGAAGAACAATGGCGGCCCCATGATGTTTGGAAACCCGAACCTCGAACGCTCATTCGGAGTCCCGGGCGCATCTGTAGCGCAAACCAGCATCACTTATTTCTATGCAGGGATTTTGGCTTTGTATCTTGCGAATGCCGCGCTGGTCGCGTTTTCACGCCGAACGCGAGTGTAAAACCCGCGCCACATATTGCATTCAAGTATGTAGTCGCCGGTTTTAACCGGCGTTCGTGTCTGCCAGCCCGTAACGCTGCATCTTCGTGCGGAGGCCTTCGCGGCTGATGCCGAGAATCTCGGAGGCGCGCGTGCGATTTCCTTCAGTCGTTTTCAAAACCAGGAGGATCAGGCGCTTTTCCATTTCAGCAATCGACATCGGTTGAAGAGCGTTCTTCTCTGATCCCTGAATGCGTTCGCTGAGCGAGTCCGACGACAGGGCGGCCAGACGCGCCATTTCCGATTCAAGCTCGCGAACATTTCCCGGAAAGGAATAAGCCAGCAGCGAACCCAGAAGCTCGGGCGACAACCGCGGTACTTCACGCCCGAAGCGCGCGGAATATTGGTGGAGAAAATGATCGGCGAGCAACTGAATATCCTGAAGGCGCTCGCGAAGCGGCGGCAATTTTAATGTGATCGTGGCGAGCCGGAAGAATAAATCGCTTCGAAAAGTTCCGGACTCGACTTCACGCTCGAGGTCCCGATTGGTTGCAGCGATGACACGGATATCCGCAGTCTCGTTTCGTGTTGAGCCGAGGCGGTTGTATTCGCCCGATTGAAGGACGCGCAGCAATCGAGGCTGAAGCTCGATCGGCAATTCTCCGATTTCATCGAGGAACAGAGTTCCGCGATGGGCGGCGCCGATCAGACCGACGCGATCCCGATCCGCTCCGGTAAACGCGCCGCGAACAACACCGAATAATTCCGACTCAATGAGACTGGCAGGAAGAACAGCGCAGTTGAGAACGATGAACGGTCCGCTCGATCGCGAGCTCTGGCGATAAATCGAACGCGCAATGAGTTCTTTGCCCGTTCCGGTTTCGCCTTGAATCAGCACTGAGAGATCGGTCGGCGCGACCTGGCGCACGGTCTCGAGAACAGACGCCATTTTCGGATCCGCCGTCACGATGCCGTCGGCTTCTCCGATCCGTGTTTCGAGTTCTCGGGCCCGGCGCTTCGCCGCTTCCACCGCAATCGCAACGCGAAGCCGGGGTGACGCGAGCGCGCTGATTTCGTCCAGCAACTCGCGCTGACGCTCCGTGAATCGCTGCGCGACATCGCGATTCTCCAGATAGATCAAAGCGAAGGCTTCCGCCGTTGCGATCAACGGCGCGCAAAGAACCGAACGGATTGCGAGGCGTTGAACACTGGGATTGTTCTTGAAGCGATCCGTTTCCAGGGCATCGCCGACAAGCAGCGCCTTCCCGGTTTCCAAAACCGAGTTCGCAATCGAACTGCTGACATCGGCTTCGGCCTGCGACAGTGCTTCACTTCGAAAATTCCGCGCGATCGCCGCGCGAAATCTTCCATTTTCCCGAACCAGGACGAAGCCGCGATCGGCGCCCAGTCCATCGATGGTTTTGTCGAGCACGCTGGTTAAAAGCTCGCCGTAACCGCAATCTTCCCCGAGAGTGCGCGCAATCGTGTAGAGCAGGCTCAGTTCTTCAGCGTTGAACATCACTTCGATAACGAAAATGTTCCGATCGCCCTCAGTGAGCCCAAACCCACGCTATATGCTCCCCAGAGGTTTCGGGAATTCAGATATCCATCCATATTGAAAAAACCGCCTGAAGGCGTCGACCGGATATACAAGGTTCCGTCGGGCCTGAGCACGAAGATCCCGGCACCGAAGACAGGGGAAATGAATGTGGCTTTGCAACCCTCCAACGTGACCGTGCACGTCCAGGTTTCGGCCGGCGGATCCGGCCCACCGAAAACATTGCCGTCAACGTCGATGTTGATTGTCGCGACATTGGTAGTGGAATTGATCGAGAGATTCAGTCTGGCAGCCCCAGTGCTTCCGAAAGTCGTGTTGTTCCACGCCCCCGTGAAATTTCCGGCAAGCTGGCTCGGCGCATATAAAGAACGCCGGATGACTGCTGTCGTTGAGAACGTGCCGCTACTGTCCAGAATCGCCAGCGGCAGAAACCCGTCCGGCCCGCTGGATTCAACGATCATGTAGCCACCGGCGATGGTGATGCCATCGAAGAACTCCGAAGCATACCGGGCAAGCTGGTTACCGGCGGCGAGGGGATTCAATGCTGCGAGATTCGAAGCAGCCACGGAGGCGCCGGACGAATCGCGCAGCGAAACGCTGATTTTCGATCCATTGATGCCGGCCGTGGCCAGCGCCACGCCGGTATTGATGCCTTGTCCTACATCGACGGGAATTGCGGCAGAATAAAAGTTCGTCGTTCCGGATTCGCCCACGTGCACAGGGTCACTAAAAATTGTCGCGGCAATTCCGGTCGGAGCGGGCACCCGGATCACGGGATTGTTTGGAATAAATGACTCCCACGTCGCATATCCCACCTTCAAGGGACCGGGAGCGCTTACACCCAGCACAACGCTGCCTTTTGCCGGAATACTCGCCACCTCGAATAAGTCCGGAGTCGTCGGAGTGACATCGACGGTTGTTGTTTGCGTTGCCACAACGGGCAGTGGCTTCCCCGCACTGTCTTTGAACCGGAGTGTTCCTCCAAGCGGGGCATCTGAAGAATTGAAGATACGAAAGTTCATGGTGTATCCGCTGCCGAGCGCGACATGCGGGATATAAAGCGGAGTCTGGGCATCATTTGGATCGATGGTCGTGGAAGACGAGATAAAGCCGTTTCCGAGCGAAAGCGGCAAGGCCGCAAAGGTCCCGCTTCCAATGACAGAAATCTGCAGAGCCGTTCCTGGCGCAAATGGTCCCCGAAATCCCAGCTCAGGACCCACAAGCCTGGCGACTTGCCCGTTCGTTGGAATCCGGACTCTCGAGCCGGTTTGGAGAGAAGATCCATCGGGATTCAGCAGGCTGAACTGCACGTCGATAGGCGCGCTGAACGTGTTGACGACGGCGATGCCCGTATCGAAGCCCGGCCGCAGCAAAAGGGGAACGTATCCGTTGCTGATCGAGTTGCCGGGAAGCACACCGACAGCGGTGGCTCCAAATGTATACGTCGCCACTCCCCCGGTCACAACCGCGTCGCCCTGATATTTTGCGGCGCCGACAGCGACATCCGCTCGAGACGTGATCGTCAACGTACGCGTTCCCTGATACGGAACCGTAATGTTGAAACTGGACGCCGTGCCTGCTTCCAGAGTCGTTACCGTCCGCGCCGATCCATCCTGATTGTAGAAAAACAACTGCCCGAGCGCCGGCGCCGTGCCACGAAGATCAACATTCGCCAAAGTGATCTTCGTCGTGTAGCCGCCGCCGGCTGCGATCTGCGGAAACCACAAATCGTTCGCGAGACCTTCCGTCCCAATGGTGAGCAATGCCGCAAGCATGGTGAGCCGGAATTTCATTGCGTCTCCTTTCGGCGTTGAACGTTGGCGAATTCTATCGTATTTTCCGGGTTTGAGTTCTTCACGCACAGATACATCACGAATCGTTCCCGAAACGCCCCCGCCGCCGGGACCGGTAGAAGACGAGAGCCTGGATGTCTGGGGTTTTCGGGATACTCATTTCGACTTCAGCGAAAACGGTCACGTTATCATTCGAGGCACAAGGTACGAACTCAGCGGGAAGGAACTTCCGAGATTTCTTCCATGGGTTCGCGAAGTTCTTGCCGCCGATGTAAATCCTCGGGAGGTCCATCGGCCGGAATATCCAACGGCCATTCCCGAACCTCGCATGGCCGCGGAGTTTCTGGCAAGCCTTCAGAGTTTCCTGGATCCGAATCAGATCGATACGAATGGAGAGATTCGCCTCAGGCATGGCCACGGCCACACGCAGGAGGAAATGTATTCGATCAAGTATGCGGAACTGGGGCGAATCCCGGATGCCGTCGTGTATCCACAAGCGGACGATCAGGTAACGAAGCTGGTCGAATCGGCGCGAAAGCACAACGCCGTGCTGATTCCTTACGGTGGTGGAACCAACGTAACGGACGCTCTTCGATGTCCGGTTCATGAAGAGCGCACGATCGTCAGCGTGGATATGCATCGTATGAACCGGATTCTGTGGATCGATCGCACGAACATGATGGCCTGCATTCAGGCCGGCGCCGTCGGACGTCACATCATGAAGGGCCTCGCCGGATACGGCATGACGATGGGACACGAACCCGACAGTGTCGAGTTTTCCACGCTGGGCGGGTGGATCGCGACGAACGCCAGCGGCATGAAGAAAAACCGCTATGGAAACATCGAGGATCTCGTCCTGGATGTCAACGTGGCCACTCCGGCCGGAAGACTCGAGCGAACCGGCACCGCGCCGCGGGAGTCGGTGGGACTGGACCTTCGGCGGCTCATGTTCGGCTCGGAAGGAACGCTGGGAATCATTACGTCGGCCATCGTGAAGATATTTCCACTGCCTGAAGTCCAGGAATACGGCTCTGTCCTCTTTCCAAGTTTCGAGCACGGCTTCAAGTTCATGTATGACCTTGCGCGCGAAGCCACCCCTCCAGCCAGCGTGCGGCTCGTGGACAATCTGCAGTTTCAATTCGGCCTGGCGCTGAAACCGAAATCCAGCGGCGGACTTGCGGATTTAAAGAGCAAGGCGGAAAAATTCTTTGTCACGCGGATCAAAGGATTCGCGCCGGACCGGATGGTAGCGTGCACGCTGGTGTTTGAAGGCCAACGCGGCGAGGTCGAACAGCAGCAGAAGGATCTGTACCGCATCGCAGCGCGTCATGGCGGCATGAAGGCCGGAGGCGAAAACGGACGCCGCGGCTATCAACTGACGTTCAGCATCGCCTACATTCGCGATTTCCTGATGAACTACTACATCATTGCGGAATCGTTCGAAACATCCGTGCCGTGGAGCCAGGCGCTGGCGTTATGCGAAAACGTCAAGAAACGGCTTCACGACGAATACCGGAAACGAGGGCTGCCCGGAAATCTTTTTGTGACCGCGCGGGTGACTCAGGTATATCGCACCGGTGTGTGCATCTATTTCTATGCAGGGTTCTATTACAAGGGAGTGCCGAATCCGCATGAAGTCTATCTGGAGCTGGAGAATGCCGCACGCGATGAAATCCTGAAATCCGGCGGCTCGCTCTCTCATCATCATGGCGTCGGCAAAATTCGCCGCGCATTCCTGCCGCAAATCATGTCGGAGACCGCGCTCCAATGGAAACGCGATTTGAAAAAGAGCCTGGATCCCTGCGACGTATTCGGCGTGGGTAATCAGGGCCTGGATCATCGATGAGTGATCGATGGGCCATCATCACCGGTGCTTCATCCGGCATCGGAAAGGCCCTGGCTTTCGAGTTCGCCGCCGGGGGATTCCATGTTTTTCTTACCGGCAGAAATATAGACGCATTGCAAAACGTCGCTGCGGAATGCGCCGGCAAACATCGAGTCGAAACCGATGCGGTTTCGGCAGATCTCGCACAGATGGAATCGATCGATACTCTCATCGCGGCACTGGCCGCGAAACCGCGGCGCTATGAAGTTCTCGTCAACAATGCCGGATTCGGCATCCACGGAGAATTCGGTTCAACCGACGTCGATCTAAACGTCGAACTGGTGAACGTTCAGTTGTCGGCCGCACTCAAGCTCACTCGATACGTGCTTCCGGGAATGGTTGAGCGCCGAAGCGGAAGAGTATTGAACGTCGCATCCGTGTATTCGTGGGCGCCGGTTCCCTTTCAATCCGTTTATTCCGCATGCAAGGCTTTCCTGCTTTCATTTTCATCGGCGCTGCAAACTGAGCTTGAAGGAACAGGAGTGACCGTCACCGTGTTTTGCCCCGGCGTTACACAAACCGAATTCCGCACACGCGCCGGCATCACGGAGAAAAGTAAACACTCCGGCATGACGGCGGAATCCGCCGCCCATATCGCCTATGAAGAAACGCTCCGCGGAAAACACATTGTGGTTCCGGGCCTGATCAACCGTCTCTTCGTCCTCGTCGCGCGAATTCTCCCCGCCCGCTCGGTCTCCGGTCTCATCCGCTTCATCAATCACAAACGCGGCCAGTAATTCGGTGTCAGAGGCCTAAACCACCCAAATCAGAGTCGAGCAGGAGGAATTAATTTGGGTGATTTAGGCCTCTGACACGAATTCCCTGTGGTAGAGTGCGGGAGTGCGCGACAGGGCGCATCCCGTCCGCGGAAAGGGAATGTCCCGCCTGGTCTGATTTGTTGCAAATTATTTACGAACCTTCTGCCCCAGGGTGCGGACAAGGGCGCTAACGGAGGTCGTAGCATGTCTGATCCACTCAGTCTCGAATTTCTACGCAAAGAAGCTAAAACGATTTTGAAGCAGTGCCGCGCCGGCGACGCGTCCGCCCTCGCGCGCATGCGGGCGCAGTTGCCGCGGTTGAATCCGGACGAAATCCAGCTTGCGGACATTCATCAGGCTCTGGCGCGCGAAAATGGATACGAAAACTGGAGCGCGTTAAAGCGGCACGATGCGCCGCTCGCGCGGTTTCTTGCCGCAGTACGGAGTGGCGGGTTGGCTGCGGCCCGGCAGGAATCGAAACATTTTCCGGATCTTGCCGGGAATAGTATCCACGCGGCGTGTGCGATCGGTGACGCCGATGCGGTTCGTCACCACATGGACCAGGAACCGGATTCCGTGAGCAATCCTGTCGATGGCTGGAGCCCGCTTCTTTACGCGAGTGCCTCGCCTCTCCATCGGCTCAGCGAGCGGTACGCCGCAGGGATTGTTGAATGCGTCACGCTTCTGCTGGATCGCGGCGTAGATACAGCGACAGCGTTGTATCGCGCAAGCATCAACGGAAATCGCTCGCTGGCATTGTTGTTGTATCAACGCGGGGCGCTCCCGTCCGGAATGAGCGGTAATCACGCTACAAGGCAAGCGTTCTGGGGGATTCCCAAAAACAGCGAAGGCTTCGATAAAGCTTTGCGCGATATTTTTGAAGATCCTGCAGCCGTCGAAGAAATGCAGCGGCGAACATCGGCCGGAGCATCTCGATATCGGGATCGACTGCTCGCGCCGAATACCTTGCCGCGAGACTTATACCGGCCCGCGTATCCCCCGAATCAGGATTACAACGTCATGATCTGGGAGATGCTGATTCGGCGCGGGGTCCAGCCGGATTGGTCCGATACCAGTCATGATTCACCGCTGCATCATCTTGCCGTGTGGGGCAGCGACACGAAGCCCGTTGAGTTCTTTCTGACTCATGGCGCGGATCCCGATGTGCGGCGCGCGGATGGCAAAACGCCTTACTTTCTCGCAGTCCGCGCCGGCAATCGTCCTGTCGCGAATGTCCTTGTGGCGTTCGGCGCGCATGCAAAAGACGTAAGACCGGCAGATCGATTGATCGGAGCGTGCCGCAGCATGGATGTGGAAGCTGCTCACGAAATCATCCGGACAAGACCGGAAGTCCTGAAAACCTTAACCGGCGAAGATCAGGAACTGCTCATTACCGCGGCGGGCAAAAACGAAATCGAAGCGGTGCGATTCATGGCCAGGCTGGGATTCGATCCAGGGGCTTTCGGTGAAAGTGGCGCAACGGCCCTTCATGCGGCAGCCTGGCATGGGCACGTGGAGATGACGCAACTCCTGTTGAGTTTCCATGCTCCCGCGAACGCTCGCGATCGCACGTTCGGCACATCGCCATTGGGATGGGCCGCTCACGGCTCGAAACACTGCCGCGATGCGGATGATGATTATTGCGGCGTCATCGATGCCTTACTCAACGCCGGCGCCGATCACGCTTCATCTGTGAATCGATTTGGCATCGGGCCTGAAGCTGTCGGCAGTCAACGCGTCGCGGCCCGGCTCAAGTCCAATTTCTCTTAGCCAGGACTGAAAATTCTTCACAGGCACGGCGAAGTTGAACGATGGATAAGCGGGAAGGACGGCCTGACTCATCGCTACAACTTTGCCGTGAGCATTGAGGAGGGGGCCGCCCGTGGTGCCGAGCGCGCTCAACATGTCGTAGAAGATTTTTCCGTCCTGCTTTCCGCTGACGCGGCCCTGCATGACCACGGGCTGGATGAGTCCGCGTTGTGCAAGCATGCTCGCCACTTCATCGGTATTGTTGGGACCGAATTTGAAGAGATCCCTTTTCACGTCATCCGGAGCACGCGAAACGAGCAGACTCACTCCACCGGGATATCCGATGGCGATGAGCGCCTCACCTGTCTCAACAGGCGCTTCAAAATCAAGATGAAGGCCTTGTTTGGGAACGTCGCTGCCGTGAAGGGAACATAGAATCTTGCCGGCGTCTTCCGCTGCATGTTCAATCTTCACATCGAAAGGCTGGGCGTGACCCGGAAGATACGCGTGCAGCAATCGAATAGACGGAACGACCTCGGGCTCCTCGGACTCATCGAGAAGTGGATCTTCCGCCCAGGGCGCGAGAATGAACCCGCTGGTCAACATCTGGCCGGAATTCAGAAGAAATCCCGTGCCTCCGAAATCCCGCACGACCACAGGACCGGAACCTTCGAAGGCCACGATCTCCGCTCCTCGCGGATCGCGCAGGGGTGCGCCGGATTCATCGAGGCCTTGATACCGCAGCGGCCGCCGGCCGGAACGATCGGTCCAGATGTATTCGCCGATAACCAGGGCCACGCTCGACGCGCCCTCGCGCGCTATGAGTTCCGGCATCTTTTGTGCCCGCTCGAGGAGATCCACGCGCTTCTCCAAATCAGCCAGGGTCTGTTTCCAGTTGGAATCCGCTGCAGATTCCTCCGTCACTGACGACGCGCCTGCTTGAGGCGCTTTCATTTCCTCAACCAGATGATGACTGGCGTGCACACTCCATGTTGCCAGCACCAGCAGACCCACAATCGATGACGCCGCCATCAGAAACCCGATAGATTCACGAATTGTTTTCATAGCGCCGTATTTGGACGAGAGGGATGTCGCGTGGATTGTCAAGAGTTGTAAAAGGCCGGTAGTGTCTTGTTCCTAGCGGGGACCGGCGATCTTGAGGAGATAGTCGAGGAGAGTTTCGAGATCTGAGCCGAGAATTGGTTTCGCGCCCCAGTTGATCATTTTGGTCACTTCACGATTCCACTGTTGTCGCGTCAGCCGTTGTTGCTCGATCACATCACGGCCATGGCAGACGAGACATCCTGACAAGCTCTCCGGAGCGGGAGGCCGTACGCCGTCGGCAATTACGTTTCCGGTTCGAACATTCTTCACGCTCTCGACTTCGACACGCGGAACAACGTTCCAAAGATATCCCGACGGGTTCCACTCGGGGATAACAGGTTGAGCATCACCACTGGCGTCACGCGCACGCGCAAGTATTCGATAGAAACGTTCGTCTTGAGGTATCCAGGAGTATTTCCAAAGGCGCCAACCGAAACGCGTGGCCTGGCCGGTCAATCGAGCCGGCTTCCACGTGCGGCCGGCATCAAGACTGACATCAACTCCCACAACGGGACCGGCATCGCCGCTCCAGGCGGCCCCGGTCACGGACGCCGCTTTCCCAATTTCCACGTCGTTGAGATTTCGCGGAGACCCAATGATGCTTTTGACGCGAAGGCTCGTCACCGGACGCATCGTTTCCGGTGGAACAGCGCTCCCGGACACGACTGGCTTCTCCGGATACAAATACGCATTTTTCATCCAGAATCCATTCGCAGGTTCATTCAGCACTCGAATGGCGGTCACCCATTTGATCCACGAATTTCCCGCCCAGCCGGGCACGACGCAGCGCAGCGGATAGCCGTGCTTGACCGGCAGCGTTTCTCCATTCATCTCGTAAGCAAGGATCGTGTTTGGATCGAGGGCCTTCTTCAGCGGAATCGATCTCTGAAAATCTTCCATCAACCCAAGTGGAACATCCGCTCCATCGAACAATACTTCGACCGCACCGGCTTTTACACCCGCGTGCTTCAACACATCCGCCAACCGGGCTCCGCGCCAGCGTCCGTTGCCGACCGCTCCGTTCTGCCATTGCAATCCGGGGACAGGAGGCTCATAGAAAGAGCGCCCATTTCCCGAGCATTCCAGAACGCTTATCAACTCCACCGGCGGCATCTTCCTTAATGCGTCCATCGAGAAAACCATCGGGTTGGCAACGTGTCCTTCAACTTTCAAACGCCAGTCTGCAAGCTCAACCTTCGGCACGGCGACATGCGTGCGAACGAAAAACTTGTCGATGGGCGTGATGAAGTCGAGAAAACCTGAGAGCGGCATTTCGAGATCTTCCGGCCGGACCGAACGCACGATCATGTTTTCCGGTTTTTGCGGCCACAACAAACCGGCCGCCAGCGATGACACGAACTGTCTGCGGGTGAGCATGTTCATCAGGATGCCATACCGTTGTACACTGTCGCCAATTTCCGGGAGGGTCTATGAAGAAAATTCTATGCATCGTGGTGTGTGTTGGCGCCTTTTCCATTGGAGTTCAGTCTCAGCAGCGCGGGGCGCCGGACCGTTCGTGGGCATTTCCGGTAAAGAACGGCGATCTTCCGGCCGAGGAACCGGGGCCGAAAGGAATACCCAACGCGGCGAAGAACTACACGCAGGCGCAAATCGACGATCTCGCGAACCCTCCCGACTGGTTTCCGCAGGAACATCCGCCCGCGCCGCAGATCGTTCAGCACGGACACGGTGATGCGCTCGCGTGCGGCGCCTGTCATCTTATGAATGGCGTCGGACATCCCGAATCGGCGGACATGGCGGGTTTGAAAGCCGAATATATCCGGCGGCAGGTCGCGGATTTCAAGAGCGGCGCGCGCAAGGAACCGAATCGCATGAACATGATTGCCGCGGCGCTGTCGGACGAAGAAATCCGGACGGCCGGCGAGTGGTTCGAAAAACTCAAGCCCGTGGCGTGGACAAAAGTTGTTGAAGCCTCCATGGTACCGAAGACGTTTGTTGGCGGCGGGCGCATGCGTTTCGTTGTGCCGGGCAAAGAGAAGGAAATGGAGCCGCTGGGAAACCGAATCATCACGCTGCCGATGGATCAATCGAGAGCGACCAAGCGCGATCCGCACTCCGGATTTACTGCATATGTTCCGCCGGGCAGCATCAAGAAAGGTGAAGCGTTCGTGAAGAGCGGCGGCTCCGGCAAATCCGTCAACTGCACGATCTGTCACGGCGATTCGCTCCAGGGATTAGGCAATGTGCCAAGAATCGCGGGTCTGCATCCGATTTACATCGCGCGCCAGTTATATCTGTTCAAGGAAGGCGGCCGCGCCGGCGGTGACAGCGCGTTGATGAAGAAACCCGTGGCCAATCTGACCGACAACGACATCATTGCCATCGCGGCCTACGTCGGATCACTGGATCCAGCGAAGTGATAAGATTTCGCGAAAAATGAATTCAGCAGAAGGAGCAGGCGGAATGAACGACAGAATCAATCGGCGAGAATTTCTCGGTACCGGCGCAGCAGCTCTGATCATTGGAAGCCGTAAGGCGTGGAGCGCGGAGACCAAATCCGGTCCCATCGTCGAAACGGCCGCGGGCAAGATTCGCGGGCTGACGATAGATAAGGTCCAGGCCTTTAAGGGCATTCGTTACGGCGCTTCGACGGCGGGAGCGAACCGGTTCATGCCGCCTGTCAAGCCGGCTGCGTGGACCGGAGTGAAAGACACTGTGGAGTGGGGACAGGAAGCCCCTCAAGGCCCGCATACGGAAATCGCGGAAGTGGCAACAACGATTCCGAAACTGACGGTCGGTGAAGACTGTCTTGCTCTCAACGTCTGGACAAATAGTCTGACGGGCCAACGTCCGGTGATGGTCTGGCTGCACGGCGGAGGATTTTTCAGCGGCAATGGGTGCTACACGATGTACGACGGCACCAACGTGGCCCGCAGGCGCGATGTCGTCGCGGTGACGATCAATCATCGGCTGAATGCGTTCGGTTACCTGTATATCGCCGGAATTGGCGGCGAGAAATATGCGAACTCGAGCAACATCGGCCAACTCGACATCATAGCGGCGCTGAATTGGGTGAAAGACAACATCGCGAAATTCGGCGGCGATCCGAACAACGTCACGATCTTCGGCCAGTCCGGCGGCGCAGGAAAAGTGAGTACGCTGCTGGCGATGCCGGGAGCCAAAGGTTTGTTTCATCGCGCCATTATTCAAAGCGGCTCTGCATTGAGAGGCACTCCGAAAGATGCCGCAACAAAATCCGCTGAAGCGTTTCTGGCAAAGGCCGGAGCAAAGAATGTCGACCAGCTTCAATCCATGCCGATGGCCCAACTGATCGAAGCAGCGGTTGGCGGTCCGGGAGGTGGCGGAGCCGCGCTCGGTTTTGGTCCCGTACTGGATGGAAGGACACTGATCGATGGGCCATTCGATCCCACGGCGCCCGCGTTGTCGGCGGACATTCCAGTGCTCATCGGAACCACGGAATACGAAGTCACTTTCTTTCCGAACACCAAATACGATGCGCTCGATGACGCCGCTCTCCGGAATAACGTTAAACAAGCACTACGCACCGACGATGCCAACGCCGACAAAGTGATCGCCGCATACAAAAAAGGACGGCCGGGTCTGAAGAATCTCGACTACAGTCTCATTCTCGCGTCCGACAATTTCCGCTCCGCTGTGGTGACCGAAGCGGAGCGCAAGTCGGTGCAGAAAGCGCCTGTGTATATGTACTACTTCACGTGGCAATCACCGGTGAGCGGAGGAAAACTCAAATCGTTCCACACCCTCGACATTCCATTCGCGATGTCCAACGTGGACGAAGCCAAAGGCATGACCGGCGAAGGCGAAGACCGATACGCCCTTCAGGACCGAATGAGCACAGCCTGGACGACTTTCGCACGCACCGGAAATCCCAATCACAAGGGTCTTCCGAACTGGCCCGCCTTCGACATTTCAAAACGTGCCACGATGCTCCTCAACAAAGAATGCAAAGTCGTGAACGATCCCAACGGCGAAGAACGTCAACTCCTCGCCTTCCTGCGAAAATAATTCCGCGGCAGAATTTCTTATGAAACGGTTTGGACATGCGATGCAGGAGTACTGGGCGCTGGATCCCAGCGTGATTTACTTGAATCACGGGACGGTGGGTGCGCCTCCACGTTGTGTCCTGGAAGCGCAGCAAAAGCTCCGCGATGAAATCGAGCGGCAGCCTTCACATTTTCTTCTTCGGGAGTTGGCGGGAATCCGGCTGGGGGCTGGAGGCGGAAGTCCGCCAAGACTTCGGGCGGCGGCGGATAAGGTTGCGCATTTTCTCGGAGCGGAAGGCAAGGATCTGGTTTTTGTCGATAACGCGACCACCGGCATCAATGCCGTCCTTCGCTCGTTCGGCTTTCGTGAAGGCGATGAGATTCTGGTGTTCGATCACGCCTACGGCGCGATCCGCAATGCGATCGAATCTGCGGCGAAGATTCGCGGCGCAAGCGTCAAGGTTGTCGAATTTCCGGAGGCCCTCTCGAAGGAAACTCTGATTGAAAGTGTCCAACGAAGCATCGGTCCGCGGACACGCCTGGCGGTCTTCGATCACATCACCGCAGACAGCGCGCTTGTGTTGCCCCTTCGGGAAATTGCAGAAGCCTGCCGGCGGCACGGCATCGCCGTTCTGGCCGATGGCGCCCATGCGCCGGGCGCCGTCGCAGTAAACATTCCGGAACTGGGAGTGGATTGGTACACGGGCAATCTGCACAAATGGGCATGGTCGCCGCGAAGCAGTGGCCTGTTGTGGACCGCGTCTGAAAGACAGGCTGAGCTTCACAACCCCGTCGTGTCGTGGGGCGTGAATCAGGGTATGACTCAGGAATTCGACTGGCCCGGAACGCGCGATCCGACACCGCATCTGGCGGCGCCGGCCGGCATCGAGTTTATGGAGAAGTTAGGCGTCGAGGGAGTTCAACGTTACAACCACGATCTCGCGTGCACCGCGGGCCGGGAAATGGCGCTGCATTGGAAAACGCAGCTTCTCGGGCCTGAATCCATGATCGGTACGATGGTGACGGTTCCTTTGCCCGAGCGCTATGGCTCAACACGCGATGAAGCGATTCGCTTGCGCGACGCCCTGCTATTCCACCGCGGCATTGAGGTCCATCTCAGCGCCTGGAAAAACCGGGTTCGCGTCCGCGTTTCCGCTCAGATCTACAACGAAATGTCCGACATCGAAAAACTCATCGATGCCATCGACCGCTGGAACTGATCTACATCAAATGCGAAATGGCATTGAGTAGGATTGGAAAAGCAACGGCCAGTAATCCAACGGTAATCAATACTTTTTCCAAAAGCCCTGCATCCTGCATGGTTAGCCTCCGCGGAGGACATAGCACACCGGCAGCCACTCGTTAAATCGTTCAATTCATTGATGGGGTACGCTCACGACAGCCCGCTGGAGGTCCGAAAAAGTTACCAATTGAGAATTGGACTAAGCACCTTTTCGGGGCGAGGCAAACATCGGCCGGATCCATTTCTCAATGCCTTTGGTGTGAATGTTGACCCAGTAATCGGCCCAGTCGATGTTCTCCGGATCCCACGTCAGCCGCCGGAGGTCCTCATTCGTAAGCATTCCTGCCGCTTCGCGAATATTGCGTGTTCCAAAAATGAAGCTGTTGTGAAACATGAACGGCAGGAATTTATCGAGCGTGATTTCCTGCTGGCGAATCTGGCGCCTCGTGTCGCGAAGGCTTTTCAGATAGGGACCGACCCTATCGGCGCCCAGAAGCGTTTTGCCGAGAGTCAACCCGGCGTGGATCACATCGAGGCCGCGACGCAACCGCGACCGCCTCGCCTGCAGCGACTCGACGGTGATGACTTGAGTTTCGACGTAAGCTTTCCAGACATTCGCGAGGCGATTTCCGCTCTTCTTATGCTTGTGCTTATATCGTGAATTCATTCCGAGAAATGCCACAAGGCGCGGCAGCATGATCGGATTCTCGTCGGCCGATGCAAGGTGATAGACGTTCTTGTTTCTTCCGCAGAGAACCGCTGCGGTCACGATAAGAATTCCCGCCGCAACCAGATCGACGGGAATGATCTCGAGCGGACCGTCTTTGCGGACCGGCCAGCCTTTCACGCCATCACCACCCATCAACACCAGCGGGGCCGACGTGGTGAATCCCTCATTCCAGCCGGGGAACGGAAACCGCAACGAAGACTCCACGATTGCCGGCCGCACGATTGCATAAGTGAGACCCGGCGTTTTTGCGATGAGCTGTTCGCCCATGCTCTTCGTATACGTGTAAGTGTTCGTCCAGCCCCAGTGATCCGCGCGATTCATTCCGCCTTCGCGCAGCCGCTCCCGCACCGGGCGCGGATTCGTGTCGCGGGTCCGGCGCGTTTCTTCAACGAACTGTTCGTACCACTTCAGTTCTTCAGCAACCGAGAATTCCCTTCCTTCGCCACCGGGTTCGCCGCGCATCGGAAAGTATCCGTCGATCGGAACGTCCTCGGAAATACGTCCGTTCTTTTTTCCGGCAACGTAGCTAGTCGAGACATGAACCAGCCTGGCGTTGAGAAATTTTACGAGTTCGATCAGATGCTGCGTGCCATAGACATTCGGCTCGACGGATTCGTTGACAGGAGGATCAAAATCCACAACGCCCGCCAGATTCACGACAATATCGATCTGTCCTTTCAGGCGATCGAGTTGTTCGGGAGCGATACCGCAGAAGGATTGATCGAGATCGCCCTCAATCACCTGAACCCTCTGGCGCACCGCGCTTTCACCGCCAATCCTGGAAACAATTCCACGCAACACCGGCGATTGCAGGATTTCGGAATAGAACCGCTGCTCTCCCGAAACGTTTTTCTTACGGCGCGACTGCACGACGAGTTTTTTGATCTCGGGAAAACGGTCGAGCATCATCGCAAGAACAACTTTTCCGACGAATCCTGTACCGCCGAGCAGAAGAATCGTCTTGCTGCTGAACGCCTCGATTGCGGAAATCTCTCCTGTGCCCTGAAGCGGCGGAGCGTTTCCTGGTTCATATTCCCCGCGAACGGCATTCCATCGCCACGTCATGCGAGATTTCATCAGTGTGCCTTCGCTACAGTCAGGAACGGAGGAAAGTCGGAAGTTCTTTCACCCAGCTCAAGGATCGGCCAGTGCTTTTCGAGCGCCACACGCCGCAAACGGCGTGTGGGATTTGTCGCGACGGGATGACCGACGGATGAGAGCATCGGGATATCCGCGGAGCTGTCGGAGAAAGCGCACGATTCCGCCAGGTCGATTCCCTCTTCAGCCGCATATTCGCGAAGGCTGCGTGCTTTTTCGTTTTCAGCCAGGAGCGGCGGCAGCACGCGCCCGGTCGCCACGTGATTTCGGAACTCGAGCCGGTTGCAAAGAATCTCTTCGAAACCGAAATGCAAAGCGATGGGACGAACCATGAAATCGAGCGTACCCGTAACCAGCACGTTGCGATACCCGAAGTCCAGAGTGGTGTTGATCAGCGCCTGAGCCTGGGGAAATATCGAAGGCTTCAACGTAACTTCAAAGAGATCGTCGGCCAGGCCGATCAGGCGGTCGCGATGCATTCCCCGATAAGCTCGAAACTGAACTTTGTTGAACAGAGCTCGCGAATAGAGATCCAGTCCGAAAAGAAGCGGCACACTCAAAAGGACTTTCGAAAACTGGTACGCGCTCTTCATCAGCGATCGGTCATTGCGCGCATAGTATGCATGCATCGTAACGAGATTGCAGGAGAGCAGAGTGCCGTCCAGATCGTAGAACGCGGCCTTGTTCATAGAGCGGTTCATTATAGCTGAGGAATGCGGGGGACTTGTCTTGGTGGTTGAACGCGGGCCCCGCGGCTACATGCTCGGAATCGATTCGCCCTCGGAACTCTCGGCAGCAGCGGACCGGAGAAGTGAAACGGAAGCGTAAATGACGACGGCAATCACCAGCCATCGCACCATTTCCAGCGGCAGTTCCTTCACAATGTACGCAGCCAGAAGGACAGCCGGAATTCCACCAATGAACAATCCAAATGATGCGCGAAGGCCGTAGCTCTGCTCGCGGATAAAACGAATGCTTCCCACCGGCATGAGAAACGCACAGGATCCCATCATGATCGGGAACGCGGCTTTGGGATTCATACCGAGCAGGCTGACCAGAATCATGCAGGGCGCATAGAGTCCGATGCCCAGCGTCATCAAAGCTCCGAGCATGAAATTGACGGCAACCGCCACCACGAGCTTCATGCCTGTTACGCCGAGAGCATCGCCGCCGCCCGGAAAGAGTTTCAGTTGCGTCATTAGCATGAGTCCCGCCGCAACGAGCAGCGCCATACCCATCCCGACCTGAACATTTCGCCGGGGCCACTTCGCGACAATGCCGGCTCCAAGCCACGCTCCGACGAGCGATGCGCCGATCATCGAAAACAACGTGGGGACATCGACCGGAATGATCGACGTGTAGATGAACGTCTGAACGACCGTCGGCAGCGTGTGCCCCACGTTCAGAGTTCCTGGAATAACACGGTCGTCAACAATTCTGAAAAAACGGAACAGGGTTGTGGTCGTCGCGAACGATCCGATTCCCAGAGTATCGAAAAAATTCGTGAATGCGCCGACACCGATTTCAAGAAGATTGGGAAACTGCACCTTCTGCCGGGATAGCGCAATCATGCGCGCCCATCCGGCGGAAAATATAAGGGTCACGACTCCTAATGCCGCAAGCAGTCCTGTGATCGGATTCATCTCAGCTTGAGGTTGAGGGCCTCACCGGATTGTGAAAGGAATCGGACGGATCCGCTGAACGTACCTCCCGAGCTGCTGCTGAAGATAATGAACTGTGTGGTGTAGCCGCCGCCATCGGCAAAATGCGGGAAATAGACGTCGGCCGCAGTCAGAGCGCTTTCGGCAATCGGCGGTGTTGTGGTGATGAGAAAATCGCCGCGCTCGTTGGTCCGGCTTCGAAGTCCGGTAACAGCGATGGGTGACGCACTCGTGATTCGCAACAAACCCTGAACCGGCAGGCTTAACGCTTCAAAGCCCTTAATCTGAGTCAGGAACGTCGAGAGTTGAGCGTTGCCGGCCAGCGAGATCATCGTTCCGGAAATCGATGCTCCGCTGAGATCCATCAATTCCAGACGGACGGTTGCAGGATCGGAAGACGCGTTTGCAATCGCGATTCCGGATTGAATCGCATCCGAAGCTTCCACATACACGCGGAATCCCGTGCTGGCAGCGGCCACCGGCACTCCGGCTTCTGTGACCCGCACGTTGGAATTCCGATACGAAAACACCAGTGATCCGGCAGGCGCCAGAGTGTTTGCCGCCGGAACAATCGTAACCGTACCAACGCGGACTGTCGCCGCTGTTCCGCCGGTCGTTAAACGCCGTGCGCTCTGCGCACCGATGGAATAATCCATCGTCGATATCAATAGACCGGATGGATCGGCGAAACGCAATGTTCCGGAAATTGCCGCGTCGCTCGGATTTACCAGCAGGATTTGCGTTGCCCACCCGCCACCGTCTGCAAAGTGAGGAAACACACGCGCGGACGGCGCTCCCGTAGTGACGCACGTACTCGGCAGACTTGCAGTGCAAACTGTGGAGGCAAGTTCCGCAATAGGCAGCGTCGTCAAAAGAAAGTCGGAACGTTCGTTAACTGTCCCTCGAAGCGCTACCGCAGCCAGCCCCGCGAGAGAATTGAAAGTGAACGAACCGGAGAACGACGCCGGACCATTAAACGGAGCTTCATTAAGGAACGCGGCGATTTGACCGTTCGCAGGAATCGTCATTGAACCGGAATACACATCAGCGCCCGATTCATCTCTGAACTTGAACGAGACCACGGCCGGATTGCTGTTGGGATTGGCAATGGCCAGCCCGCTTCGGACATTGGCGCTCGTTTCCGCGTAGAACCGCCCCTGACTGATGATGCGCGATGCCGGTACGGCCGCTTCGGAGATGAGCACGCCATTCTGCCTGTATCCAAATATCGCTAGCCCCGAAACAGCATTCCCCGATGCCTCAGAGACTCGAGCATATCCGACCTGCACACCGCTACCGCCACCCTGCGTGGCAACCGATGTTGTGCCGCGGTCCGTTATGGAGAAAGGAACCGTGTTGATGCTGGGATCGCTTGGCGCTTTCACGCTGAGAAACGCCAGGCACATTTCATCCGTGGTCATCTCGCCCCAACTGACGGCTACGGGAGGATTCGCGGGATTCCTCGGATTATTGATGGAATTGTCGTATGTCGACGTCAATTCGATCCGAGTGCCTGCCGGAAGCAGGATCGGGTCCTTGTAGGTGTAGCTGCCCTGCCAATGAAAATCCCAGTCGTCAATACGGATCAGTTGCTGCCTCGTGCCATTCGGAAACACGGCATCAATGACCGCTTTGCGTCCGAGAAGATGCATATGTGGTGTGATCGCGATCAATTCCTGAGTGGTCGTGATGAAACCGAACGCCTTGACCTGATAGTTTTCAGCGCCCGCCGGAATTCTGAAGATTGGATTGACCACCGGCAAAAACGAAATCGGCTGAAGCGGTACCGGCGAGAGATAAATGCCGAGCTTCGTGATGTCCGAATCGGGCGCGGGCGAACCCGCTGGAACCTGCGCCAGGCTGTAGTGAACCTGCATCACGATCCTGGAGCCTTTTGGGATTCGAACGCCCGTGCCGAGCGGGAAGGATTCCGGAGAAGAACCGGGCACCCATCCGCCCAGGCCACCCAGACCCGTATCGAGAAACCCGGGTCCACCAAAGCAGGTGTAGCCCGGCCCGGGATCCGCTTTGTCGAGGGCATCCGATGCGCCGTTTGAATCAATGAAGAGCAACACGTGATGCACGATCGCGCGATTTCCCGGTATGACTTCGTAGCCGCGCACGTAAAGATCCGATGAGGTATCGATGGTCATCGGGAAACACCGATAGATATCCGAACTGCCGGCCTGGAGGCCGTACGCGCCCGAAGGCTGCGTAATCACATCGGGTGTTCCGCCACTCCATGTATCTGAAAACGTCGACTGCAACGGCATATCGGCGGCATTGCCCTCGGGTGAACCGCCGTCAACCCAGGCTGTCAGCGTTTGTATTTCCTGGGCCGTGAGACTGCGTTCGCCTTTGAAGATACCGTGCGCGTCCACCGGCTTCCACGGCGGCATCTGGCCTGTCAGCACTGCGGATTTGATGCTCCTGGCCCAAGGACGCACATCGGCATAGGTGAGAAAGGACATCGGCGCGATGTTGCCTGGACGGTGACAGGTCTGACAATGCTGCTGAAGAATGCGGACAACCTGATTATCAAAAGTTATTGGATCTTCGGCATAGGCGGCGCGGCCACAAAGGAGAAGCAGGATCGAAAGACAGCCCGTTCTGAAACGCATGCCAGCTAAAGTAACATTACGGGCCGCTCATGAGAATATTTTCATTGGCTTTGGTACTTATGTCCGTTTCCCCACAGTCCATCGTGATTCCAGCCGGAACACGAGTGGAGGCAAGGCTGGAATCTTCGGTGAAGACAGAGACTTCGACGATCGGTCAGTCTGTGGAAGCCATCCTGACTTCGCCTTTGAGCGTTTCCGGTAAAGTCCTTATCCCCCAAGGGTCTCGATTGAAGGGCCGAGTCGAAACAGTTCAATCGGCAACGGCAGACAATGAAGGCCGCGTCCGGCTTGTCTTTCGAGAAATCCAAATGGCCGATGGACGGCAGATCTCGGCCTGGATCACGAATTCCTTCGCCGCATCGACACCCAAACGCACGCTCCGCTACGTTCTCTTTATGACCGTCGGTGGCGCGGCAGGCAGCTTCGTCGGAGGCAAGGCTGCGCGTGTCGCCGGCATTCTTGGAGGAACGTTGGCCGGTTTCGTCATCGCCGAAACCTCGAGTAAACCAACACTCCCGGACCTGACATTGAAACCGGGACAGACTCTGCATCTGCAACTCGGCGAGGACCTGAAACTTCCGTAGAGCGGCGCTACTGTTGGGTCCATTGCAGACTCCATGGTTCGTGTGATAGAGCCAATAGTATGCCGCTGAGCATTGCGCAAATCCGGCACGTTGGGCTTTTCACTCCGAGTCTCGAAGAGCATGCGCGGTTTTATTCAGACGTCTGGGGGCTGCAGAGAATTGCGGAATCACATGATGCGGTTTTTCTGCGGGGCGTTTCCGCAGAGCAGTTTTTGCTGAGTCTTCACCGGGGGCCGATTCGGGGCCTGCATCACATCGGCTACGCGATGGCCGACGATGATGCGATACGGCGCGCCGCCGTTTCATTGAAAGCTGCGGGTGTGAAAATTGTCGAAGATCCCCAAACGCTGGATGAGCCGGGCGGCGGCTTTGGATTGCGTTTCAAGGATCCGGATGGCCGATGTATCGAGCTTTCATCGGGCGTGAAACAACACACCGGCGGCTGGGTTTCAAAAACCGTCGAGCCGCGTTCGATTTGCCATATCGTGGTGAACACGCCGGACCTGCGCCGCATCACTGCGTTTTATACCGACGTGCTGGGGTTCCGGATTTCGGACTGGAGTGGCGATCAGATGGCCTTTCTGCGGACGGATTCCAAGCATCACAATGTTTCCTTCAATGCTGCGCCGCACGTGTCGGTAAATCACGTTGCGTATCTTGTTTCGAATGTCGACGAATTGATGCGCGGCATCGCGAACCTGCGAAAACATGGAATCGAGGCGGCGTGGGGTCCGGGAAGGCACGGTCCCGGCAACAATATCTTTTGTTACTTCAAGGATCCGATGGGTTACGTTGCCGAATACACGAGCGACATCGACCACATCACGGATGAATCGCGGCATCTGCCGAAAGTCTGGCCTCGAAGTCCCGAATCGATGGACCGGTGGGGTATTTCTCCGCCGCCGTCAACCGAACTGAGACAGGCCATGACCGGCGAGCCGGACAAAGGTTGGGTATGAGCAGCAACATCGACGACATCGACAAATACGTAGCGCGCTTCAAGGACCGGAAGCCGGATTGGGGCGTCCTCGATTTTCAAGCCAGGGTGGATCCGAAATATCGGCGGGCGCAGATGCGCTATGTCGGAGGCGGAGGAACAGGCAAGCTCGATGACCCGAGCATCATTCAAGCGGGACACTTCACGCTCAGCACGATGATTCTTCCCGCCGGACACGAAGGTCCGTTGCATCTTCACTCGGACGTCGAGGAGTTGTTTTTTGTCCTCGAAGGATCGCTGACGTGCACCTGGTCCGACGGCTTACGGCAGATTGAACGCACTCTCGGTCCGCGCGATCTCATCTGGATTCCCGCCGGCGTCTGGCGCGGTGTGCGCAACGACGGCGATAAGGAAACCGCATTTCTCACGATGCTCGGAGCCGCGAAACCGGAGTTGCCGGCGTATCCAGAAGGCAGTCCGCTGACCGAAGCCCGGCGAGGATGATGCCGCCTCCCCCCTCATCCGCAAAGCACCAGGACAAGGTCATCGTCGTGACCGGCGCGGGCCGCGGATTGGGACGCGCTTATGCGGAACGGCTTGTCCTGGAAGGCGCGCGGATTGCGATTGCTGAAATCGATGTGGATGCGGGCAAGCGTGCGGCTGAAGACTTGCAGAAGAACGGCGCCGATGTTTTGTTCGTCGAAACCAATATTGCCTCCAAAGACGACTGCGACCGGCTCGCCTCGTGTGTGATCAAACAGTGGGGTCAGATTGATGGGCTGGTTGCGAACGCAGGTCTCGCGAATTCCGTCGGCGGCGCCACGTATGATCAGATCTCTGTTGAGGAGTGGGATCGAATCATAGACGTGAATGTGCGGGGAACATGGCTAACATGCCGCGCGATTGCGCCTCACATGCAAAAACGAAAACGGGGCAGCATCGTTACCGTCAGCTCCGATACCACAATCTGGGGAAGTCCGCGGCTGTTGCACTACGTCACATCCAAAGGCGCGATCGAAGCCTTCACGCGCGCCATGGCGCGCGAGCTGGGACCCGACAACGTTCGTATCAATTGCATCGCGCCGGGACTCTTGAACAATGAAGCAACGGCTGGAGTGCCCCCGGCGAAGCGGGACTGGAACATTCAGAATCGCGCGATCTCGCGCGAGGGCGCCCCTGACGACATCACCGGTCTCGTTTCGTTTCTGCTCTCCGATGAAGCTTCCTTCATTACCGGTCAACTCATCGTGGCCGACGGCGGTCTCACTTTCCACTAAAGGAGAAGCAGAAAAACACCGATCAAAGACTAAACGCACTTATCGAAGTCGTTGATCGAATTGTTCGCCGTTTAGAGTAACTCCTCCCCAGAGACAGCCGGCCAGCGCACCGCTGCATTTATAATCGTTCTCAGGTATGGAATTCGAACCCGAGCTGAAGCTGGGCCTGCGGAACATGTGGTATCCGGTTTGTCAGTCCGGGCAGATAACGGCTCAACCGTTCGGAGTGCATCGACTCGGACAGGACATCGTTCTCTGGCGAGATTCGACGGGCAAGCTTCGCGCCCATGCCGATCGCTGTCTCCATCGCGGGGCGAAACTGAGCGTCGGGCAGGTCATCGGCGAAAAACTTCGCTGCGCTTATCACGGATGGTGCTACGACTCTGCCGGACAATGCATCGAAATTCCTTCAAGCAAGACCGCTCAGGCGAAACTTGCGCCACGGCTTCAGCTCACGTCCTTCGAAACGGCGGAGCGCGCGGGTCTCGTGTGGCTTTATTTTCCGGAGACTGAAAACAGCCGGGCGCCGGCGCTGATCATTCCGGAGGAGCTCGAAGATCCGGCGTACAGCGGTTTCATCTGTGAATCGAAATGGGATGCAAGCTGGATTCTCGTGATGGAGAATCTCGCGGACCCGATGCACGGTCCATTCCTTCACGGCCAGTCCCTGACACTGGGCCGCGGCGCGCTCGAAGATGATATGCGCACAACGCGCAATCCGGATGGCTTTATCGTGGAACGTGAGGGCCAGCGCGGCGTGAATTTCGACTGGTCGGAATTCTATTGCCGAGACTCGATGTGGGTGAGGCTGGATATCCCCCTTCCCTTCGGACCCAAAGGAATTCTGCGCATTCTCTGTTTCACCACTCCAATCGACGAAGACCGCTCCCTGGTTTATTTCCTGCGTTACCGAAAATTATCCGGGCTCAAACGCGCCTACTGGCGATTTCTCTATCGAGCCTTTTGGGAATACCAGCACTTCAAAGTGATCGAACAGGATCGCGTCATTCTGGAATCCCAGCGAGGAGCGCAATCCCGTCTCGCCGAACATCTTTCGAACTCCGATCGCGGCGTAACCGAGCTTCGCAAGTTATTGCGGGAGAAAATGGCGTGCCGGACGTCTCCATAAACGGCATCGGTATTCATTACGAAACGGCGGGAGACGGCGCACCTGTTGTCCTGCTTCACGGCATCGGGTCGAATTCCCGATCGTGGCGCCGGCAACTGGCCGCGCTCGCTGGGGGCTTCAAGGTCATCGCATGGGACGCACCCGGTTATGGACGATCGTCGGATCCCGCTGGAAAACCTTCAATGCGTTTTTACGCGGAGTGCCTCCATGGTTTGCTGGACTCGTTGTCCTGCCGGAGCGTATTTCTTCTCGGGCACTCCACGGGTGGTGTGATTGCTCAGGAGTTTTATCGCCTGTATCCCGAGCGGGTTCGCGCGCTCATTCTTTCCGACACGCGTTACATGGGTTCCAATGCGACACTCGCTGAACGCCTGCGGATGATCCGCACGATGACGCCCGCGCAGGTGGCTGCTGAACGCGCTCCGAAGCTGCTGAGCAAATCGGCTTCTACAGAACTCATTCGGGAGGCCGAATCGATCATGTCTGAAGTCCGCCGGCCTGGATACGAGTTTGCGGCCATCGCGCTGGCCGAGTCGGATACCCGCGACGTTTTAAGGAGCCTTCGTGTGCCGGCTCTGTTGATCTGGGGCGCTGAGGATGAGATAACGCCGTTGTGGCAGGAACGGCCAGGCGCCGCGCGCCTCGAAGTCATCGCGGGAGCGGGTCATCTCTGCTACGCGGAGAAACCGGAGGAATTCAATACGATCGTTATGAAGTTTCTGAGAGAGGTAAGCGCTGAATGACGTTCACACTCACCGTCGCCGATTCCCTATTGAAAGAACTGGAACGCATCGGCGCCGACACCGGTTTCGGAATTATCAGCATTCATAACATTCCTTTTTACGATGCGCTCCAACGGCATGGTGGATTTCATGTCGTTACCGCAAGACATGAAGGCGCCGCCGTAAACATGGCTGACGCATATTCGAGGATTTCCGGGAAACTGGGCGTTGCACTGACCAGCACAGGCACAGGCGCGGGCAATGCGGCCGGAGCAATCATCGAATCATGGAACGGTGGAGCGCCGTTGCTGCACATCACCGGCCAGGTTGCTTCGGCTTATCTCGAGACCGGCCGCGGCTACATTCACGATTGCAAGGATCAATTAGGGATGCTGGCAAGCATCAGCAAATCCGTGTATCGCGTCCGGCGCGCGGAACAAGGCCCGGCGATTTTCCGCCTCGCTATTCTCGAAGCCATGAAACCTCCCGCAGGTCCGGTGAGTGTCGAAGTCCCGATCGATTTTCAGGCGAGTCTCATTGATGCGACGGAAATAACGACACCCGCCACAACTCTCGAAAATTACTCCGAGACGGAATTAATCGCAGCGGCCGAGAGGATGCTCCACGCAAAGAGGCCCGTGATATGGGCGGGCGGCGGCGCGATGTTTTCGGACTCGGCTGCCGAAGTAACGGAACTCATGCGGTTGCTGGATGCGGCGGTGATCACCACACAATCGGGGCGTGGCATTGTTCCCGAGACGGACTCCCGGTGTATTGGACACTTTGCAACATTTCCCGCCTTGAAGAATTTTGTATCCCGCGCGGACCTGCTGATCAGCGTTGGGGCGCGTTTTCGAGGCAACGAAACATCCAACTGGAGCTTGAACGTTCCAACGGAGCACATCGGCATCGATGCGGATGGCGAGGCCATCGATCGAAATTTTCACCATGCGATATCGATCGTGGGAGATGCCAGGCCGATTCTTGCGGCTTTGCTGCGAATCGTGAAAGCCAGGCAGCCGCAGCCAAAACCGGATTACCGGGAAGAAATCGCGCAGCTTCATCATGCACTGCGACAGGAGGTCCGGAACACCATGGGTCCGTGGGAAGGAATTCTCGACGGCATCCTCGAATTCATTCCGGAAGACGCGATTCTCGTGCGCGATGTTACGGTCCCCGCAACCACCTGGGGCAGCCGGCTTATCGTGCGGCGTCATCCCCGCACAACGTTGCATGCCTCGGCGGGAGGAATCGGACAGGGGTTGCCGATGGCAATCGGCGCCCAGCTTGCCGCTCCCTCAAAAACGGTGATCGCGTTGTGTGGCGATGGCGGTTTGCTTGTGAATATCGGCGAACTGGCGGTCGCACATCAGGATAAAACTCCGATTGTCGTGATTCTGTTCGACGACAGCGGTTATGGGGTTCTTCGCAATATTCAAAATGCGCATTTCGAGGGACGGACAATCGGCGTCGAATTGCAAAGTCCCAATTTCGTGCAGGTGGCGCGCGCATTCGGTTTCAATTCGGAAAGAATTCAATCGGTGGATGAGTTCCGCAAAGTCTTTGCAAAGGCGGTAAACGCGAGAGAGCCCTGGATGATTGTTGTGGATTCAAACGCCATCGGCCCGATGAAAACAATCTTTGCGGGCCCGGATGGCGGCGCGCAATTGTATAAACCTCACTGAAACGCCGGAAATGATGTTAACCGTCATCAATCCCGCTCGAACGTCGGAAGTCGTCGGACGCATACCGATCTCCTCGGAAGCCGACGTCGATCGCGTCCTCGATCAGGCTCAATCCTCCTTCAGAACCTGGTCACGCACGACTCCTGAAGAACGCGCATCACGTCTTAGTGCCGCGTCACGCGATTTGCGGACAGCGTTACCGGCACTCGCTACGCTTTTCGTCCGGGAAAATGGAAAACCGCTGCGGGAGTCGGAGGTCGATATCCGCCGCTCGATCGAGCTCGTCGAACTTATCGCTGCGGATTTGCCGGAGTGGTCGAAACCTGTCCTGATCGATAAACAACAACCCGTTTGGGCCCGCCGCCGCGCGCGTGGTGTCACTGGGGTGATTTCGCCGTGGAATTCACCCGTATTGCTCAGCTTCAAGCGCTTTGTTCCGGCTATCGCTTCCGGAAATACGGTTGTACTGAAACCGGCATCGCATTGTCCGTTGGCTGTCGCTGAATGTATTCGGATCATGAATGCGCACCTGCCGAGTGGTGTCCTCAATGCTGTCATCGGACCCGGATCGACAATCGGTGAAAAGCTCGCGGATGATGAACGCGTCCGCGCGATTGCCGTCACAGGCAGCACCGAAACAGGCCGGCGGATCATGCAGCTTGCATCGCGAACTATAAAGAAGGTTTTCATGGAACTCGGCGGCAATGATCCTGCTCTGGTGCTTCGCGACGCCAATCTCGATGACCATGCGATTGCACGCATGACCAACGCCATTCTGCGTGCGTCCGGACAGGTCTGCATTGCGATCAAGCGGATTTATGCGCACGAGTCTCGCTTTCAGGAACTTGTTGAGAAACTGACGCAATCATTCGACCGTGTTGTCGCAGGCGATGGTCTGGCGCCGGAGACAACGATGGGGCCGCTCAACAACAAACCTCAATTCGATTTCGTCACGCAGCTTGTCGAGCGCTGCAGAAGCAGGGGTCTGACGGTGACTACCACCGGCCGGAAGCTTGATCCCGCATCGTGGAATGAAGGCTATTTCATGCTGCCATCGATTGTGCTCGGCGCCGAGGAAGGTGACGAGATCGTCCAGTGCGAGCAGTTCGGTCCGGTTATTCCGATACGGCCCTTCAGCGATGAAGCGGATGCGCTCGCATGCGCCAACAAAACTCCGTATGGCCTCCGAGCTTCGATCTGGACGTCCGATCGGAAACGCGCTGAAGAGTTTGCGGATGGTCTCGAAGCTGGAGCCGTGTTCTGGAATAATCATGGAATCTTTCGGGACTTGCACATTGAATTTCCCGGAATCAAACAAAGTGGTTTCGGCCGCGCATCGCGCGATGCGGCCCTGGACCACTATGCAGATACCTATGGCTTCGCCGAATAACAACGTTCCTTACAACGTCGTCAGAATTGAATCATGGGAGGATTACCTCTCGATCATCACCGACTCGCCGTATCAGAACTGGGCGTTCCGGGGACAGCGCGATGCCCACGCGCCGCTCTTCAGTGTTCTATCGCGCTATCTCAAGTCGTTCGGCGTTGATCCGCGCGCTTGGCCTGATCAGGAAGAACGCATTCTGCGAATCTTTAAACGAAAGGCTATTCATTTTCTCGAAGACGTGCCGGACCGTGACGACGATTTTGAATGGCTTGCCCTGATGCAGGATCACGGCGCTCCCACCCGGCTGCTGGATTTTACGTGGTCCCCGTACGTGGCGGCGTTTTTCGCGCTTCACAATACGACGGGTGAAGGCGGCATCTGGGCGTGTAATCCCGCCGCAATTGAAAAGAAAAAAGAAGTCGATCTGGACAAGCCCGGCGGTTTTCGGAAGGCTTTCCTGTCCGGCGCGGGACCCTTCGTGTGGCTCGGCGAACCTTATGCAATGAACCGCAGATTAATCGCGCAATCCGGAACGTTTCTGATTCCGTCAGTCCTGAATAAATCGATTGAAGAGATTGTGCTCGAGTATCCAAACCCCAGCGACACACTGATCAAGTTCATCCTGCCCACGGACAAAGTCCGTGAGAAAGGAATGCGAGAACTGTACCGGATGAACATTACGCAAGCGACCCTGTTTCCGGATCTCGATGGGCTCGCGCGCTCTCTTGCCTATGAGCTTGAGTTCCACTGGGCCTTCGATCCCCGCACGATGAAGCCCATCAGGAAGGCGTGATGTGAACCTGGTGTTGGCTTCACAGTCACCGCGCCGGAAGGAACTCCTCACGATTCTGGGCATTCCGTTCACGGTTCTTCCATCATCGATCGATGAAATCCCCCGGCTCGGAGAATCACCCGAAACATTCGCGGCCCGGATCTCGCTCGAAAAGGCCATGGAAGTGATGTCTCGGGTTTCGAACTCGGTGGTTTTGTCGGCGGATACCGTGGTCACCATCGATGGAGAGATTCTTGGAAAGCCGGCTGATCCAATCGACGCTCAGCGCATGTTGCGAAAGCTATCGGGGCGGGACCATTGGGTGTACACGGCGATCACCGTGGTCCATCAGACGAAGAACGAAGTTCTCGAAGGCCTCGAACGAACGCGTGTATGGTTTAAACCGCTTACAGACGTCGAGATCGTGGACTACATCCAGCGTGAGAATGTTCTCGACAAGGCCGGCGCTTACGCGATCCAGGGTTATGCGGCGGTGTTCATTCCAAAAATCGAAGGGAATTATTTCAACGTGATGGGACTTCCTCTCCCGTTGGTGCAGGAACTCTTATGGCGAACATTATCGTAGGAACAGCCGGCCATATCGATCACGGGAAAACCGCGCTCGTCAAAGCACTCACGGGAATTGATGCCGATCGTTTGAAGGAAGAAAAAGAGCGCGGAATCACGATTGACCTGGGTTTCGCGCATTTGGCAATCGACGCGGAAACGACTATCGGGTTTGTTGACGTTCCAGGCCACGAACGGTTTATCAAGAACATGCTTGCGGGTGTCGGCGGAATCGATCTTGTCGTGCTCGTCATTGCTGCCGATGAATCCGTCATGCCCCAAACACGGGAACATCTCGACATTTGCTCTTTGCTTCACATCAAGCAGGGTTTTACGGTCCTGACAAAAATCGACAAAATCGAACCGGAAATTGCCGATCTTGTGGAAATGGAAGTTCGGGAGTTCCTGAAAGGATCGTTTCTTGAACGCTCACCGATACTGCGGGTGAGTTCCCACACCGGCGCAGGCATTCCGGAATTGATCGACACTCTTCGAGCATTCGCTGCAAAGGCTGAGCCAAAGGACACCAGCGAGGTCTTTCGATTGCCCATCGATCGATGCTTCACGATGAAAGGCTTCGGCACTGTTGTTACGGGCACTCTTATTTCAGGCAAGGTCGAAAAAGAAGAAGAGGTCGAGATTCTGCCGAGCCGGCAGACAGCCCGGGTCCGTGGAATTCAGGTGCACGGACATGCTGCGAGTAAAGCGGAAGCCGGGCAGCGCACGGCGCTGAATCTCCAGGGCGTTGAAGTCGCGGCAATTCAAAGAGGCATGGTGCTTTCGATTCCGCGCGTATTCGCGCCGTCGCCGATGTTCGATTGTCATCTGGACCTGCTCCTGTCGGCGCCGAACGCCATCGACGGCCGCAAGCGCGTCCGATTTCATATTGGAACGGCCGAATTGATGGGTTATGTCGTATTGCTCGGCCAGGACCGTTTGCAGCCCGGTCACTCAGCCTTCGTGCAGATTCGACTCGAAGAGCCGGCGTTTGCTCTTCCCGGTGACCGCTTCATCATCCGGCAATACTCGCCCATGATTACGATCGGCGGCGGCCAGGTTCTCGATGCGGCGCCGAACAAGCATCGGCGAAACGAAACAGCAGTTCTGAACATGCTTCGAATCTTCAAAGAAGGATCGATCGAGGAACAGTTCATGGCGGTTATTGATCAAGCAGGTCTCGCCACCATCGAAGCCTCCGCGCTGGCGTCCCGCCGCGGCCTTCCGATCGAAAAGACCCGCGGCCGGATTCGCGCGCTCGCCAAAGCAGGACTCGTGCGGATTTTGAGTGAGAATCCCCTCGTTGTTGTTTCAGCCAGCGCATTCATGGATGCCGCTAAGGTCGCGGCTACAGCCGTGAGACGATTTCACGAAATGAATCCGCTGGTACAGGGCATCGCGCGCGAAGAATTGAGGGGCCGGCTGTTCGGAGATGCGTCGGCCGTGCTGTTTCAGTCTCTGCTCGATAATCTTGCCGCCGATCGCCAGATTGCCGTTGCCGGCGATGTGATTTCCGAATTCGGCCGGACCGTAACGCTCAAAGCCGGCGAAGAACGCATCAAATCCAGCCTTGCCGAACGGTTTCGGTCTCTTGGCTTGCAGGCTCCATCGCCGGACGAAATCATAAATACCCTCAAGCTTGATCGAAATCTGGCGCGGAAAATCATTCAACTCATGGTCAAAGAAAATGCTCTGGTCAAAATCACCGAAGAGATGCTCGTTGACCGGGCCGCAATCGACAAACTGGTGGCGGACGTGAAGTCGCTCAAAGCAAGGAATCCCAAATTGGGAGTGGGGGAATTCAAAGATCTGACGGGAGTGACCCGCAAATTCGCGATACCGCTGCTGGAGTATCTGGATCGGCAACACGTGACGAGAAGAGTCGGAGAAGACCGCGTGATTTTATGAAATCCGCAGGGCCTTCAGTAACGCGGGATGGCGGGATCGATCACCGTGGACCATAGATCGATACCCCCGTTCATGCTTCGAGTCCAGTTGAAGCCCTGATCACGCAGATAGACGGCCGCATTCAGGCTGCGGATGCCGTGATGGCACACGGTCACAATCTTCATATCCCTCGGCCATGATTCGACGATTTCTTTCGCGAGAACCTGGTCCACCAATCGGGAACCTTCGATTTTCGCGATCGCATATTCTTCAGGAGTACGCACATCGATAAGAGTGACGGCGCCCACCTTCATGAGCGCAGCTACTTCACCAGGGGAGATTTCCAAATCGAGTTCCATTGTTCAGGGAGTAGACCGGTAGCGGACAGAACGGCTGGAAAAGATCGATCCCGTAAACGAACTACGCGTGTTTTTCTTTTTCGGCGTCGTCGCTTTTAATGGATTTCTTAAAATTCTTGATCCCTTCGCCGATACCTTTACCCATTTCGGGGAGTTTTTTCCCGCCGAATAGAAAAAGCACGAGCAAGGCGAGAATAATGAGTTCGGGTACACCTAACCTAAACATGAAGCCTCCTCCATTTGGCTAAAAGCCAGCGGCCAGTATAGCAGAAGTTTCAGTTGGTCCAGGTGTATTCCCAGAGATACCGGTGCCTGCGGCTCATCGGAAGCTCCGGAATCACGATGCGGAAGCGGCCGTTATATTCCGTCGCGATAAGGGCAAAGACCCGGCCATCAGGCTCACGATAAACCAGATAGTAAAAATCACGGCTTTTGCCTTCGCGCTTCCGCATATCCAGGATCCGGCCGCGAACGAAATGGTCGGTTTGAAGATTCTTGAGATCGCGGTCGTTCAGTTCCCGAAGTTTTCCTTCCTCGATATCGCTGGCAACAATGACGTCGATAAAGAGCGAAGCGGCCTTGTTCATCTCCATGTCTTCCATGAAGCGTTCCGCCGCCTTCAGTGGCGGGCTGTAAACAAAATAGTAGTAATAACCAAGAGCCGTCGAGCCGACTGCAAAAATGCCGACAAAAAACAAAAATGATATTCGTCGCTTCATCGTATTACGGAGCGGCCTCGCTGCCGGATATCTTCGATTTTCTTCGCATACTCGGAAAAACCCGATCGCCCCATCATGGCGAAAGTCAGCTTTTTACCATATTCGACGCCCGGCTGGTCAAAGGCATCGATATCGTAAAACTCGCCGGTATACGCGGTGAAGTATTGCGAGAACATGATGAGTTCCCCCAAGGCCTGTTCGTCGATGCGATCCACTGTAACCGTTGCATTAGGACGGCCGGCTTCGGTGAGAGCGATCTCGGTTGCCTGCTTCTCCGCTCGAAACAGATCCGCCATGGTCTTGTGTTCCAGGTAACCCATGGAATCGAATTGACCGAAGGGATGCTCGATGGAGAGCGAATTTCGGAATTCCTTTACACCCCAAAACAGAAACGATTTGTCGTTTGGACCCTCAATGAACAATTGAAGCTGCGAATGCTGGTCCGTTACACCGAGTGCCGCCGTCGGTGTCTGGCCGTAATAAACATCGCGCCCGCGGCGGTCTTTTTTCTTGCCGAGGCTTTCACCCCAGAGTTGCTTGAACCAGAACGCGAATTTCCAGAGCGGTTGTGAATATGGAAACAGCACCAGAATGCGCTTTCCTTTTTCACGCTCGAGAACAAACTCGATGAATGCGGCCGCGAGAGCGGGATTCTCAAAGAAACCATTCCTCGCCTGAACGGCGGCGGCGCTCGCGCCGGCCATGAGTGCCTCCACGTTGAAGCCCATCAAAGCAGCGGGAAGTGTACCGACCGGCGTCAGAACACTGAAGCGGCCGCCGACATTGGGCGGTATCGCAAACGCCGGATAATGTTCCTGCCTGGCGATTGCGAGCAGATCGCCTTTTTCGGGATCCGTCGTGACAACGAAGCGTTCTCGGGCTTTCCCTTCTCCAATAGCATCGATCATCCATTGGCGCACGATCGCAAACGTCGACATTGTTTCTGCCGTCACACCGGACTTGGCGATGATATTGACGATGGTGTCCCTGGCGGAAATCGTATCCAGAGAATCGCGAATAAAATCCGGATCGATGTTATCGAGCACAACAAGCCGTTTTCCCGAATGAGGACGCCCCAGCCCCGCATCCAACGCCGCGGGACCAAGCGCCGAACCGCCGATTCCGAGAATCAGCACATTGGCATATGCATGCGATCGGGCGAACTCCGTGACGTCGCGCACCGCCTTGTCATCCTGCGGCAAATATCCGAAGCCGAGTTTACCGGCCGTGTGGGCGCGTTCAATATCGTCGATGACATGCTTTGAGGACTCTGCTGCTTTCTCAAAAGCAATCTTCGGAATTCCATGACTCTGGACGGCGCTCTCCAAAACATTTGTGTAATCTAATTCGAGCAAAGCTTTCTCCGTTTATCGGACATTGCCCAACGAATCGGGACGATGGGTCCGGCCACCGTTATCCCTCGAGCCAGTTCTTTGGCTCAACTTTTATGGATTTAAACTCCAGCAGTCGAACAAGACCCGGCTTCGCGCGCCGGGGTTTGGTGACGTGCTTCCGCTTTGTGTAATGCACTTCAACTTTCGATGAGTTCCTGGCCTGAGAAAAATAAGCCGCAAGTTGCGCGGCCTTTACCAGGATCGATTCATTGAGATCTTTCTCTTTGAGCGGATTCCGGACCACAACATGCGATCCGGAGTAGTCCGCAACATGAAGCCAGAAATCCTCCGGCGCGGCCACATCAAACGTCAACTGATCATTTTCCCTCGCGCCTTTTCCAATCAGGATTTCCTTTTCCTCAAGTCTTAACGAGCGGAATCGCCTCTTCCCCTCTCCCTCCGGGAGAGAGCGGCGGCCATCGGCGGCCGGTTGAGGGTCATGGCCGGCCGAAATCTTATTCGCAATCGCCAACCAGGTATCCCAGTCTTTGATCGCCTGCAGCCTTCTCGTTTGCTCCTCCAGCGCGGCGCGCCTGCTTCTCAGTTGTCCGAGCTGCTGCGCCACCATGCTTTTGCCGCGGCCGGCTTTCTGGTATCGCTTGAACATCCTCTCGATGTTTTCTCTAAGGCTGATGGTCGAATCCAGCGGCACCTCGACCTGTTTCGGTTTTTCTCCAAAGTAATCCGTCACCTTGACCGCACTGTAATGCTGATCCATTTTCATTCCGCTGGCCATCAACATCTGACCCGTCTTTTGCAGGCCTTCGGCGTCTTCGTACTGTTTCTGCTCCCTGCCTAGACGCTTCTCACGATCGGCGCACCGCCTGGCCGCGCGCCGCATATCGCGAAGCACCGGCAATTTCGCATGGTCCAGCAGAGTGCGATTCTCCAGTTCATCGAAATAAAATCGCGCGGCTTCGAGAATATTGACGAAGACACGAGAACTATGAGTGCGCGCGAGCGATTCCAGTTCGATCGGGCTGAGAATTGCTTTGTGAAGGTGTTTTAGATCGTTCTGCTCCAGGATGTGTCCCAGCGGAAGATCGGTGTACAACCACGCACCCTGGGAAACAGATTTCACCTGCTCGAGCATCAGGCGGATTTCATCGACGATGCTGCGCCCGCTCTTTCTCTGGCGGTAAACGAGCTCTGCCGCAAAAACCGGTCCCAGCCCGGCAACGCTCTGAATCAAAGACTCTGTGGAAACTGCAGGAACATCGGTAGGCTTCGACTCCACGAGCTGTTCGAGATCCAGTTTGTCGGCGCCTTTGGGGAGAGCATAGGTATCGTATTCGCCGATGCCATGCTGCGGGGTGATCGGAAATAAGGAAGAGATAACTCGACGCTCGGCATCGAGCAGGATGATGTTGGGAGCATTCGGCAGCAGTTCGAGAACCAGCGACATCGTTTCAAGCTCCTTCGTGGGAACGGCAGTCTTGAACACGAACTCGATGATTCGCTCCGAGAGCGGCTTATCAAAACGAATCAATTCGGCGGAGGTCAGATGCTTCCGCAGAACCATCAGAAAGTCCATACCGGGTGCTTCAACCGGCGGTCTCGCTTCCGAGGCATACAGCGCGGGCTTTTGCGCATCGACTGTAATTTTGAAGGCGGGCAGCTTTGCCGACCGCGTTTGGATGATGAACCCATTGGGCTGATGCTGCACAACGCGGCGAACAATCAATTCATTCATCGCAGGGCGAAGATTTTCCACGATCGCAACCAGCGTGAAGTTCTCCATTCCCTTATTGTAAAGCCGATTTAAATCTTCCTAATGTAGGTGCCGGAAACTTTGTCGGCCCACGTGAGATGCTCCGGATCAATCAGCATCCATGCAAAACCCAGAAGCAGAGGAAGGATCGAGACGAGATAGCCGAATCCACGCAGGCACGCGTGGCGCAAATCCAAAGGCAAGCCGTCTCTGGTTACAACCGTCAGGCCGCTGTATTTCATGCCGGGAGTCTGGCTCGCGCTCAGCATGAAAAGCAGCATATAGATCGTCACCAGCACGAAATAGCTGACGCCATAAATCCCGAGCACCCGGCGGTCGGGCACAAAGTTATCCGGCATCTGGAAATAGGTTGTTACCAGGAAAATAACGAAAAGCGCCGCGACGATGGCGAAGTCCATGGCCAGGGCCGTCATTCGCGCGCCCAGCAAAGCGCCCTGATATTCCGGAAATGTAAAAGGCGGCGAGTGCTCGGCCTCTTCAAAATCCAGTTGCGGCTGATACTCATCAATCGCGATTACGGTGCGCTTCGGTTTCATGATCGATACTCACATGGCATACTCACCGCTGTGGCTGCCTTCGCAATAGTCATTCTCCTTCTCGCTGGGACAGAACAGGACCTCGTGATTTCATCAGCCGGACCCCAGTACCGGGAGGGTCAAATCTCCCATGCCAAAGACAGCGTCATCGCGAATTATCGCGACATGCGCATTGAATGTGACGAACTGACGTACAACGACGTCACAAAGATCGCAACGGCTGACGGACACGTTAAGTTCACGTACGAAGAGGGCCATCTCGAGGCCGATCACATTGCCCTCAATGTAGAAACTCGAGCAGGAGACTTCACGAACGTCAGCGGAGAGGTGGGCCCGGGGTTTTTTATCGCCGCACAGCACGTACATCGCACGGAAGACGGCCAATATCAGTTCAAGAATGGAACCGCCACCACGTGTTGTGAAATGTCGAACCGCGGCTGGAAACTTTCGTTCGGCAATGCGGTTGTGGATAGGGACAAAGAGATCACCGCCAAAGGATCCGTCTTCCGCCTGGAAAACGTCCCTGTTTTTTACATGCCGTATGTGAAGGTCCCGAGCGAGAATCGGCCGCGTTCAACGGGTTTTCTGATTCCTTCAACCTCCACCTCCACCACCAAAGGAAGAAATCTTCGGGAAACGTTTTACTGGGCGATCAATCGCAGCGCGGATGCGGGATTCACGGGTGAATACTTCACCAAGCGGGGTCCGGCAGGCGCCGTTGATTTCCGCGCTCGGCCGGATGCGAGTTCGTCCATTTATGTGAACAGTCTTTTTGCAAAGGATCGGCTGGGACAAGGCGGACAAAGCGCGCGTATTGTGGGATTCGGTGATGTCGGCAGGGGATTCCGCGGTGTCGCGGACATGAATCTCGTCAGTTCGGTGGTGTTCCGGCAAGTTTACGAAGACGGCTTCAACATCATCACATCCCCGCTGGAACAGTCACTCGCGTTCGTGAGCCGAAATGGTCCGGACGCCAGCATCAACCTGCTTTATGGGCGCTATGGAACTTTCTTTTCGGACCAGCCCACGGCGATCACACGAAAGTTTCCGAGTCTGGAAGTTTCGGTGCCCGAAAGGATTCTCGGAAATCTGCCGGTGTACTTCAGCACCGATGCGAGTATCTCGTCAATTTCACGGCGCGACGCGGCGATCGCCACGCCATCGTTCGTCGAGCGGTTCGATTTGCATCCGTCGCTCGAAGTACCGGTGCTTCACTCGAGCATTCTCGATTGGAGCAATCGCGCCGGATTTCGCGAAACCACATATACGCATTCGCGCCAGACACAGTTCGTCTATGGAGATGCGCTCAACCGGCTCGCATTCGACTACGAATCCAGTTTCGTGGGACCGCAGGCGGAGCGCGATTTTGGAAGCTGGCGGCACGTGATCGAACCCAGCGTGGATTACCGGTTTGTCGGCGGCGCCGATCGCTTTCGCCGAACCATTGTTGTGGACGACATCGATCTGTTCAACGACACCAACGAAGTCGAATACGCAATCACCAATCGCATTTTCACCACTCGCGAAGTATTCTCGTGGCGGCTTGCTCAAAAATACTTTTTCGATCCGACATTCGGCGGCGCCATTGTTCAAGGCCGCCGAAACATTTTTGCTCCGGTCCTGGATATTTCCGGTTTTGCGTGGGCCGACGGGTACCGGCGCTTCTCTCCGATCGTCTCGACAATGCGATTCTCGACGACTCCCTCAACGTCCACCGATATTCAAATGGACTATGACACTCGCGACCATCAGTTTCGCAGCGCCGGCATTATCGGCAACGTGAATCGCGGACAGTTCTTCGGCGGAATTGCTTATTTCTTCACGCACCGCAGCGCGATCGAGATTCCCAATAATCAATTGCGTGGAAGCCTCACGTATGGAAATCAACTAAAACCCGGATTCAGCGCGGCCGTGCAGTTTTCCTACGACGTCCAGCACTCCCTGTTTCAGGGCTCGACCGCGGAAATCGGCTACAACACCAATTGCTATGGCCTGAGCTTTGAAGTCAGTCAATTCAACATCGGCGCCCGCGTCGAAAGCCGCTTCCGCTTTGCCTTCACGCTGAAAAACATCGGCTCGGTAGGCACCTTAAGGCCGAGAGAAAGACTCTTCTGAAATGAGCAGACTTATCCCAGCGTTTATCACCCTGGCGTTCGCGTTCGCGCCACCGCAATATTCCGCACGGCGAAATGGCGAGACGATTGTGTTGGAGGACAGCCGGAATCGAACAACGGTGTCGATCGTTCCGGGCGTCGGCAATACTGTGTTCTCGATGAAGGTCAATGGACAAGAGGCCTTGCGTTGGCCCTACGCATCGATCGATGAATTCAAAGCGCGGCCTGCATTGAGCGGGATTCCGTTCCTCGGGCCCTGGGCGAACCGCCTCGACGAACAGGCCTTTTACGCGAACGGGAAGAAGTACGCCTTCGACATGACTCTCGGCAACGTCCGCGGCGCGATCCCGATTCACGGATTTCTATCGTTCACCGATCAGTGGCAGGTCATGGAAGTAAAAGCTGATGGAAAATCCGCATGGGTTCGCAGCCGGCTGGAATTCTTCAAGCAGCCGATGTGGATGAAACAATTTCCGTTTGCTCACACGATCGAAGTCACTCACCGGTTGCAGGACGGCGTCCTCGAAGTCGCCACCCAAATCGTGAACCTGAGCTCCGAACCGATGCCGGTCGCCGTGGGATTCCATCCGTATTACAAACTGACCGATTCGACCCGCGAGGAATGGACGATCTCCGTTGGCGCCCGAAAACACTGGATACTATCGCCAACCAAACTTCCGACCGGCGATACCGAGCCTGCCGAGTCCTTCTTCCGCGATCCAGAAGCAGCGCCGCTCAAGGATTACAACCTCGATGACGTCTTCAGCGATCTCGTGCGCGACGCTCGGGGCCGCGCGCACATGATCGTAAAAGGGAAGCGCCAGCAGCTCGACATCATGATCGGGCCCAACTGGCGCGCCGCCGTACTGTGGTCGCCGAACCCGGCCGCCGCGAATCGCGGCGGACAAAGTGCCCAGAACGATCCGAACTTCATTGCCTTCGAGCCCATGGCCGGCATTACAAACTCGATGAATCTCGCTTACAAAGGCCGTTACTCCGAACTGCAATCCATTCCGCCTGGCGGCCGGTGGGAAGCGAGTTTCTGGATCAAGCCGTCTGGATTTTGAATCTCGAATGAGGGCTGGTTTTCCGGGGCTCGCCCTGGAAGGTTGGCTATAATACGAGTTTGTTTTTTGTCTGAAGTTTTCAGACGAACGAGAAAGATTTTCCGATGGCGTTTCCCATACATCGAATGCGGCGGCTTCGCCGGACACCGCGGCTGCGGAATCTGGTGCGGGAGACCCGGCTGTCTCCGGAGGCGATGATCTATCCGGTCTTTGTGTGTCCGGGCGAGAACGTCAAGCGGGAAGTAAGTTCGATGCCGGGCATCTGCAATTTGTCGATCGATCACGCCGTAGACGTGGCGCGGCAGGCAGAGCAGGCGGGTGTCGGGGGAATTCTGCTCTTTGGACTGCCTGAAGAGAAAGACGACGTCGGCTCCGACTGCTGCGACGAAAACGGAGTTGTTCAAAAGGCCCTCCGCGCCATTCGTGAAAATGTACGTGACCTTCTTCTTGTCACCGATATCTGTCTTTGCGAATACACGTCCCATGGGCATTGCGGCGTCATCAAGCATGGGGATGTTCAGAACGATCCAACCCTGAAGCTTCTTGCAGACTCTGCGGTCAGTCACGTTCGCGCGGGCGCGGACATGGTCGCACCATCGGACATGATGGACGGACGCGTGGCCCGAATCCGTGAGGCGCTGGATGCGGAAGGTTTCTCGAATACACCCATCATGGCGTATTCCGCGAAGTATGCGTCCGGATTTTACGGGCCATTTCGCGAAGCCGCGGACTCGACTCCGCAATTCGGCGACCGCCGCGGCTATCAAATGGATCCACCGAACGTGCGCGAGGCCTTGCGCGAGATCGCTCTCGATATCGATGAAGGCGCGGACATCGTCATGGTGAAGCCCGCGCTTCCCTACCTCGATGTCATTGCGCGGGCGCGCGCACAATTCGATCTGCCCATTGCCGCTTATCAAGTCAGCGGTGAATATTCCATGATCGAAGCCGCCGCGCGCCTGGGCTGGATCGAACGCGAGCGAATCATTCTTGAAACAACCACGGCCATCAAACGCGCGGGCGCGGATATTCTGATTACGTATTACGCGCTCGAGCTTGCAAGAACCCTTTAACAATGTCGAAGTCGGAAGACCTCTTTAATCGCGCCCAGAAAGTCATTCCCGGTGGCGTGAATTCACCTGTACGCGCTTTTCGCGCAGTCGGCGGAAAGCCTCTTTTCATCCAGCGCGGAAATGGCTCGCATGTCTGGGACGCGGACGGCAGGGAATACATCGACTACATCGGCTCGTGGGGTCCGTTGATCTTCGGCCATCGGCCGCCCGAAGTCATGAAGGCGTTGAGCGACGTGCTCGAAATCGGAACGTCGTTTGGCGCACCCACAGAACGCGAAGTGGAGATCGCGGAACTGATCACGAGACTTGTTCCTTCCGTTGAAAAGGTTCGCCTGGTGAATTCCGGCACCGAAGCCACTCTGAGCGCTATTCGATTGGCTCGCGGATTTACGGGCCGAAACCGCATTGTGAAGTTCGATGGCTGTTACCACGGCCACGGCGATAGTCTGCTCGTGAAAGCAGGCTCCGGAGTTGCCACACTGGGGCTGCCGGACAGTCCCGGTGTTCCCGCGAGTCTTGCGGACCTCACAACCGTGCTTCCCTTCAACGATCCCGCTCCTCTCACGCGACTCTTCGGCGGTAAGGACGGGAAAGATGTTGCCTGCGTCATCATCGAACCGATTGTCGGCAACATGGGATGCGCTCCGCCGCGATCGGGTTATCTCGAGATCCTTCGAGATTTCACGAAAGCGGCCGGCACGCTTCTGATTTTTGATGAAGTCATGACGGGTTTCCGCGTGGCGGCCGGAGGGGCACAGCAGAAATATCGCATTCAACCGGATCTCACAACGATGGGTAAAGTGATTGGCGGAGGTCTGCCGGTCGGCGCTTATGGCGGCCGCGCAGAAATCATGAATCACGTGGCGCCGGCCGGTCCTGTGTATCAGGCGGGAACGCTGTCCGGCAATCCTCTTGCGGTCGCCGCCGGACTTGCAACGTTACGGCGGATTGAACGCGAGGATCCTTATCCCAAACTCGAATCGCTCGGCGCCTGCCTGGAAGCCGGGCTACTCGATGCGGCGCAAAAAGCCGGTGTACCGGCGCAAGTGAATCGCGTTGGCTCGATGTTTACTTTGTTTTTTACGGATCGCGACGTGTTCAATTTCGAAACCGCGAAAACGTGCGACACGCAGAAGTTCAACCGGTTCTTTCACGGAATGCTGGAACAGGGAATTTATCTGCCGCCCTCGCAATTCGAAGCGGCTTTTATTTCAACCGCCCATACGGAAGCGGATATCGATCGCACGATTGAAGCTGCACGCAAGGCATTGGGAACATGACCACCACCGCTACGTTTGGATCCTGGAAATCGCCGATCACGAGCGCGCTGCTCACATCCTCGGGAATCGGTTTCAGCGAAATTCATTTTTCCAACGGACAGATCTATTGGCTTGAAAGCCGTCCCGACGAAGGCGGCCGGGTTGTGGCCGTCCGCTGTTCGGCGGACGGAAATCGGATCGATCTGACGCCGCAGGGATTCAATACTCGCACGCGCGCCCACGAATACGGCGGCGGCGCGTATTTCGTTCATGGGAACACCATATTCTTCTCGAATTTCAAAGACCAACGCCTGTACCGGCAGGACGGCCAAAGCGAACCCCGCGCCATCACCGAGGAGCCTCCAATACCGGGAAGTCTGCGATATGCGGATGGGCGCGTCACACCGGACGGAAAGACGATCATCTGCGTTCGCGAACGTCATGAAGCAGGCCGCGAAGCCCTCAATGAAGTGATCGCGATGGATGCCGGCGGCTCCGGCGAAGCAAAGACGATCCTGTCCGGCTACGATTTCTATTCGTTCCCTCGACTGAGTCCCGACGGGCGCCGCATCGCATGGACCTGCTGGCGGCATCCTCAGATGCCGTGGGATGGCACGGAATTGTGGATCGGCGATCTAAGCGGAACCCGCACCGGAGTCACTGTTTCGAATCCACGGCATGTTACCGGTTCAAGCACGGAGTCGGTTTTTCAGCCGGAATGGGCATCTGATGGAACGCTCTATTTCATTTCGGATCGCACCGGCTGGTGGAATCTCTATTGCGAACGTTCGGGCGACATCGTTCCGGTATTTCCGATTGACGCCGAAATTGGCGTTCCGCAGTGGCTGTTTGGATATTGCCGCTACGCTTTTCTTTCAAACGGCCGGATCGCCTGTGTCGTGGACAAGAACGGCGTGGAATATCTCGCAATAGTCGACACGCGTTCGAAGCAAATGAACAGGCTTCCGCTTTCCTATTCCGCATTCGGAAGCCTTCGTTCGGATGGGGAAAACACGGTCTTTGTGGCGGCTGCTTCCACATCGAGTGCTGCCGAAGTCAGCGCGATCGATGTACGAACCAACAATGCCAGAGTTCTAAAACGCAGCCTCGAAATCACGATCGATCCCGGCTATCTCTCCGAACCCGAAGCGATCGAATTCCCCACTGCAAAGAATCTGACGGCTTTTGCGATGTTCTACCGTCCGCGAAACAAGGATTACGTTGTGAACGCGGGCGAGCGGCCTCCGCTGATTGTGATCAGTCACGGCGGCCCGACCAGCGCAACAACCGCGGCGCTTCGTCTCGCCGTTCAGTACTGGACCAGCCGCGGCTTTGCCGTCGTGGATGTGAATTACGGCGGCAGCACAGGTTACGGACGCGCATACCGTGAGCGATTGAAATCCAATTGGGGAATTGTCGATGTCGAGGACTGCATCAATGCCGCGAAATATCTCGAACAGCGCGGTGATGTCGATGGCCGGCGCATGGCCATTCGCGGCGGCAGCGCCGGCGGATACACGACGCTGTGCGCGCTTGTGTTTCACAATGTGTTTACGGCCGGCGCAAGCTATTACGGCGTCGCGGATCTGGAGTCCCTCGCCAGGGACACGCACAAGTTCGAATCACGGTATGAGGACACCCTCGTCGGACCTTATCCGCAGGCGGCCGAACTTTACCGGCAGCGTTCCCCGGTTCACTTTGCCGACAGGCTGTCGTGTCCGGTGATTCTTCTCCAGGGCCTCGAAGATAAAGTCGTGCCGCCCTCACAGGCGGAAATCATGATTGCCGCTCTGCGGGCGAAGCGGTTGCCCTTCGCCTATGTCGCATTTCCCTCCGAAGGTCATGGTTTTCGCGAAGCTGCAAATATCCAAAGAGCCATCGAAGCCGAGCTTTATTTTTATTCACGGATTTTTGGATTTAGTCCCGCAGACCCGATCGAGCCGGTCGTGATCGAAAACCTTTAGGGGAATTTCAGGGACGGCGGTACAGATGGACCGTCGCGGTGTTTGCAGTTTTCGACGCAAGCACTTCAACGAAGTTCTTCGAAAGAAACTTTCCCTGCCCGTTCCACAATTGATCGCCTTCTTCTGTGATGGCCCAGCGAACGCGAGGATCGATGTGAGAAAGGCTCGGGCCCCAGACATCTTCATCCATTTCGGTGACGAAGCGGCGCATCGGAATTCCTGTGGCCCAGACAACGACGTGGACAATTCGCGTGTTGGTAAGAATCAAACTGGTTTCATCGTGGCCGGCATCGATATCCGCTTTAAGCCGCCGCGCCGCATCGACGAACGGCGGCATCCAGAAACTCTGATTGTGGACGGCTTCGGTATAGAACAGGTTCTGTGTGAACTGTTGATCGACAGGTTCGCGGCTGGCCGCCGGTGTCACATCCGGCATCAGGAACGGCGTGAGCAAGAAGAGCGAAAACGCGCGATGACGCTCGATGTGTTGCCAGACGATAAACACAAACAGCGCGCCAAAGAGCGGGATCGTTGATGCCATGACACTACCGTATCGAACGTTCATCACCGACTGAGGATCGTTCTTGAACATTCCCGGAAGAGCAACCGGCACCATATTCGAGTAAAGATTCAGCACGTAGAACCCGAACATCGCGAAACAGCCGGTGATGAGCACCATTGTCGGCTGCCAGTAGCGCCGGCTGATGAACACAAGACTCAAAATCAATCCGGCCACGCCGATCCAGAGCACACCCGAATTCAGGCAATACGCAGTGTCCATAAAATACGTCCACGTCGAGTACCACCACTTGCCCGCTGAAGGAAATTGAACGGTCGCATAATTCTGCGCAGAGCCGATTCCATAACCGAACATGAGTGGATCATCGAAGTACACCATGTTGTACAGCATCCAGAGCATGGGCCCGGCCGATGCGGCTCCCGTGAACAGAATGGTTGAGGCGAGACGGTGTTTTCGTGCGATGAACGGAATGAGCACCGCAACTGCTGCGGCGAGGGCCCAGCCTTCGTATCGCGTCCAGGTCCCGGCGAAAACGAAGAGGGCCGCCATTGCAAAACTCCGCCAGTCTTCATCGCGAGTCCAGAGCACCAGGTAGTAAAGGAGGCCGGATGCGCACAGGATCATGAGCGGTTCGTTTTCCGGGGTCGTGAACAAATAGATCAGATGCGGATTCAAAGCAAAAAGCAGAAAGGCAAGCCACGCCGTGATACGCGACCCTGTCCAGATGTATCCCGTCAGAAACAGGAAGACGCCTGTTCCGATAAAACTGAAGATGCTGACAATGCTGCCGGCCGCGCCGCTCCTCCAAAGGGGATCGATTGCCGCAAGTGGCGCCATAAGAATATGCGGCAACGGCAACCATACGGTACCGAGTTGGCGCAACCCCGGCTCGAAGTTATCGAAAAGGCCGCGAGCTTTGTTGACGTGCGCGATCGCATCGATGTGAACGTAGGTTTGATCCCGCCACAGAAAATAGAGAAACGCGTTGACGGAAATCAACGCAGCAATAGCGGCAACTAAGACATGATCCCGGCGCTCGTCCATTTGCGGATTGTACTCGAAAGCCCGCCTCTCTCCGGAGAAGGCATGTTTTGCCTGGCTGGGAGAAAATTGCCGTGAGGCTCATGTTCCTGAATCCGTTAAATCCATGAAACACAAGTCTCCATCGATTGGCATCGCCGGTGCGTACACGTTGCCCGGAGGATACGATGGCACTGCTGACCAGGAATGATCAGTCGAACATGCAGGCACGGCTTGAAGAACTTGAACGAAGGAATCAGTTGCTTGAAGCCGAAGTGGAGCGCCTGCGAGTTTACAAGGATTACGCCTATACGGATCCGCTCACCGAAATCCCGAACCGCCGGTTCTACTATGAACGGTTGCTTCAGGAGATCGCTCGAGCCAGACGCGGATGCCAGCCGCTGACTCTGGCGCTGATCGATCTGGATCGATTCAAGTCGATTAACGACGACATCGGCCACCGATGCGGCGACCAGGTGCTGAAGTTCTTCTCACAATTCATCCGCGTGAATCTGCGTCAGGAGGATGTCGTTTGCCGGATCGGGGGCGATGAATTTGCCATCATTCTTCCCGATACGCCTGTGGACAATGCAGGAAGCGTGCTCGAACGCATTCGGCACAAGCTGGAGCAGGTCGAGATTTCCATCGACGGCCGTTCGCGGCTGACGCTTTCGTTTAGCTGCGGTCTTGCCGCTTTCAAATCCGAGTACCTGCCGGAAGATCTCATCGAGGAAGCCGATCATTCCCTGTATTCCGCGAAAGCTCGCGGCCGCAATCGCGTGGTTTCAGCGGCGGCGATGCCGGCGGTTGTGAGCCGATCGGTTCACTAGTCTTTGCCCGGCGCGATATAATGCCCGCGTGGCCAGAGGGTGGGAAAGCAAATCGGTCGAAGACCAGATTGCCGAACGCGAGTCCAATTCCAGGACTGACAATCAAAAGAAAGCCAGCCAGGCAGAGATTGCGCAACGCGCGAAACTCGAAAGCATTCGTCTCGCTCGCACACACACCCTGGCTGCATTGGAATCCGCCCGTGATGAACGCTATCGGGCACAACTCGAGCGCGCTCTGAGCCATCTCGATTCCGAAATTGCCAAACTGGGCGCGTCGTGAAATTCACCGCGATCATCGCTACCTTCTGCTTTTGCATCCTCAGCTTTCTTTGTGTGTCGTCGCAACCCCTGCCTGCGGATGCACCTTCGTTTGCGAATGGCGCGGTGGTTTCTGTCGATCCCATTGCGTCGAAAGCCGGCGTAGACATTCTTAAAAAGGGCGGAAACGCCGTGGACGCCGCCGTAGCGACGGGCTTCGCGCTTGCTGTCACATGGCCGGGAGCAGGAAACCTGGGTGGCGGCGGTTTCATGTTGATCTATCTCGCCGACAAGGGAGTTGTAACAGGAATCGACTATCGCGAAAAGGCGCCTGAGAAATCCACACCAACGATGTTTCTGAACGAGAAAGGCGAAGTGGATCCAAATAAATCGGATGTCGGATATCTCGTGATCGGAGTTCCGGGCACAGTTCGCGGTTTCTGGGAAGCTTCAAAACGTTATGGAAAACTCGACTGGAAAACGCTGGTCGAACCCGCGTTGAATCTCGCTCGTGATGGCTTTGTCGTGGACGAAACGCTCGCGCGATCGCTGCGCAACCAGAACAAGCAGATGGATGAATTTCCTGAATTCGGCCGGGTATTCCGAAAACCCGACGGCCGGAATTACGAAGCAGGTGAAACGCTGAAGCAGCCCGATCTCGCTTCCACGCTGCAGCAGATTTACAGCAAGGGCCCGGACGGATTCTATAAAGGCGAAGTTGCCGCCAGGCTTGCCGAAGATCTTCAGGCTCATGGCGGACTGATCACTCTTAAAGATCTCGCGAACTACGACGCCAGAATCCGCACACCGGTGCGCGGAACGTATCGCGGATTTGAAATCGTGGGAATGGCGCCTTCAAGTTCCGGCGGCGCGACCATGATCCAGATGCTCAATATCCTCGAGGGCTACGATCTCGGATCGATGAAGCGCCGCGATCCATCCACGATTCATCTGCTCTCGGAAGTCATGCGGCTGGGTTTCTATTCGAGAGCGAAATACCTGGGCGATATGGATTTCGTGAAAGTGGATCTGGGCAGGTTCATATCGAAACCATTTGCGGCGTCACTGCGCGCAAATGTGGATATGAACCATGCGACGTCCAGTCTTTCGCTCGGGAAGGATATTGTGACGCGTCCGGAGGGAACGAACACAACTCACTTTTCGGTCGTCGATGCGCAGGGCAATGCCGTTTCGAACACGTACACGATCGAAGAACTCTATGGGTCGCGTGTCATCGCGCGCGGCACGGGTTTCCTGCTGAACAATGAAATGCACGACTTCAATATCAATCCCGGCGTCACCGATACGAAAGGCATGGTCGGCACGAAACCGAACCTCATCGAACCGGGCAAGCGAATGCTCAGCTCGATGACTCCGACCATCGTTCTGCAAAACAGGAAGCCGTATTTGGTGACGGGCAGTCCGGGCGGCCGCACCATCATCAATACAGCGCTTCAGATCGTCATCAACGTGATCGATTTCAAGATGGATGTCCAGACTGCTGTCGATGAACCGCGCATCCATCAACAATGGATGCCGGATGTCATCTCCATCGAGAGACCGCTTGAAGGAATCGTCCCTGCCTTGAATTCGATGGGCGACCACACACGAATCGTGAACAGCCAGGGGGATGCCCATTCGATTCTGATCAAGGATGGCCGGAAGTATCCGGGCGTCGATCACAGACTGCGCGGTGGCGCCGCGGGATATTAAGTCCGATTACTTCACGAGGAGAATCTGCCCGGCGCGGATCGCGGAATTCCGAAGATTATTCGTATCCATCAATTCACGCACGCTCATGCCGAATCGCTGCGCGATTTCGGTAAGAGTGTCGCCTTTCCGGACTTTGTATTTATCGGAAGTGGGCGTTGCTTTCGCGGTTTGAACGCGCTTGACCGGAGCTTTCGCGGCAACGCGCAACGGCTCCAGGCTTTGCTTCATAGAAGGCGTGTCGAAAGCGAGCTGGCCGAAATACTGCTGATAGTTGCGATACACATCAGCCGCCGCGAGAAACTCCGAGTAGAAATTCATCGAAGCATAGCCGAAGAGCGGTCCGCGATAATCATCGATGACCTTTGTGATGTCTGAACCGACTTCGCTTTGCGCCCGCATCATGCCGGCTCGCCCGTGATTGTACGCGGTAATCGCCAGAGGCCATGAACCGAGCGCATTGTAGTTGTCATGAAGCAGGCGGGCAGCAGCGCGAGTCGCTTTTGCGGGATCGAGACGCTCATCGGCTTTGCGCGTGATGCTCAGGTACAACCGGCCCGTTCCACGCGTAAACTGCCAAATCCCCGCAGCACCGGCGTTCGAAAGCGCCCGATTCTCGTAAGACGACTCGACAAGCGGTAGAAGCGCGATCTCGGTGGGAACACCCTGCTTCTCGAAGATTTCCTGAAACGCTTCGAGGTAACGTCCCGATCGAATGATGCCCTGACGGAAACGTTCCTTGATTCCAAGTTGCGTATGAACGTTCTCGCGAAGATCGGCGATCGAGGACGAGGTTAATGCAAAGCCGTTCGCGAGAATCGTATCGCGAACCTGTTGTGCGGCAGCGCTCAGGTTTTCCGGAGTTGCAAGGTTCGCTGCGATCTCATCAAGCAATTGCCGGACGGCGGCGGCTTTGGCCGAAGAGTTGTCGCGGGTTGCGACGTCATAGATCAGATTCACATGAATCCGGTCGTGAACAATGACGTCGTCTTCACCGTACTGCGTGAAAACCTTCTTCCAGAATTCAACGCGGCTTTCCAATCCCTGAGCCGGCAGGCTCAATCCTTCGGCGGCGGCCGAAGCCGCCATTGCCAGTACAACCATGATCAGGCTCGAAAGACGTAACCTCATTACTTCCCTACTCCTTAGTTCCGTAGATTCCGCGGCATTTTATCACATGGACATTTTTCGCAATACCGCTTGAGCCGCGACCAGCAAGGGATCCCAGAGGGTACCGTAAGGCGGGGAATACGCCAGATCGAGTTGCGCCAATTCATCCACGCGCATTCCGCCGGTGATTGCGGCGGCGGCAACATCGATGCGTTTGGAAGCGTCGCCATAGCCGGCCACCTGGGCGCCGATAAGCTTTGAACTCTCGCGCTCGGCAATCAGCTTCACCCAGATCTTTCGCGCCTCCGGATAATACGCCGCGCGATCGAGCGCTTCGATGCGCGCCGAAACCACCGGCACACTCTCTGCCGCCGCATCCTCCGAAGAGAGGCCGGTCCGGGCAACGGCGAGATCGAAAACCTTGAGAACCGTTGTTCCGATCGCGCCCGGAAATTTCGTCCGCCGCGCTGCGAGGTTTTCGCCGGCGACACGGCCCTGCTTGGCCGCAACGGTACCGATGTAGTGCAGCACCGGACGGCGGCGAAGCATGCAAAACGTCTCCGCGCAATTGCCGGCCGCGAAGATACCGGGCACGTTTGTCTCCATGCAGGCATTCACGGAAATCGCTCCCGTTGCGCCGATTTGAATCCCGGCATCGCGAGCCAGACTGACGTTTGGCGCGACTCCGGTGTCGAGCAATACCACATCTGCCGGATCGATTCCCAGACCGCTCGCCGCCTTCACTCCCGAAACACGTCCGCTGTTTCCTGTTAACGCGAGTATCTTTGCTCCAAGTGAAACTCGGATGCCGAAACGCTGAAGTTCGTATTCGATAATCTGCGCCATGTCCGCATCAATTCCCGGCAACACATGCAATTCGCGTTCATAGAGATGAACACTTTTTCCGATCGCATGAAGGCACTCCGCCATCTCCAGGCCCACATAACCCGCTCCGACAATGGCGACGCGCTGCGCATTTTCCAGCGCTTCATTAAACCGGACTGCGTCCTGAAGATCGATGACCGTGAAAACGTTCTTGAGGTCCGTTCCGGGAATCTCCGGAAGTTTTGGAACAACCCCCGTTGAAATCAGCAACCGCTCGTAGGAAAACTCGGCACGCTCGCCGGTATCCGTGCGCGTGGTCATGACGCGTTTCCTCGACGGAGCGATTTCGTCCACGCGCGTTTGCGCGTGAACCTTTATTCCACGCTCCTTCTCGAACGATTCCGGTGTGTATGAAACCAGGTCGCGGGCTCTTACCAGCCTGGACAGATAATACGGAATACCGCACGTACTGTAGGAAATGTCCGGGCCTTTTTCGAGGACGGTCACGTCGAGCTTCGGATCCATTCGTTTGGCGCGCGCGGCCGCAGTGAGGCCGGCGGCGTTCCCGCCGATGATGAGGATCTTCATCAGAGATACTGCTCCCGCGCCTTGATCCACGAATTCGGATCGCTCTCGCCTTCCCTCTCGATAATGAAATGATGTTCGCCCCAGGCCGACACCCTGGCGCGTTCGAGTCCGGAAGATCGAACCATCGCTTCGATTTCCTCGAGCGTGAAACCCGCTCGCATCGAGGCTTCCACATGCCCGCGCATGCGCGTGCCGTACAACGGCGCGTGCGCCTGAAGTTTTTTATTCATCTGAAGCCGCGCGGGCCTCAGTAGATCACGAATCAGCAGGCCTCCCTTTGGCTTCAGGACGCGATTGATTTCCGCCAGTACGGACAAGGGATCATCGAAGGAATGCAGCGTTGAATCCGAAATCGCGAGATCGAAGTATGCCGTCTTCAATCGCATTTTTCGCGCATCACCAACCTGAAAAAAAGCCCGTTGATCCAGTCCCCATGCCGCTGCCGTTTCCCTCGCCCGATCGATCATGGCCGGCGACCGGTCCATTCCGATCGCGTAAAAGCTTTCATTCTGCCACAGGACTTTCAGCGATATGAGGCCGACACGCGTGCCGACATCAAGGATCATTCCTCCGTCCACACCCAGTCCCAATGCGCGTTGAACAAATTCATCTTCAATCTTCGTTGGATATTCGAGAGCGCGTGAATCGATGAATGCGTCGATGTCGCCGGGCGTTTCCAGTTCGGGAGACGCAAAGCGCGGTGGATAGATGATCCGGTAAAAGAGGCTCATTCGGCCGATGGAGTTGCCTGAAGCAGACGATCGACTTCTTCCATCAGCATATTCTGCTCGAGCATGTACTTCGCTTCCTGCCAGAACGCCACGAAGTTGTAGTAGAGGGAGATCGCGGACAGCAGCGCGTGCAACAGCGGCGGAGTCCACCAGGCATGGGTGTGCACGCCGCCGCCGATGATCATCGTCGCCATCGTGAACAACATGGCCCACAATGCCGGAGGAAAAACCTTCGCCTTGAACTTTTTCGTTCGCTGTATGAGCGCGGCTCCCGACGGCAGGGTGGATACAAGGTCCTTCACCTGCTTCCCTGTGCCGATGAAGTAAAACATCGTCATGCTCTGAGTCAGCGTTACGAGAAAAGTAGTAAAAAATCCAAACAGAACGTGCTGCGCGAGATTCGTTCGCCACATGGGTGTAATGCCCATCAGAACGGTCATGATCAAACAAACGATCGACACGAGCGCGGAAGTCAGCAACGCCAGAACCATAAGGGTGAAAGTTTACCGCAAACGTGGAAAGAAGCGTGGAACCCGCTTCATATAAGCAGCGTATGCCGGTCCGAATCGATCGAGCAGTTCGCGTTCTTCAGCGAGGATCAGAAACGGCAGCACGATCACGTCGAGACCCAGCATGATCCAGTTCGCAGCGAAACCGGAAAGCGCCGCGGCGGAAAACACGAGAAGGATATGCGCGAAATAAATCGGGTTTCGCGTCCTTCCGTAAACACCGGATTCCAGCATGATCTGTTTGTTCTTTTGCGGCTCGATCTCGGCAAGGCCGATCAAAGTTCGGAGGGGAATGTGCCGCGAGGCGGCTCTTCCAAAAGTCAGCGCCATAATGAAGGCCACCAGTCCTGATGCGATCCAGAACGGCATCGGCCAGCGCCACTGGAAGATCTCGCGCCGAAAATAAATCAGAGGTCCCGCAGTCACAACCCAGGCGAAAGCAGCAATCCATTCGGCCTTGATTCGGGCAGCCCTTAAGCGCGCGATGTTCGTATGAACGATCAACCAGTAAACAAACACGCCGGGATACAGGATAACGACGAGTTGCGCGAAAACGTCGGTCAGGAACGAAGCCCAGGCCATCATCGCCCGACATGTTATTACATGGCGGGAAGTTCGATCACCACGATGAGGCCGCCGTCTTTCGCATTAATCGCCTCGATATGGCCGCCGTTCGCGGCAACCGCGCGCTGTGCGATGGCCAGGCCAAGACCTGCGCCTTCACCGGCGGTTCCGGCTTCGTTCGGGAAGCGCCGGAACGGAAGAAAGATGTCTGAAAGCATGTTCTCGGGCAGACCCGGCCCATGATCACGAACGCGAAGGACCAGCCTTCGATCCTGGCGCTCGAGCGACATTTCAACCGCAGTATTTTCGCGAGTCAGGCGAATCGCGTTGCGCACGACATTCTCGATGGCGCTTCTCAACAATTCTTCAGAACCGGTAAAAACGTATTCTTCCATCGAATTCACGGTAACGCGCCGCCAGTGAGCGCGTGCTTCGAAGTCCGCGTCGCCCGCAACTTCCCGAACAAGATCGGACAGGTTGAACTCCGTGCTCGCCGAGGAAAGCGAGCCGCTGTCGATGCGGGACAGAGTCAGCAACTGGCCGATCAATTGATCGAGACGATTCGCTTCCAGCGCGATTCGATTGAAGCACTCGTCAAGCTCCGGCGCTGAAGCTTTCCGGGCAAGGCCAAGAGCTACGACAAGCCGTGATAGCGGCGATCGCAGCTCATGAGAAACGTCGCCCAATAATCGTTTGTGTCCCGCAACCAGAGCTTCGAGGCGTTCGGTCATGCGATCGAAGTCGCGGCCCAGCGCGGCAATCTCGTCGCGCCGGCGGCCGAGCTTCGGAGTGACCCGCGTTTCGAGACTTCCTTTCGCGACTTCGCCGGCGGCGGCGCGAAGCCGGAACAACGGTGAGGTAATATGGCGTGTAATGAGGAAACATGAACCGGCTCCCACGACAAGCGTGACTATCGGCAAAAACAGGACTGCAAATTTCAGGAACCCCGCTTTGCCGACGGCCGAGGGGCTGTCGGGATTCAACAACAGCACAAGCGAGTAATCACGTCCGCTCGGACCTGCTGCGCGATGAGCCGTGATATTTCCTCTCAGATAGACCGATTCTTTCTTCGCAGCCGCAGCGGCACGCCGCACATCCGCTGAAAAAGTATGATCGAGAAGTTCGCGGCCATCAGCGTCAAAGAAAAATGCGATGACGGGATACCGCATCTCGATATCGCTCAGAAAGCCTGCCAGCGCAGGCCGGCCTCCGCGTTCGAATTTCTCCGCTGCGGCTTTGGCGGCAGCCGGCATATTGTCGGCGGCTGCCTGGAGCTGCACGCGCGGTGCATGCGTCGCATAGGTCACGGAGGCTGCAAGAGCCACGGCGACTCCAACGACCGTCAGCCAGAACCAGAGAAAGATCTTAAGAAAGAGATTTCGCATACAAGTATCCCGTTCCGCGAATGCCTTTGATGCGTTCGGCGCCGTCTTTCAGGCGTCCGATTTTTTTGCGGAGATTGCAGACATGCGTATCGATGCTTCGATCGAAGGGCGAGAATTCGCGCCCGAGAACGGTGCGCACCAGATCCTCCCGGCTTACCGCGGTACCCGCGACCTTCATCAAAACTGCAAGCAGATCGAATTCAACCGCGGTCAAATCCAACGGCGCGCCGTTGCGCAGCGCTGTGCGCGACGCCGGTTTCAGTTCGACGTCGCCGACAACGATCGGAGGAAGGCCGGCCTGGTCTCCCTGAGATTTCGATCGGCGGAGAATCGCCCGAATGCGGGCGGAGAGTTCCGCCGGATCGTACGGTTTCGGGAGATAGTCGTCCGCTCCCATATCCAGGCCCATCACGCGATCGAGCGTGTCGCCGCGGGCAGTTAGCATCAGAATTGGAGTTCGTGACTGAGCGCGAATCTGTCCCAGAACATCGAAACCATTCGAATCCGGCAGCATGACGTCGAGCATGATGAGGTCGAAAGTGCCGCTCAGCGCAAGCTTCACGCCCTCGCTGCCGCTGTGCGAACAGGCCGCAGCGAAACCTTCGCGCCCGAGAAATTGCGAAACGAGCGCGCATAATTCCACGTCGTCATCGATGATCAGAATCCGGTCCATAAACGATCGACATTCTAAGCGTCTTCACCGAGCGCGAAGGTCAAGAATTGTCAACGATGCTGTAGTAACTCAGTTTGAGTTTTGCGGCGAGAAAGATAGTGGCTCCTAGGGTCAGACCCTCTCCCAAAACGGATCCCGTTGAAGGTATGTCGTCACGTTGTCACTGGGAGTCGGCCCCAAGAGATCGTGGTGTGCGGACGTCCTAATTCCGCTTGGTCCGGCCTGCATCGGGTCATATCATTCGCGTCAAGGATCAGTTGAATAGCTCTTTAGCCATCTTGAACTGGGAGGTGAATGCCTGTGGCCGTGCCTTATGTTTTCAAGTCCGAGTCAGAGCTCATTACTGCACTTCGTCGGGGGCGGACAAGAAGTCTGGCAAATAAATACTTTGATGAACGGATCGATACGCTCGGGAAGGTTGTCTCTTCGGCGGTTGCTAGCAATACATATCGGGCGTTCCGGAATCTGCCGGTGCGTCCGTCTGACGCCTTTCGCAACTGGGCGGAATCCCATATTCAGAAGCGCATTCCACCATTCAGTAGGGTCCCTGTGGATCGCGAATACTCGGCCTATATCCACGCCTCGGCTCTCGCTCTCTGTCGGCATTGGCAAAAGGTGACGGGCACGGAGATGGGTTACGGTCGCGGCGCGAAGCTGTTCAACTTGGTGCTGAAAAGGCTCGCGTGCTTAAGCTCACTGTCCCAACGAGAACGTCGCGCGCTCATTCACCTTCAGCATGTACCATTGGACAGCTACACTCTAATAGGACTTCGAGCAGTCGCACCCGATCTGTCCATTCCGAAGAGCGCGACAATGAGGTGGATCCAGACGCCGCAGCAATACTCCTCGTTTCAGGAGCGGATTGCGACAATCGCGCAAAAGGCTCAGGCGCCGGCAATCTATTACGACATACTTGCCTGGGACATGCGCCACGATGCCTAACACCACGATGCCAGCAATCGGCGCATCTAGTTGTCGTCTGACGAAAGTTGCGCGCCACTTGCGGCTGATCGTTAGAATCGTTAGGCGGATAGCAACCCAATGGACGAAATCATTCAAAATGGATTCTTTCGGATCCCGTTGTATCACGGAACCGCGTCGCAGTTTAGCGAGTCGATCGAACGGTTTGGTCTGGGTTCAGTAAATCCAATCGCTCAATACGATGTGAAAGAGTTTCTGAATCGAGCTTTGATGGCATGCGACCAAGCCTTCGCAAACGATACCGAATGGATGACAAGCAGATTCGCGACCGAGTGGATGGTTCACCAAGAGTCATTCAGCGATTCTGGGAACTTCCAGCACGGAGATTCGTACTTGACGCCGAGTCGTGCGTCTGCAGTTAGCTATGCCCTTACGAACCGTTTTGGTTCTGAGTTGATCACACAAGCCTGGCGGCTTTGGCGGCTTCTTGCTGAGCGTCGACCTGAGGTATCAAACACTTTTCGCCTCGAAGAACATCCGTTGGTTTCCTTATTCCAAGTTGAGCCGCGACCATTACTGGTAATCGCTTCAGGCGTATCAGTCGCCGGAGTCCTCAGTGAAGGCGGAAACCGCCCAATAAAGCCATCGAACAACTGCGACTTTTTGGTCCAATGCTTAATGAAGACTGTGTTCTGAACATCAATTTCCGCCTCAAGGTGCCGTTGAAGCCGAGTTCTTTTGCAATCGTGTCTATCGAACCCGGAGTGGAGAAAAACTTCTTTGCATGGTGAGCCGCTTAACCCGGGTGTAGAGTTGACACCGTGAAGAACGCGGCGCGGCTCATGCCCGCCGTTAGGCGCTCAGAGGGATTGATCAGATGAACTACGAATACGTAGTGAAAGACTTCGCCCGCCGGACAAAGGCAAATCTTGAGGCCATCGACCAGCTACGGTCTGAAGGTGAAAACGTGTTTGAGGTAACGCAACTCATTAATTCCATGCTTGGTCTTCTTATCTTTCCACAGCAATCGTATGTTGCGACGATCCCTCGGACCCCGCTGGCGCAACTAGAAGCAGAAGGCTGGCCAGTACCAAAGGTGAGCGGAAATTTCAGGCAGGTCGTAGATCTTAACCAATTAATCAAATACCTGCGCAACGCCATCGCACACTTTCATGTTGTATTTGTCGGGGATGGCAGCACCAAAATTGCGGTTCTTCGCGTCTGGAACATGGTACCAGTCCGGAAAAACGGAAAGATCGTTAGGAAGCAAGACGGAAGTCAACTTGAGGAAAAGAATTGGGAGGCTGAGCTTTCCGTCGCGGACTTAAGGGGAATCATCGAATGGACTTCCCAGACTTTCCTAGACACGCTGCTGCCTAAGAAAATAGTCGGCTTCA
>CAZWGA010000005.1:104463-162438 GCA_964633285.1 uncultured Solibacteraceae bacterium | reverse complement strand
TTGATGTTAGCGTTGATTAACTCAACCGCTCGATCTGCGGCTGTGCTTCAGGCCTGATTCGATGCTCCGGTGAACCAGGAAATCACGGCTCCACACGCGATCAATCCGAGCATGAAAGGTGGATGCAGAATTGAAATATTGGTGATCAATTGCGGATTCAGGCGATCCGTCAACGCCACGATGATCGAGAAGATCATTGTGGTCGCGCCAACCACAGCCGTTCCGATCAAAACGGGCTTTGCTGTGGCTTTGAACGTGTTGCCTGCGCCGTCGTTTTCTTCCAGGAATTCTTTGGCTTCCTCAAACTTCGGTTCGAATCCAAATGTGCTCTTGATGTCGTTGTGGATTCCGGGCAATTGCTCGATCGTGGACAGTTCGAATACGGACTGAGCGTTATCGGTAACGGGACCATAGGAATCCACCGCAATCGTCACCGGTCCCATTCCCAGGAAGCCGAAAGCGACCAGGCCGAATGCAAACACGGCCGGGGCAAGCATCATTCCCGCCGGAAAAGAGGTGCTGAAGATAAAGCCGATGCCCATCAGGGACAGGATCGCCAGACCCAGCCAGTAAGCGCTGAAGTTTCCGGCGACGAATCCGGAAAGAATGTTCAAAGACGCTCCGCCTTCTTTTGAAGATGTCACGACTTCTCGAACGTGGCGCGAACTGGTCGATGTGAAAACCTTCACGAATTCCGGAATGACGGCGCCGGCGAGCGTTCCGCACGTGATCACGCTGGCAAGTTTCCACCACAGCGATGTATCTCCACCCAGTTCCGGAATGAGAAGGTACGACACGATATAGGTCAGCACGACGGAAACAATCGAAGTGAGCCAGACCAGCAGGGTCAATGGCGATTCGAAATCCATTTTTGCCGCGTTCTCATATCGTGCTTTGGCTATCGCGGCATTGACGAAGTAACTGAGCGCGGACGCGATCACCATGATGACGCGCATGCTGAAAATCCAGACAAGAAGCTGAATTTGAACCTGCGGATCTCTTATTGCGCCCAGAATAAAAGAGATCAGCGCAACGCCTGTCACACCGTATGTCTCGAAGCCATCGGCCGACGGCCCAACGGAGTCTCCGGCGTTATCGCCCGTGCAGTCCGCAATCACACCGGGATTGCGCGCATCGTCTTCCTTGATCTTGAAAGCGATCTTCATCAGATCCGAACCGATGTCCGCAATCTTCGTAAAAATTCCACCCGCAACGCGCAATGCTGCTGCGCCCAGCGATTCGCCGATAGCGAATCCAATGAAGCAGGGTCCCGCAAGATCGCCGGGAACGAACAGCAGGATGCAAAGCATCAGAAAAAGTTCAACGCTGATCAGGAGCATACCGATGCTCATTCCCGCTTCGAGCGGAATCTGATAGCACGGATATGGTTTTCCGCGCAGGCTCGCAAACGCAGTGCGCGAGTTCGCGAACGTATTCACGCGGATCCCGAACCATGCGACGGAGTAACTTCCGAGAATGCCGATAATGCTGAACACCAGAATGATGATCACTCTGAAAATCTCGAGGTGTTGCAGGAAGCCGAAGTAAAAAACAATGGCAGCGCCGATGAAGATTTCGAGAATCATCAGGAATCGGCCCTGAGTCTGGAGGTACGTTTTGCACGTTTCGTAGATGAGCTCGGAGATTTCTCTCATCGACGTGTGGACCGGCAGATTGCGAAGCTTCTGATAAATCATCAAACCAAAAAGCAATCCCAGCCCTGAAACCAGCAAGCCGCTCATCAGAAGTGTGCGGCCGCCGATTCCTCCGAAGAAACTGACCTGGTTCAGATCCGGAACAACGAGTTCTACTTCTCCCGCGGCGAAAACCGGAGCGGCTGCAGCAGTGATGCAAAATAACGTCAGGCACCAGACGAGGGCCTGCCTGATTAACGACATGATTTATGACTCCTTCCCGTAATTCCTCGGGTCCAGCCAATCCCGAAGAGCGTCACCCAGGAAATTAAAAGATAAAACCGTAACGATGAGCGCCATCGATGGAAACACCACCATGTGAGGCGCATCGAACAAATGGTTGCGGGCGTCGTTCAGCATGGCTCCCCAGCTTGGCGCCGGGGGCGCGATGCCCAATCCCAGAAAACTCAAGGATGCTTCGCTTAGAATAGCGATCGCCATGCCAACGGTTGCCTGAACCAGAACCGGCTGAATAATATTCGGCAAAATATGACGGACAAAAATCCTCGAACTCGTTGCGCCGAGCGCACGAGCCGCTTCCACGAACTCAAGTGTCTTAACCTTGAGAACCTGCCCTCTTGCCAGCCGCGCGTATCCAACCCATACGGTGACGACAAGAGCAAAGATTAATCGATCGAGACCCGGCCCCAGGAAGGCCACAAGCGCGATTGCCAACAGAATTCCGGGGAAGGCCAGCAAAGAATTGATGACCACCACGGTGACGAAAACATCCCATTTGCCACCGGCATAACCGGCTACTCCCCCGATCAGAACACCGGCTATTCCGGAAAGCAAAACGACTGTCGCTCCCACCCGCATACTGACGCGGGTCCCCAAGACAATGCGTGAGAGGATATCACGTCCCAACTCGTCGTTTCCAAATGGATGATTCCACGACGGACCCTGCAGGCGGTCCATCAACTTTTGCTCAGCAGGATCGTACGGCGCCAGCAGCGGCGCAAAAATCGCGATTAAAATCAGCGCCAATATAATGATCGAGCCGGCGAGCGCCAGCCCGTTTTTGCGGAAGAATTCATTCATACCGGATTCGCGGATCAATGACCGAGTAGAGAACGTCTGTGGCCAGATTGATCGCGATGTAAGTCACCGCAATCGCAAGAATGCATCCCTGAATCAGCGGATAGTCTCTGGCGCTGATCGCTTGAATCGTCAAACGGCCGAGACCGGGCCAGGAGAAGATCGTTTCGGTAATGATCGAGCCTGCGAGCAGCGCCCCTGCATTGAGTCCAAGGATCGTGATCACCGGTATCAGGCCGTTCCGCAGCGCGTGGCCAAACAAGACAGCGCGCTCCGACAGGCCCTTGGCGCGCGCTGTTCGTATGTAGTCCTGCCGGATTTCTTCAAGCATCGAACCGCGGACCATTCGCGTCATTGTCGCCGCCAGGCCTCCACCCAGTGTGACTGCGGGCAGGATCAAATGCGACAACCCGTCACGGCCGGAAACCGGAAGCAGTCCGAGCACGATCGAAAAGAAGAGAATGAGCATGGGGCCGATCGCAAAGTTAGGCAAAGACAAACCCAGCAGGCTGATGAAACTGATGAACCGATCCGCCGCCCGGCCTCTCTGGACGGCGCTGATCACGCCAAAGGGAACCGAAATCATAATCAGAAAAACAGTTGAGGCGGCCGCGAGTTCGATCGTGGCCGGATACCGGGCCAGGATTGATGATGTCACCGATTGCTGATTCCGGAATGAAACACCCAGATCGCCATGCACCACGCCAACCATATAGGTGCGGTATTGATCGAGAACGGGCCGATCCAATCCGAATTGATGCCGCAATCGCTCCACTTCTGTGGCACTCGTTCCTTCGCCAAGCATCTGCGCCACCGGATCGCCGGGCACCATGTGGATCAATCCAAACACGAGAGTGACCACAATCCAGAGCACCGGCACCGTGAGCAGCAATCGCCTGAAAATGAACGCAAGCATAGGAGCCGAAGTATATAGAAGTGCTGGAAAAAGTTCGCGGCGCGTCTGAATTCTTGCAGCTATACTTTGTGACCTTAAAGTACAGGAGCGGATAGATGCGAAATCGAATCATCGGCGTGATCGTGATGGCGGCGATAGGAATCAGTGACGGCGCCGCACAGGCGCCTCAGGTCCCTCCAGTGGAGTTAAACCGTCCGGCGCGCATTGCGGGTCATCCCAACTTCAACGGCGTCTGGCAGGCCTTGAATACGGCATATTGGAATCTCGAAGCTCATTCGGCGGAACAGCTCAAAGACTTCTGGCAGCTCGGCGCGATCGGTTCGATTCCGGCAGGGCAGAGCGTGGTGCGCGGCGGTACAATTCCGTATTTGCCTGACGCGCTTAAAAAGCGCAACGAGAATCGCGCCAAATGGCCGGCCGCGGATCCTGAAGCGAAATGCTACATGCTGGGAGTCCCGCGAGTAACCTACCACGACTTTCCATTTCAGGTTTTTCAGGGTAACGGTGATCTCGTCATGGTCTATCCGTTCGCAGCCGCGAACAGAGTCATTCACATGAAGGATCATTCGGATGCTCCGGTCGATTCGTGGATGGGCAAGTCGAATGGAACGTGGGAAGGCGATGTTCTGGTTGTGACAACCACCTCGTTAAACGATCAGACGTGGCTCGATCGGGCCGGCAATCATCACAGCAACAAATTGAAAGTCACCGAGCGCTTCACTCTTCTCGGACCAAATCACATCTGGTACGAAGCGACGCTCGATGATCCGCTGACGTACTCGCGGCCATGGACAATCGAAATGCCGTTGTATCGATTGATCGAGAAGAATACCCAGCAGTTGGAACACAAATGCGTGCCGTTCGCCGATATGCTCCTTTATCAGGATCTGCTGTTGCCAAAGAAGTAAGCGTGCCGCCAAGAATCCGGTGTATAAGAGTAATTTATTGCAGGTAAGGAGTAAGACTCATGCTCAATAAATGGATACGAGTGGTAGCAAGTGCTGCGCTACTGATAGCTGCCGCTTCGCCCCTGTTGGCGCACCATTCCTTCTCCGCGGAGTTCGATCAGAACAAACCGGTTACGCTCGAAGGCAAAGTTGTGATGATGGAGTGGGTGAATCCGCATTCCTGGCTGCATATCGATGTGGCACAGGCCGACGGTTCCGTCGTGCGTTGGAAGATTGAAGGGGGATCGCCTTCCGTATTGTTCCGTAAAGGTTGGAATCGGGATTCGCTGCCCGCGGGCACAAAAGTCAAAGTCGTCGCTTACCAGGCAAAGGACGGTTCGTTCCGCGGCAGTTCGCGAGACCTTCAGTTTCCCGATGGCCGGAAGATGGATCTGGGCGGCTCCGCGAACGAAAAAGACCCAACGAAGTAGGTCGAATTACTTTCCTGGCTTCGGGTGCGCCCGCTCGAAGCGTGAAGTTTCGATGTAGCCGCGGATGGCGGTATTGCCTTCGTGGCAGGCGTATTCAAACATCTCGTACTTGTTATCGAGCTTCCACGGAAATTCCGCGGACCATGAACCCGTCGAAATAATCTCGGGATCGGTCACCGTTACTTTGTATTCGATCGTGTCGTCAGCCGTGCGCGTGAATCGTTCGGTAATGCGCATGTTTTCCGACGACGGGTTCAACGGCGGGGAACCTGGAACTCCGGCGTTGGTCATCGCGGGTCTTCCGTTGAAGTTTCGGGTTTCAACCACAAGCGTATTGCCTTCCCACTTTCCTCTCGATTCACCCAGATACTGTTTAATCGCTGGATCCAGAAACGGGCGCCCGTCGGTTGGAATGACGCGGGCCTCATGCGCCATTTCAAGAAGAATGACGACGTAACCGGGAGACTGGACAACGCGGATGCCGTTATTGTAGTTCCGCGGAAACATCGAAACCGGAAGCCCGCGAGTGATGCAGCGATCCCAGGTGTCGAAGTCTTCAGGGCTGTCGAAAACGGTCTGTCCCGGCTTGTAGCTCCCGTGCATCCTGGCATACAACTCCTGGCCTTTCGGCGTCAGAGCGGGGAAACGTCCATTGGGTGGATCGCTCATCAGAGATGTAAGCCGCGATACTCCTGCGCCGGAATCCGCCTGAGGAATGGCTCCGGACTCGAAACGCGTGTTGCGAGCCTCCGCATTCTTCTGTGCGGCAGCATATTCCTGATCGGTCAACATCCGGCGATCGCCGTACCCTGCCTGCCGCTGAAACGGAGTGCTGATCAAATGGTTCAGGGGCCACATGCCCTGGAGATCCGGCTCACCCCATGGCGTTTTCGGCGGCGTCCACGCGGGTTTGGCCGCAGTTACCGCCGCGCGTTGTTGCGCGATTGCAATTCGCGGAGTTGAGATGGCCATCACGCCAAGGCCGATAACCAGAATCCGTTTGATCATCTTTCAAGACTCCTGTTTGAGGGGCCGATGATATCACCCTCCATGACATAATGCGCATTTCAAGGAGGTCTCGAATGAAGGTCGCGATTGCGCTGCTGCTGGCGGTCCCGATGCTCACGGCTCAGAATGCAAACGACAACCCGGAAGCGCACGTCGCTATCGCGAAGACTGCCGCAGGTGAGGATTATCAAAACCTGTTCACCTTCCTTTGCGCTGCTCCGGCTCAACGCGGAACTGCGGGCGCGCCGCGAGGCCAGGGTCGTGGCGGGCAGAGACAGGCGGGGCCGCCGGATCGATCGACCTGGTACGCGGAACCTGTGAAAGTTTTCGACAATCTTTACTTCGCCGGGCAGAGCGAGTACTCCATCTGGGCCATCGCAACATCCGAAGGCATTGTCGTCATCGACACGATTTTCGACTATTCCATCGAAGAAGAAATTGCAGGGCTGAAGAAGTTCGGCTTGGATCCGGCCAACATCAAATTCGCTGTCGTGACTCATGCGCATCCCGATCATCACGGCGGCGCAAAGTTCCTTCAGGATAAGTACGGCACGCGCGTCATCATGTCGCCGGGAGACTGGGACATGCTCGATCGAAGCAACGGCACCCGGCCGAAGCGCGACATGATTGCCACCGACGGCCAGAAACTCACCCTGGGCGACACGACACTGACGCTCTACATCACGCCGGGCCACACACCCGGCACGATCTCCGTTTTGATTCCGGTGAAAGACAGCGGAAGGCCGCACCTCGTTGCGATGTGGGGCGGAACCGGACTTAACGCGGATCGGGAATCTCTTACCAGCTACATCAAGTCGGCGCAGCGATTCACTGAGATCGCCCGACAGGCGGGAGCCGACATTGTCTTTTCCAACCACACGGACTGGGACCGTTCGAAGATCAATCTTCCGATTTTGGCGAAGCGCGCGGGCGGCGGCTCGAATCCATACGTCGCCGGTAATGCAAGCGTCCTGCGATATCTGAAGGTCGCTGAAGAATGCGCCACCGCCCGTATCATGCGGCTGAACTGAGAATCATGCCGTTGCGCATCGCTACGTGGAACGTCAATTCACTGAAAGCCCGGCTTGAGAAAGTGCTGTGGTGGCTCGATCGCGCCAAACCCGATGTGTTGTTGATGCAGGAAACGAAACTCACCGATGCGGATGCGCCGCAAACCGAGTTCCGGGACGCGGGCTATGCTCTCGCACATCATGGTGAAGGCCGATGGAACGGTGTTGCCGTCGCCAGCCGGTGCGGCATCGATTCCGTTATTACGAATTTCGGCGAACCGCTGGGCCCGGCGCGAACACCCGACGCCGGTGATGACGAACCTTTTGCGGAAGCGCGGATGATCTCTGCACTGTGTGGAGGAGTGCGTGTCATCAGCATCTACGCGCCCAACGGACGGATTGTCGGGTCGCCTTTTTACGAAGCCAAGCTCGCCTGGTTTGACCGGCTCTCCCGATGGCTGAACGAGACGATCGGGGCGCAAACACCATCCGTGATCGGCGGCGATTTCAACGTGGCGCCCGCGGATGTGGACGTCTGGGATCCGCGCGCCTGTCATGGCGGCACTCATGTTTCCGAGCGTGAACGGGAGGCGTTCAACCGCATTTGTCTCGGAGGTTTTGTCGATGCTTACCGCTTGCATCATCCGGAACCGGAGCGGTACACCTGGTGGGACTATCGGGCCGGTAATTTCTACAAAAACATCGGGATGCGCATCGACCATCTTCTCGTGAACGAACCCTTGAAATCGCGCGTGGTCTGGGCCGAAATTGACCGCGAAGCCCGCAAAGGCAAGCCGCTCCCTTCCGACCATGCCCCTCTGGTTATCGATCTCGATGCGCCAGGCTGCTCATTTGATGCGGGATGGGCTTCCGCTGCAGAGCGCATCGCCAGCCGCCGCAACAAGCTCGGATAACTCCGGATTCCGCGCCTTTTCCTTGAATCCGGCATTAATTCCGATGTCATTAAAAAGTGAATCCTGATATAAAGATACGGACAATCACGATGTATCCGACGAGCCGATTTCAAACACGCAGACAAATGCTTCAAACTGCCCTTCGCGGGGCAGCGGGAATCGTTCTCGGGGCGCCGATTTTGAGTGCCGCGAGTGTGCCCATCCAGACGTCCGCCGGCACCGAGCAGTTAAGCGACGATTTGTTCATCCTCAGAGTTCCCGGCGAAGAGAATATCGTCGCGCAAATCGATAGCAAAGGTGTTCTGCTTGTCGACGGCGGATCGGCCCGCGCTTCAGATGCAGTGATGAAAGCGGTTTCGGCTCTGCCGGGCGCCGGCAAGGTTCACACGATCTTCAATACGCACTGGCATCCGGAGCAGACGGGTCTTAATGAGCGGCTGGGAAAGGCCGGCGCGACGATCATTTCGCACGAAAACACACGGCTCTGGCTGAATGCCGACGTCACCTGGCCCTGGAACGGAAAGCGTTTCAAACGCCTGCCCAAGGCGGCGCAACCGAACAAGACTTTCTACGATAGCGGCAAACTCGATTCCGGAATCCGCTACGGATACATTCCCGATGCTGCGCACACCGACGGCGATCTGTATGTCTTTTTCCCCAAACAAAACGCGCTGGTGGTGGGTGATGTCGCCTCCAGCCAGGGCTGGCCTGTGGTGGATTGGGTTACCGGCGGCTGGATCGGTGGAATGGTTGGCGGCCTCCAGCGTCTGCAGAGCCTGGCTGATGCGGATACGCGCATTGTGCCGTCGCGAGGTCCTGCGCTTAAACTCGCCGACCTCAAGACACAATACGAAATGTATGACGCGATTTACGGCCGGCTGAGCCAGTTGCTCAATCGCGGGCGCGGACCGGGCGAAGCCGTAGCCGCAAAGCCGACCAAGGAATTTGATGCGCAGATGGGAAATCCGGATGAGTTCGTTCGGCGCGCGTTTGAGAGCTTATGGGGCTATTTGTCGCCGGATGCCTGATACTTTTATGACGAAAAAACCTATCGTACTCATCGTCGTTGTTTCGCTGGCCGCCGTGCTCACCGCTTCTTCGACCGGCGTCTTTACAGCCTCGACGCAGGCGCCCGTGCCTCAGGCCGCCGCAGGCAACGCACCCCTGGCAACCATGCAGCAATACTGCACGGGATGTCACAACGATCGCGCCAAAGTCGGAGGCGTCAGCTTCGAAGGAATCACTGCATCGAGTGTTGCCGAGCACCCGGAATTGTTCGAGAAGGCGGTGCGCAAACTGCGCGGGCGCGTCATGCCGCCTCCCGGCGCCCGCCAGCCGGACGGTGCGGCGATGGATTCATTGGTAACGTACCTTGAAGATTCGCTCGATCGCGCCGCAGGCAAGGCGCACATGCCGGATCAGGTTGCGCTGCATCGCCTCAATCGCAAGGAATACTCGAATGTCGTTCGGGATTTGTTGTCGGTTGACATCAACGCCGACGAAATCCTTCCCGCAGACGATACTGCCGAGGGTTTCGACAATATTGCCGCTGCATTGCAGGTCTCGCCCTCCTTCATCGAACAATATGTCATCGCAGCGCGGGCTGTGGCTGTAAAAGCCGTCGGCCGGCCGGATGCGAGAGCCGGAGGATGGACGTTCCGCGGAGGACCCGGTTCGCAATTCACTCACGTGCCGGGGCTGCCGCTAGGCACTCGCGGCGGCGTTCTTGCGAAGGTCGATCTTCCATCCGACGGCGAATACGTCATCAATGTCGCGGACATGGCCACGCACATCTGGGGCAACGGCATGGAGTACGAGAATCCGCTCGTCGTGACGGTTGACAACAAGCTGGTGTACGAAGCCGTCATCGGTGGTGAAGAGGACATGAAGCTGTACGACCAGGTGCAGAATGGCGCGCTCGACAAGGTCAATGCGCGCCTGAAGAATATTCGATTCACGGCAACAGCGGGACCGCACAAGATCGGTGTGGCATTCCGGCGGAAAAGTTTTGCGGAATCCGACGATGAATTGCAGATGTTCGTGCCCGGCGGCGGACAGGATCGCATGTATCGCGTCGCGTCGTTTCAGATCCTCGGTCCTTACAATGCGAAGGGACTCGCTCCCACGCCGAGCCGCGAACGGGTTTTTACCTGCCATCCGGCAAATGATGCGAAACCCGATGTTCAGGCGGCTTGCGCGAAACAGATCATCGCTTCAATCGCGAAGCGGGCCTATCGCCGGACCGTTTCGGATGAGGACATCGCGGAATTGATGGTGTACTACCAGGACGGCGTGAAGGAGAGCGGTTTCGAATCCGGCATTCGCAGCGCACTCACTGGAATTCTGGCGAGTCCGTTCTTCCTCTATCGCGGTGAACGCCTTCCCGCGGGCCTGCATGCGGGTGACGCCTACAGCATCGACGACCTTGAGCTCGCGTCCAGACTGTCGTTCTTTTTGTGGAACACGATCCCCGATGAAGAACTGCTCGATCTTGCGATCAAAGCAAAACTCAGCGATCCCGCGACGCTCGACAAGCAGGTGCGGCGGATGCTTGCCGATCCCCGCTCGATAACACTCGCGAGTAATTTCGTCCATCAATGGCTCGAGATGAAACGGCTCGACGAGATCGTGCCGGATTCGACCGTGTTCCCGTATGCGTCGGGCCGCGGCGACCCGCGTGAGGATTTCAAAAAGGAACTCACACTTTTCGCGGACAGCATATTCCGGGAAGATCGAAGCGTTGTCGATCTGCTGACGGCGAGTCACACGTTCCTCAATGAGCGCATCGCGCTTCACTATGGAGTCACCGACGTCAAAGGCGATCGCTTTCAGAGAGTCGAACTCAAACAGTCCGTCCGGTGGGGATTGCTCGGCAAGGGTGCGATCCTGATGGCGGCCGCGTATCCGAACCGCACATCGCCGGTTCTGCGAGGTTCCTTCATCCTCAAATACATTCAAGGCGTTCCGCCGGCGACTCCGCCGGCGAACGTTCCTACGTTGGATGAGAAAGACATCGGCACAACGAAAGCGCTCACGGTTCGCGAGATGATGGCCAAGCATCGATCGAGCGCCACTTGCGCTTCTTGTCACGCAGTGATGGATCCGCTCGGCTTTGCTCTCGAGAACTTTGATGCAACGGGAATGTGGCGGGATCGCGATCGGTATGCCGGCACAGGTATCGACTCGTCGGGCGAGCTGCCCGACGGCACGCCGCTCAAAGGTCCCGATGATCTGCGAAAGGCGCTGGTGCGCCGGCCGGATCAATTCGTGCAGACATTTACCGAGCGGCTCATGATGTATGCGGCGGGACGAACAATCCAGTACTACGATATGCCCACGGTGCGCCGGATTGTGCGGGACTCCGCCAAAGATAATTACAAATTTTCAGCAATCGTTCAGGCTGTCGTTCGGAGCGAACAGTTCAGGAAACGCCGGGCGCCACAGCCGGCTCTGGCGCAGGCCGTGCACTAAAATTTGAAGAAATTTCATCCAGCGGAGATACGACATGTATATCAGCAAAAAACATATTTCACGACGGACCGTTTTGAAAGGCATCGGCGCCAGCATCGGGCTGCCGCTTTTGGATGCGATGAGCCCGGCCGCTACGGCATGGGCTGCAACGCCCGCCGGTAAGGTGCCGACACGGCTCGCATTCATTGGATTTCCGCACGGCGCGATCATGGACCGCTGGTCGCCGAAGCAGGCGGGAACCGACTTCGAGATGTCGCCGATCCTCGAGCCGCTGACGCCGTATCGTAAACACCTGACGATCGTGTCGGGTCTCCGAAACAAGCCCGCGGAAACACCCGAGCCTCACGGCTACATCGAACAGACGTGGCTGAGCTGCGTCAAGCCCTCGGAATATGGTGCGAATCCGGACGCCGGCGTTACCGCCGATCAGATGGCGGTGAGGCACATCGGCCAGGAAACGCGTCTGCCTTCACTCGAGCTCACGACGGCACAGGTGGGCGCTCGATTGGCATGGCGAACGCCGACTCAGTCATTGCCGCAGGAAGGAAACCCGCGCGCAGTGTTCCAGAAGCTCTTCGGACAGGGCGATACCGATAAGGAACGCGCGGCGATTCTTCACGAGACCGGCAGCATTCTGGATCGCGTTAAAGGACAAGCCGCGCGGTTGCAGGCGAGCCTGGGAGTGCGGGACCGTATCGTCGTCAGCGATTATCTCGACTCCGTCCGCGAGATCGAGCGCCGCGTGCAGATGGCTTCGCAGCAGGACACCGCATCCCTGAATATTCCGGATGCGCCTGTCGGCACGCCGAACGACATCACGGAACATTTCAAGCTGATGTTCGATCTCATGGCTCTCGCTTTCCAGGCGGATATCACGCGAATCATCACGATGTCGATGGATCGCGAAGCCAGCATGCGCACCTACACGAACCTCAACATCGCTGAAGCGTTTCATCCTCTCTCCCATCACGGCAACAATCCGCAGAAGCAGGACAAGCTGGTTCAGATCCAGAAGTACCATACCGAGGTATTTGCCGCGTTTGTCAAACGGCTGCTGGCGACACAGGAGGCCGACGGAACCGTGCTCGATCATTCCACGATTCTGTTCGGCAGCAACATGAGCAACAGCGACCGGCACAATAACGATCCGTTGCCCGCGGCTCTGCTTGGCCATGCGCATGGACGCATCAAGGGCGGCCAGCATTTGAAGTATCCCCAGGACTCGCGTTTTGCGGATCTGCTGTTCACGATCTTCGACCGGAACAATATTCCGGTGAAGTCCATCGGCGACAGCGGCGGCACTTTGTCGGAGGTCTAGGAAATGCGGACGTTGCTTTCAAGATGCGCGGTTGCGGTTATTGCCATTTCGGCGGCTGCGGTTCTCATCGCGAGACCCGTCAAAACAACATTGCTCGATGCGGCCGAGTCCGGCGATCGCGCAGTTGCGTTGCGTTTGCTGGCCGAACATGCCGACCCGAATGCAGCCTCGGCGGATGGGGCAACACCTGTCATGTACGCCGCCGCGAACGATGATCTTGAACTCGTCAAAGCGCTGATCAAGGCCGGCGCCAACGTTAAATTGAAAAACCAGTTCGGTTCTTCGGCGATTACCGAGGCGGCCATCATTGGATCCGCGCCGATTATCGATGCGCTGCTCAAGGCGGGCGCAGATCCTAATGTAAAAAACCCGGACGGCGAAACTCCGATCATGGCTGCAGCCCGGAGCGGCAAAGTAGAAGCCGCGAAGCGGCTCCTCGATGCGGGCGCCGACGTTAACGCCAAAGAAAACTGGGGCGGACAGTCCGCGATGATGTGGGCTGCGGCGCAAGGCCAGGCTGAGATGATCAAGCTGCTCGCCTCGCGCGGCGCGGATGTCAATGCGCGCGGCGTGATTCATCAGTGGGAACGCAAGGTCATTACCGAACCGCGTCCCAAAGACATGAACAAAGGAGGATTCACTCCTTTGCTTTATGCGGCGCGTGAAGGCTGTGTCGAGTGCGCCCGGAGCCTGATGGCGGCGAAGGCGGATCCTGATCTTGAAGATCCGGATCGCGTCACTCCGCTGAACATGGCGCTGCTCAATATGCACTTCGAGTTTGCCGCATACATGATCAAAGCCGGCGCCGATCTGGATAAATGGGATCTGTATGGCCGGTCGCCGTTATACATGGCCGCGGATGTCAGTACACTCCCGGTCAAGGGAAACGGCGCGATGGCCGTCATTCCCAGTGAAGATTCCCTCACTGCGCTCGATGTCGGACGGATGCTTCTCGAAGCGGGCGCGAATCCAAACCTTCAGCTTAAGCGCCGTCCGCCGTATCGCGATGTGCCTCAGGACCGCGGAGGCGACACGATACTGGCTCAGGGCGCGACTGCATTACTGCGGGCAGCACGTGCCGGTGACGCGAAGTTCGTCGAGTTGTTGTTGAAGCATGGTGCTCTTGTCGACCTGCCGAGCAAGGAAGGCGTCACCCCCCTGATGGCTGCTGCCGGTGTCGAATTCGGAACTCGCGTGACGCGCGGGCGCAATCGAACCAATGAAGGCATCCTAGCAACCATGAAACTGCTGATCGACGCGGGCGCCAAAATCAACGCGCACATGGTCAGCGAACCGCGGCGCGTTGTCACCGACAGCGCCGCCGCGCGCGCTGCCGCAGGCGCAGGCCGTGGTGGACGGGCCAGCCAGGTGCCAAGTGCCCTGGCTGTGCCGCATCAGACCGCGCTGCACGGCGCTGCTGAACACGGTTTCAATCCCTTCATTAAATTTCTCGTCGAGAATGGCGCGGACTTGCAGGCGAAAGACGCCGATGGCAGAACACCCCTCGATCTCGCGAAAGGTGTTCGTGGCGGACGCGGTCAGGCGGATTCATTCCCCGAGACAGTTGCACTACTCGAATCCCTTATGAAGGAAAAGGGAACTCCTCCCGCGGGATCCCGGTAGGGTCCCCGCCCTTCAGCGCGGTTTCGCCGCTCTCAATACCGGATAGAACTGCGTAAACACGTTATCTGTTGCTGCGTTTTGTTTGTGGCATGCCACGCATCCTGCGCTTGCAGGAAGTGGTTCAGCCTTGTCGCGATAAGACGAGGTCATGCCACTTGAGAAATTGAAGTAAGCCCATCCACCCTGAAACCTGCTGCTGTCCTTGACTGCGACTTCGAGGCCGATAAATTCGTTTTCGAATGATCCCTGAAGAGCCGGTTCTTTCTTCGTGTCCGATGATGCCATTTCCATTGCGAGGACCGTTCCCTCCGGAAACTTCCCGGTCCTGGCGAACTCTCGATATGCCTCGGGCTTGATGTAGACGTTGTGATACATATCCCCCATGCCGGCCGGTCCGGGACGGTAGCCCAGCCCCAGCGAACTTCCGACGAAAACCCATTCCCGATAATTCACAGGACGTAATAATTCTTTGCCGTCAAATACGGGTGCGGTCGCCTGCTGACTTTGCGGAATGACGAGTGTCGACATCGCAATAATCGATAAGACCGCCGGAAAAATGAACTTCTTCATATCTCTCCTTCTTTAGTCGTTGCGCAGCGCAATAGTCGGGTCAATGCTTGCCGCGCGATATGCGGGTACGAAACAAGCTGAGACTGCCACACCAATCAGAACGAACGCCACTGAAATGAAAGTTAACGGATCGGTTGAACGCACTTCAAAGAGGAGGCCGCCCATCAACCGTCCGAGACCGAACGCTCCCGCCATGCCCAGCAGGAGTCCAATCACGATGATGATGAGACCTTCACGCAGCACCATCCAAAGCACAGTTCCGCGTTTGGCGCCAAGCGCCATGCGGATTCCGATTTCATGCCTTCTCTGATTCACAAAGAAACCGATGACTCCGCCAATCCCGGTAGCGGTTATCAGCAACGCCAGTCCGCCGAACGCGCACAACAACGTCATCGTTAATCGTGGGGATGAGAGGGAATCCGAGCGGATCTGCTCCACCGTTCGGACGCTGTCGACCGGTTGTTCGGAATCCACGGCGTACACGGCCTCCCGCAGCAGCCGTTCGGCGCTTCGGGGTGCGCCTGCCGTGCGAACGAGGATGGTGTTGACGAATCCTTGTTGTTCGAGCGGAATGTAAAAAGTGTCTGCCGCTTCCGTTTCCAGAGTTCTTTTCGAATCGGCGACAATGCCGACAACCGTAAGCCAGGTCTTTCCGAAATCCGTCGAGATGTACCGGCCGACGGCATTCTCGCCCGGCCAGTAGTGACGGGCCATCGATCGATTCAGGATGGCGACGCCCTGGGAATCGGCGCGATCCGCACTCGAGAAGACGCGGCCCGTCAGGATCGGTATGCCCAGCGTTTCGAAATAATCCGGGCTGGCGACGAGGGCATCCGCCTGCGGCGCGGAAGATTCGTCGTCGGACACTCGTCCTTCGATTCTCAATCGAATGTTGCTGGGACGCTGCGTGTTCAATGGAAAGGTCGAACCGGCGGCCGCGGCCGTTACACCGGGGATGTTCCGGAGGTTATCGAGAACCTGGCGGTAAAAACGCCGCGCATCATCCGCGTTCTTGTACTTCGAAAAATTGAGATCCACCCGGGCAGTCAAAATGTTCTGCGGGCGAAATCCGGGATCGACACCTTCAAGCTTCATCATGCTGCGCACCATGAGACCCGCGCCGATGAGCAGCATAAAAGCGACGGCGACTTCAGCCGCGATCAGAGCATTTCGAAATCGTTGATGGCCGGCCGATCCGGAAGCGCGAGTACTACCTTCCTTAAGAGAACCGGCAAGATCCTTTCTCGACATGACCGCCGGAATCGAGCCGAACACCACCCCGGTTCCGAGCGATACGCCTCCGGTAAAAAGCAAAACCCATCGATCGATTCGAATTTCCGCGGCGCGTGTCGTGAACTTTGCCGCGAAGGCGATCAAGACGTCGAGTCCTCCGTAAGCGAAGACCAGGCCCAGTGCGCCTCCTGCCAGAGCGAGGATGGTGCTTTCGGTCACCAACTGCCGGAACAATTGCATCCGGCTTGCGCCCATCGCCCGGCGTACGGCAATTTCGCGATCACGCCGCAGATAACGCGCGAGCGTCAGGTTGGCCACGCTCGCACATACGATGAGAAGAACAAAGCCCGCCGTACAAAGCAGGACCCACAAGGTGGGTCGAATGTCGTGAGTCAGTTGTTCCTTCAACTCGACCGCCGCGGCGCGATAGCCGCCGTTCTTGGAATACGATTCGGGATATTGCCGGCGCAGCCGATCCGCAATCACGTTCAGGTCCGCCTGAGCCGCCTGAATGGACGCTCCCGGCTTAAGCCTGCCCAGTACGCCCATCATGCGCGAGTTTCTATTGGCAACGAAAGCCGGAGCAGAGCGGAACGGGCATGCCGAAGTCGGCATGTATACGTCGTTCTCCTGCGGGAATTGCGGGACCGGCGGCAGTACGCCGATCACGGTGTGCGGCCGGTCATTCATTTGAAATACCCGGCCGACGATCGTTCGATCGCCGCCGAAGCTGCGTTCCCAGTAGTCGTAGCTGAGCAACAGGACGGCATCCGCATCGTGTTGTTCATCCGCGGCGCGAAAATTTCGTCCAAGCAACGGCTTCACGCCGAGCAGATCGAAAAAGTTCCACGAGACCACTCCCGTTTGGACGCGCTCCGGTTCAGCCTGGCCAAGAAGCACGAACGACATCTCGTGGTATTCCACGAGGGCGGAGAACGTTGAATTCTGAGTCCGGTAATCTTCGATGTCATGCACGGAGAACCGCAGTTGCTGCACTCCTGCGAGTGGTAGTTGCTGCCGCACCAGAACGAGGCCATCGCCGTTTGCGTAGGGAAGCGGCTGAAGAAGGACTCCATTGATGACGCTGAAAATTGCGGTATTCGCGCCGATTCCCAGCGCCAGCGTCAACAGCGCAACGATCGTGAATCCCGGATTCTTGCGAAGGCTGCGCAGGGCGAACTTGAAATCCCGCTTCAAATCGTCGATCCAGGCAAAGGAGTAAAGGTCTCGATTCGTCTCCTTCAATTGGTCGATTCCGCCGAAAGCGCGGCGCGCTGCAAAGCGTGCTTCTTCGGCGCTCATGCCTTGCCCGCGGAATCGTTCTTCAAGGTTCGCGAGGTGAAAGCCTATTTCGGCATCCAGTTCCTTCTCCAGTCCTGACAGGCGGAAGAGCGCGGCAATTCTTGAAGTCAATGCGTTCAAAGCGGCTCGCATATCAATTCCCGCCTTCCAGCTTCAATACGCGATCCACGACGCCGGCAATCCGCTCCCAGCTTTTCATTTCATGCGCGAGCTGTTTCCGTCCTGCCCTGGTTATGGAATAGAACTTTGCCTTGCGGTTATTTTCGGATGCACCCCACTCCGCGGAAATCCAGCCTTTCTGCTGCAGCCGCAACAGAGCGGTGTAGACGGTGCCCTCGTTCAATCGAATCAGATCGCCGCTGATCTGCTCGAGCCGGCGGGCGATACCATATCCGTGCATCGGGCCCAGTGTGGCGAGAGCCTTCAGGACCATCAGGTCCAGGGTTCCCTGAAGAACTTCAGATTTACCGTCTTCCATCGTGACTCCTTTGTTATGTGCAAAGGACAGTAACACACGTCCTTTGGAATATCCAAAGGAAAAGGCTTTGGTCAATTTGAACGGGTTCGTCAGCGGCGCCTCGCCGTGGTATTGTGGCGCCATTCCATCGCTCGGAGGTAGGTCATGAGAAGAACGGCGGCGACTGAATTGTATTGGGTGGACGGACCGTGGCCAGGCAAGCTGGCTTTGGCCGCTCGTCCTCGCGGTGGTGAATGGCTTCACGACGAACTTGTGAACTGGCGGCGGGAAGACGTGGACACGGTTCTCTCTCTGTTAACACGTGAAGAGGAGCAGGATCTCGATCTCACGCACGAAGACCGTGAAACGCGATCACAGGGTATGACTTTCAGATCTTTCCCAATCCCGGACCGGCAGGTCCCGGATTCCCAAGCCCGACTGACAAAACTTCTGGAGAAGCTAGATAGAGAACTGGTGTCCGGTACGAATGTTGTGGTGCATTGCCGCCAGGGAATCGGGCGTACCGGTCTCGTGGCCGCGTGTCTGCTTGTCAAAAAGGGACTAGAGGCCAAAGTAGCGATAAGGCGCTTGAGCGCTGCGCGCGGCGTCCAGATACCTGAAACCGATGAGCAACGCCGCTGGATTGACCACTTCGCCAGCACGTTCGCAAATCTGAAATGAGCCTGCCGAATGGGCAGTTTCCACCGCTGAAACCACTCCACGCAGAAACGTCTTTAAGCCCGGCCAAACTTGCTACTTCGAAAAGCTTTCAACTGAAGGACTCAAGGAATCACTGGCACCAGGTCAACCGCACTGCTTGAAAACGAGGCCGGACGGAACAATTTTGGACGGGCATCATCGCCTGCATGTCCTCCGCAAACGCAATGAGGATGTCGACGCGCTCCCGCGTGAAGTTATCGAACCATCCTCCGGCCGGCTGTAGAAAGCCAATTACTGCAGAACCGGAGAACCGGCGACCCCGGGAATAACTCGCGCAAAACGCCTGGTCACTTGACCGGTGAACCCACACTTCGTACAGGTTTGCGGCGCCTCGCCGTGGTATTGTGACGCCATTCAGCTCAAGACAGAACGGAGGCACGCTTTGAAATCACTTGCGGTGGTTGCTGGAATTATCGTGGTCCTTGCTTTGAGTACGAGCGGCGCATTTGCGCAAACGGTCCCGGCCACGATCGATGGTCTGGTCAGCGCGGCAAAGACTGCCGCAGGAACGGATTGGTCCGGCACTCTTCTTCGTCTTTGTATTGCGCCGCCGCCTCCCGCACCTGCGGGAACAGGCGCTGCGGGAGCGCGAGGCGCGCGGGGCGCCGCTCCGGGGCCGCCTGCAAAGGATACGTGGTATGCGGAACCGGCAAAGGTTGCCGACAATCTCTATTTTCTCGGTACGCGGGTTCACAATGCATGGGCCATTACCGGCAGTGAAGGCACGATTATCCTTGAGGCCCTTTTCGATTACGCCGCTCAGGATGAAATCTTCGGTGGTTTGCGAAAGCTCGGTCTCGACAGCACGAAAGTGAAGTATGTGATCCTGTCGCACGCTCACGCCGATCATGATGGTGGCGCGAAGCTGCTTCAGGATGAAATTCCGGGCGTTCACCTTATTTATGGAGCGGAAGATTGGGATGCTGTCGATAAGGCTGCCAATCACGCCGGCGGGAAACCGAAGCACGATATGGTGGGTCGCGACGGCATGAAGGTTTCTGTAGGCGACGCGTCGGTGCAGATTGTTACGATGCCGGGCCACACGCCCGGAACGCTGTCCTTCCTCTTCGAAGTGCGAGACAACGGCAAGCCTTTGCGCGTGGCTTACGTTGGTGGAACGGCGATTCCATTCAACGGCGATGCGGCGTTTTACGATGGATATCTCGCATCATCGAAAAAAATGGCTCAAGCCGCCGCCGACTTCGGCGCAACGGCGTTGATGTCGAATCACACTGAATTCGACAACGGATACTTCAAGGCCTATACTGCCGCGAACCGCAAGCCCGGCGCGCCGAACCCGTTTGATGTAGGCAAAGCCGCCGTCGCGCGTTATTTCACGGTCGTGCAGGATTGCGCGACAGCGGCCAGGATCCGCGCGACAGGCAAGTAGATCATTTAAGAATTGACGTTGAAGATGTCGGCCAGCATCTTGATCGTCCCATCAGTCTGAGTCTTCCAAACCACCAGGTATTTGCCTTGCGCTCGAGCAGCGCCGCCTTGCGGAGCAGGCAGGATGGCATCGAATGCGCCGATCTCGTAAGCCATGTCTCCCGATGTTCCAACTTCGACAACCTTCAATTTGGCGTCCGAGCCGCCGGCGTTGATGAATGACTGCCAATACGCCTGTATATTCGACCGGCCTTTGATCATCGGCGAACCCGGAGGCAGTAGTGTCGCGTCTTCCGCGTAGTAGCTTGCCATCGTTGCAGTGTCCCTGGTGTTGAACGCTTTTTCGAATGCCGCAATCGCCTTCACGATTTCAGATTTGAAATCCATGTGATTTGCTCCTTGTTGTGTGTCCAATATATCTACGCGGAAAGAGAGGAAATTGGATGGACAAGGAGACAAGGGGTCAGACCCCTCGTCCCCGATCTTTTTATTTGCCGCTCGCCCATTTCTTTCGAACCACCCGGTTCCACCACATCACGACGCCTGTGACGAACATCGCTGCAGGCGCGAGTCCGCCCACAGCCCAGACAAACTTCGTCGCCTGATCGCAGAGTCCCGGACCGTGGCACGGAATGCCGATTCCGTTAATGCGGCCGAAATGCAAATAAGCGAGCCAATAGATGACTTGATCGACGAAGCGGACTCCGGCATTGGCCTCCGTGGGAGGCTGAATCCGATCCGCGAGGTCCATGAACGGTTGAGGATTGCCGAGGTACGCACCGCTTAAACCGAACAGGATAATGAAACCCAGGGTCCAGAAACCAAGCATGCTGTGAAGATCCCACGTGAAGCGCCGCCATCCGACGTTTCGATGCAGGGTCAGGCTGCGGCGCCACGACTTGATCCCCGGCCACCACACAACGATTCCTGTGAGTGCGAGCACGATCACGAGAATCGCTCCGATTCCATTCACGCTGCGCCCGGTGTCTCCCGCAAACAGATTGTCGTGCAAATCCAGAAGCTGGGAGACCATCTTGATGCTGCGAGGACTGGTTGCTGCTCTGAAGAGTTCGTTGCGATAGACGGCAATGCTGCCGGTCACGCTGACCATGAGCACATACAACCCCACGCCGATTCCGCTCCACAAGTGAACCTGGAAAATCGCTTTGCGCAGCCAGATGGCCTGCGGGTGCGAGAGCCATTTCTGCCAGTACGTCATTTTGTGCCTGCCAGAAATTTCGTTCGCATCGCAGGCCGGTCGAGCTCTGCGCCCCGGAGGTAGACCTTATTAATCTTGTGCGTGTTGGAAATATTTTCAAGAGGATTGGCATCGAGAACGACGAAGTCGGCTTCTTTGCCGGCGGTCACGGTGCCCATTCGTGTCAGGCCGAGAATTCTCGCATTTACGGATGTTGCCGCTTGAAGGGCTTCGGATATCGTGAATCCGCATCGGACGTAGTAGGCGATCTGCTGATGCGGGCCGAAACCGTCGCCGGTTCCATCAGTACCAAGTCCGATGATCATTCCGGCATCGTGGATTCTTTTCAAATTCCGGCAATGAAGCTCAAACAGGGCATTGGGCGGATTGCCGGCGGCTGTCCTGGTTTCAAGCTGACGACGCATGTTCGCGATGGTGGAAGGCGGCAGCGTTTCGGCCAGCGCGTTGATCTCAACCACGGTTTCACCGGGTCCGGGAATGTTCGGTCCTGTCCAGACCCTGGGGTGTGCCTTTACCAACGCGATGTACTCGTCATCCACATCGCGATCACGGACGGTGTGAACGAAACCGTCAACGCCTGACTTCAGAAGGTCCTTTGCGTCTGCAAGCGCCGATGTCCGGCTCAGGTGCGCCAGGGTTTCCATTCTGTTTTTGTGCGCCTCGTCGATGATCGCCCGATAAACCTCGGGCTTCAACTTCGGCACAGTGCCTTCACGATCGTCCACCCAGAACTTCACGAAGTGGACGCCGCGAGCATGCAGTTCCCGAACGTGCCGGCGTCCTTCTTCGGGAGTCGCGGCGCCGTAGGGAATACCGAGGCGCGCTTCCCCCGGCGGTCCTGCCATCGGAGTTGCCGCGATGCCTTTACCCACCGTCAGGAATTTTGCGGCGTTTGGAATCGCTTCATCGCGGAGTTTGTATGAGAGTTCCGGATCTGCCTCGAGTCCCATGCTCATCGCAGCCGCTGTTCCGTAGTAGGCGTAACGCTGGAGCTGATCGGTCAGGTTTTCGCGCGTGTAGTTGGCTTTCCTGTTCGTTCCGTCCTTTTCGTTGACCAGGCCAATGTGGTTGTGCCCGTCGATTAATGCCGGAATGACAGTCTTGCCGGTCAGATCCACTCGAGCCGCGTTGGCGGGAGGCTGCCTCTGTCCTTTTTTACCGACCCACGTGAACGAATCGCCCTCGACGAGGAATGCGGAGTCTTCGATCACCGGACTCTTGTCACCAATGATCAGCCGCGCGCCTTCAAACCACGTTGCCGCGCGCCGTGCCTGCGAAGAGACCAGCGTGGGAATGCACAACAAAAGGAACAGGGAACAACGCACCACTCGCCGAAACGTCATGATTTTTCCTCACGTTAGAATGAAATTGCGTCGTGAAGAGTACCACTTTGGATCAAAAGTAAAAACGATCCACCGTGGATTGGCGGTTGCCGTGTTGGACGGTGCGGGGCTTCTTCATGTGCGCGTACGCATACACACCATCAAGTCTTCGTACAGCCCGGGGTTGAGCCGCTCCCGCTCGATGGTGTTCCTGATTGCCGCCCGCGACTGGACCGAGCCTTCCAGGAGCCGCTCGTGAACCACTTGAATGAACAGAACATTTGGCTGCAGCAACGTGTAGCGGATGAAAACCCACGGCTTTGTCGTCGCATCGAGATCCCGAATATTCACAAGTGTTGTCCCGTTCACTGATGATGCGTAACCCTCGTATCGATTGGGTCGCTTTCCGGACTCTTGCCATGTGATGGCGTATGTTCTGGCTTGAGAAGAGTTGACAGTGAGCGTGATGGCATCATCCGTCGCGTCATCGCTGACACATCGCCAGGAGCCCGTTAGGCGTGAATCCGTTTCAAGCTGTGGAGTTGGATCAAGGGGGAATTCAGATTCGTAGCATCCTGCAAGAAGACCGGTCAGAAGCAGAAGGGTTATCCGCGGGAAAGCGTCTCGCATCATATGTGCTCCTCATGTTTCTACATGGGTTTCATCGTCGTGTTGGCCGGCTACGTTTTCGAGCAGTCTTCTTGTCAGCGGGTTTCCTCGCTGCCAGCCATTTCTTTAACGAAGTCGGACTCTCTCCAGACCGCTTGCCCTCCAAAAGGCCAGCTACAGTTAAGTCCTCGTCAAGATCTGGCCAGTGCAGATATGCCCCGTCTCCAAAGATTTCGAAGTTGTCGCGTTCCTGCTTCGAACCGTGCCAAAGGCGAGGAAACCAAACTAACGGAACTATGACGGTTCGGCCGTCCACAAGGTCGACGCGCAGGGCCTCATCGCTCACGCTCAGGGACTGGGCCCGTGCTTCCTGGATGTCAACGCCCAAAGAACTCATACCATTTTTCCAGTAGATGCTCACGGTGTTGCTGGACGAGTTTCATGATCCTGTTGATCTCAACGCGACTGAAACCACCTGCCCGTTCGAGAACGATAGGATCGAGCCAAAACTTCGCAACCTTGTTTTCCCGTTTGACGTGGATGTGAGGTGGTTCGCTCCGATCCAACGACACAAAGAAAAATCGGTATGCGTCAACCCGCAGAACAGTGGGCATTCCGAAGACATTCTATCTCATCAATTCGCAAACAACGTTGCGGTCGTGAGGATCCGTTGAATCCGGCTCTCAAATCCGCTCCAACACTCGGAACTCATGATATTTTGTTCGCCACTCAATCGGAGGAAAACTCATGGCTCGATTCCACAGAACCTTCGTGCTGGTTGTGCTGACTGCGGCGTTTGGTTTGAGCGTCGTCATGCATTCGCAGCAGAACCGTGTGGCGAATACAGCATCGAACATTGCGGCAAACGTGACCAACGATGTTCTGCGCCGGAACGGCACTGCAACCGACGCGATGCCGGGAGCGTGGCTGAGCTATGGCCGTACTCAGAACGAGACACGATACAGTCCGTTGAAGCTGATCGATACAACCAACGCGAATCGTCTGGGCCTCGCGTGGTCGTATGTGATGGGAGCGGGCGGCGGCAATCAGGAAGGCACGCCGTTGATGTGGAACAACACGCTCTACGGCATCACGACGTGGAGTGTGGTGTTCGCCCTCGAAGCGAGCACGGGAAAGGAATTGTGGCGATGGGATCCCGAAGTCAACCAGACCACGGTGAGGCCTGTGATCTGCTGCGGCAACGTGAATCGCGGCATCGCGCTCTACAACGGCATGATTATCGCGCCCTCGATCGATGGGCGGCTGTTTGCACTGAATGCAACGACCGGCAAGCCCGTGTGGGAAACGCGCGTCGTGTATCCGCAGGATCAATACACGCTCACGATGGCGCCACGCATTGCGGGAGGCAAGGTGATCATCGGAGCATCCGGCGGCGATAAACCCACACGAGGCCAGTTCGTCGCTGTCGATGCGCAGACCGGACAATTGGCGTGGCGCTTCTATACGGTGCCCGGCGATCCGTCAAAGCCGTTTGAAAACGAAGCGATGCGCGCTGCGGCAAAAACCTGGGGCGGTGAATTCTATAAGAACGGTGGCGGCGGCGCCGTGTGGGATGGATTCGCCTACGATCCCGAAGCCAATCTCGTCTACGTCGGCACCGGCAATGCGGAGCCCTGGGTGCAGAAATTCCGGGGCGCGCAGAATGTGGACAATCTTTACACGTGCTCGATCCTTGCGGTCGATCTGACGACAGGCAAACTCAAGTGGTATTACCAAACCGTTCCCAACGACAACTGGGACTACGACAGCGTTCAGCAGTTGATGCTGCTCGATCTCAACATTAACGGCCGGGCAAGAAAAGTCATCACGCAGGCGCCGAAGAACGGATTCTTTTATGTACTCGATCGTGTGACCGGCGAGTTTCTTTCGGCGCAGCCGTTTGTGAAAGTGAGCTGGGCGCTGAGCATGAGCGAGCGAGGACGGCCTGTAGTCAATCCCGCCGCATATTACGATCAGGATCCGATCGCGGTGTATCCCACGGGAGGCGGCGCGCATAACTGGTCACCTATGTCTTACAATCCCGGCACCGGACTCGTTTACATTCCGGCATCCTATTCGAGCTTTCCTTATCAGGCTGCCGTGGAACTCAAGCCGGGCAGTACCGGCTACGTTCGTCCCTCCGGGCCGACAAAAACCATTGAGCCGTCCATTGGACCCGAACCACCGAAAGGGGCGCGAGGTGGATTGCAGGCGTGGGATCCGTTGAACCAGAGACTGAAGTGGAACATCGAAGGAGGAGGAGGCATCGGCGGCGGCACCTCGACAACGGCGGGCAACGTTGTATTCCAGGTGATCAACGACGGGCGCTTCCGTGCGGTCAGCGCGATTAATGGTGATGTTCTCTACGAAATCAAGACCGGGCGTACCGGCATGGCTCCGCCGATCACTTATGAAGTCGACGGCAAGCAGTACGTCGCGTTCGGTGGAGGATTGGGCCGTGCTGCAACGATCGTTGGACCGAACAATGCCAAGGTGGATTATCCGCCAATCATGTTCGTCTTCGCTCTCGACGGTAAGGCCGAAATGCCGGCGCCGGCGCCGCCGCCCGCTCAGGGTCCGCCACCCGCGCCGGCTCCCGAACAGAAGAATTAAGCCGGTTCGCAATGAGAATAGATGGGACCCATTTGACGCACGGCATCAAATCATTCACACACAGGAGGACTATTCATGGAAAACGATGAGATCACACGACGGGACTTTGTATCGATAACGGTAGGCGCAGGCATTGCGGCGGCAACAGCAGGGGAGGCATCGGCGCAGCAGCGCGTCGTCGAAACCGAAGTCAGCATCAAAACTGCGGACGGTACCTGCGATGCCGCATTCATTCATCCGGCGGCAGGTTCGCATCCTGCCGTTCTGATATGGCCGGACGCATTCGGCCTGAGGCCTTCCATGCGCGATATGGCGAAGCGTCTCGCCGGAGATGGTTATTCGGTGCTGGTGCCGAATCCGTTCTATCGAGTGGCGAAGGCGCCGGTCTTCGAGAACGCATCGAACTTCAACTTCAACGATCCGGGCCAGCGCGGAAAACTGACGCCATTAATGGGATCGATCAATGCCGCAGGCGCGGCCGAACGCGATGCGATGGCATTCATCACGTGGCTGGATTCGCAAAAGGAAGTTGATAAGACCAAAAAGATCGGAACGCAGGGTTATTGCATGGGTGGTCCGCTCGTTGTGAAAACCGCAGCCGCTATGCCGAATCGCGTCGGCGCCGGCGCATCCTTTCATGGCGGAGGACTGGTTACTCCGAATCCCGACAGCCCGCATCTGCTCGCTCCAAAAATCAAAGCTCGAATGTACTTCGGCATCGCGGCCAATGACGATATGGGGCAGCCCGACGCGAAGACGAAACTGAAGGAAGCGTTCGAAGCTGCGAAGGTGCCTGTCGAAATTGAAGTTTATTCGCAATCTCAACACGGCTGGTGCGTGCCGGACATGCCGAAGCAGGGCAACGGCGAACCGATCTACAACAAACCTGATGCGGAGCGCGCCTGGACGAAGCTGATGGCGTTGTACAAGGCCGGATTGGTGTAGCCGCGGGTTCTATACCCGCGTCCGCCGAAGAAGCGGGAAGAACGCGGGTATAGAGTTCATGCCGGCAGTCAGCGTGCCGAAAGAGCCGTATGTTCCACGTTGAAATATCGCGATGCGAATTCAAGGAATACCGGCCAGTTCGGTCCCGGTGTGTGTCCGGACGAATGCTGCCGAAACGCGATGTCGCCGTTTAGGATTCCCGTTTCGATCTTCGGAAACTCTGTCGTGCCGAGATCTTTCCTGCCCAGCAATCGATAGACCGGCCCTGCACCCACGCCCGCGAGGAACGTGCCTTTTGGATCGACCCACGCATCATTGATGTTTGCTGCCTGTTGCTCAATTGGGCCGCGGCCCGCCTGAAAGCGGGGATCGCCGGGCGGCATCATCTTGATGGAACCGTCAGGATTGAGATCCGGTCCATTTCCAGTGCTGAGAAAAACGGGACGCGGAGCCACGAGCGCAACTAATTCGTGGGAATCCACCGGCAGCGTATCCCAGCGCCCGGCATATTTGAGATAGTTGCCGGCCATCCAGTGATATTCGTTCGCCGCGGCGATATTTTCGATCGCCTCACCATACTTTCGCCGATGAAGTTTTGCGCCGCTTTGACCCGATGAACTGATGAAGCCCGTCAGGAAACGCTCATCATAAGCGAGCGCGACGAGCGCCGCTTTACCGTCGCGCGAGTGGCCCTGCACGGCAACTTTCTTCGCATCGACAGCTTTATCGGTTTCGAAATAGTCGAGGACTTTGCTCATGCCCCAGCCCCAGGCGGAGAGCACTCCCCAATCGTCGAGGCTTCGAGCTTGTCCTTTGTTGACCAGGCCAATGATGCCGCACGTTAATCCCTGGCCATTGTCCGCTTGAATGCTGGCAGTCGTGACGGTCGCATAACCCCAGCCGCGCATTGCGATCTGTTCCTGCGCCGATGGTGGCGCGTTGGGATTCGGCGGCGGGGCGCCGCGGCCTGCCGCGGCGGCTGCGTTGGGCGGCAATCCCCCCCTTGGTGGTGTTCCCGGAATCGTGCACGGAGTCGTCGTTGGAACTCCTTCCGGTGCCGTTCCGCCGTTCCCGAACATCAAAACAACGGGCACGGGATGAGTCGCGTCTTTCGGAGTGCTGAGTGTTGCAAGGATCGTTACGTTCAGCGCGGGGTAACCCGAATTGTCGGCTCGTCCGACGAGTTGCTTGGTGATGACAGCCACATTGCCGGCCTTGCCTTCAGTTGTTTTGGCGACGGTCCAGGTGACTTTCGGAATATTCTTCGGCCTGCGTCCATAGACTTCGCGATCGAAGAGCTCCACGATTTCGGCTCGCCGCTTGCGCCATTGCGCGGCCGTCTTTACGGGAGAACCGTTGTTGAAGGTCAGAGGATCCGGCAATTTAGGATAAGGATTCGCGGTTTTTTCATCGTACGTCGATGCGAGATAAGCTCCAGGACCACTCGGAAACATCGTGATCTTCAATTGATCCATCACGCGCTGCCGATCCTGCTGACTCGTCATCACGACGGGACTCTGTTGCGCGGCCCACAATGTGGCCGCCGCGCCGAACAACAAGACGACTTTCAAGTATCGTTTTGTCATGAAATCTCCACTTACTTTGCCGGGGCTTTGCAGGCCCAGTTCGCGGCATCCTTCAGATCGCCGGTCCCCTTGTAATCCGCGTATTGAGGATACGGGCAGAGCGGGCGAGTGAGACCCTGCGCTCCCGTTCCCATCATTTGATCCGGCGCGACGCCTTTCTCGACCCATTTCTCGAGCGTTCCGATCGAATCAAATGTGTTCACTCCCGGGCCGCCGCCGCAGTGGCCCATTCCGGGAGCCATGAAGAGACGCATCCAGTCGCTCTGGTTTTTCCCCATCTTGTTGAGAACCGATTCGTAATACAGAACTGTGTTTTCCGGAGTGATGCCGGTATCGGCCCATCCGTGAGTCAGCAGCAGCTTTCCGCCTTTCGACTTGAACTTCCCGAGATCCGAATTCACCGCGTCGACATAACCCACCGCCTTGTCGATGAGCGGCATGTCCCGATCGAGGTCGAATTGATGCCAGTCGAGATTCGCATCGTTGAACGCAATGCGAACGATATCGAATGTGCCGCCCGGCGATTGATTCGTTCCGCGCAGAGCTCCGATGGGATTGCCGAGAGCCTGGCCTGAAAAAATCATTTCGCCTTTCGACGTCTTTACTCCGCCGTAGAACGTGTTGACGATTTTCAATTGCGGAGCAGTCAGGCAGGTGTTGTCGTCCTTGCCGGCCGCGCAAAGCAGTTTTGAAAAGTCCACTTTGCACTGGCGTGGATTGTTGAGAAATCCTTCCTTGAGCGTATCGCAGGTTTTCGTGACCATCTCATTCACGAGCGCCGCCTTTTCCATCGGCAGGTTTTCTTCGGGATGGCGCGACAGTTCGATGCTTCGCGCAACACCCGCGGTCCACATATGAATGTGTCGATTTGCGAGAGATCCGGCGATGATGCCGTCATAGTCTTCCGGATATCGCTGCGCTTCCATCACGGCCATGCGTCCGCCGGTCGAGCATCCTTTAAAGTAGGAGTACTTCGCGTTTTGATCGTAGTACGCTTTAACGATTTCCTTGCCCTTCAGCGTCATCTCGTGCGTGGCGCGATAACCGAAGTCGATCATCTTTTCGGGATGTCCAATGGCCCAGTTTCCGCCCTGGTCCTGATGGCCGGTGTCGGTGCCCGCCGTGGCGTATCCCAGCCGCAGCGCCTGAGGCATTTCATTCGACAAACCTTGAATGGATCCCGCGAAACCGCCGTTACCGACGGCCATAAATTTTCCATTCCAGTTTTCCGTAGGCAACCACATCTCCATATTGATCAGGGAATCGGATGTCGGCTTGAGAACGAGCTGGACACGGCAATGCGCGGGAATATTCGCAGGCCGCACCGGAGCCTGAGGCGCTCCACCGCCGCGCGCACCACCTCGTCCGCCGGCGCCGCCTGCGCCTCCACGAGCTCCCGCGCCGCCGCCTCCGCGCGCCGGTGGTGGTCCTTCGGGAACGACGGTGGCGCTGCTGATCGTTGCGTTCGAAAGTTGAAGAGTTGCGAGATTCTCGCACGGTGTTGCCGCGGCAGCCGCGGCGCCCAGAAGCAGTGTAACGATGGGACCTATCATGTGGCCTCCCCCACGAACGATGTTAAGAGAATTGCGGCTGAACGCTATCACAGAGGAAGAAAACATTCTAGTTTGCCGGACATACGGGCCGAGATTGCGATCGTGTCAGAAATGAGTTACCGTTCAACGGCATGAAGGGCATCACCATTAAACTGCCTGAGGAGGTACTGCTCCGGCTGAAACAGGAAGCGCGAGCTACGGGACGCACTGTTGCCGCGTTGGTGAGGGAGCATTTGGAGACTCCGTTGGATCTCACGGACGCATCCGTTTATACCCGGACTCAGGATCTGGCCGGCAGTCTCGAAGGCAGCAGAAGAGCAGCTACCAACAAACGAAAAAGATATCGGCGTTAATGAAGACGATTTGCGACACAGGGCCACTCGTCGCGTACCTCAATCGGCGCGATCCACATCACGCCTGGGCGGTGGCGCTGATGAAACAAATACGCCCACCCATGTTGACTTCAGAGCCGGTCCTTACTGAAGCCGTCTATTTCTTAAGAGAGGATGGGCTCGGAATTGATCCGCTGTTCCAACTCTTGCAACGTGACGTGTTGCGGCTGGAATTTGATCTGGCAGCGCATTGGCCGCGCGTGAGAACGTTGATGCAGCGTTATGAGCGGATGGATCTGGCCGATGCGTCGATTGTTGTGATGAGCGAACTCTTCAGCCGCTCGCAGGTGCTCACGGTGGATCATAGGGATTTCAGCATTTACCGTCGCAACGACCGGCAAATCATCGATTTTGTAGCACCGCCGAAAAAATAGGCAACTTCACACGACCTGTATCATTTCAAAATATGGCAAACATCCTCGAAAGCATTCCTGTTGGTGAAAAAGTCGGAATCGCCTTTTCCGGCGGACTCGATACCAGCGCTGCGCTGCATTGGATGCGGCACAAAGGCGCGATTCCCTATGCATATACCGCGAACCTCGGCCAACCCGACGAAACCAACTACGATGAAATTCCGTTGCGCGCGAAACAGTACGGCGCCGAAAAAGCGCGGCTCGTCGATTGCCGGCCTCAGCTTGTGGCCGAAGGCATAGCGGCATTACAAAGCGGCGCCTTCCATATTTCGACGGCAGGCGTTCCTTATTTCAACACCACTCCATTAGGCCGGGCTGTCACCGGCACAATGCTGGTTGTCGCCATGAAAGAAGACGATGTTCACGTCTGGGGCGACGGCAGCACTTTCAAGGGCAACGATATCGAACGCTTCTATCGCTACGGCTTGTTGGCCAACCCGAATCTGCGCATCTACAAACCGTGGCTCGACAAGCAGTTCATTGAAGAGTTGGGCGGCCGGAAAGAAATGTCCGAATACATGCGGCGCGCGGGAATCCCGTACAAGATGAGCGCGGATAAAGCCTACTCCACCGACTCCAACATGCTTGGAGCAACGCACGAGGCAAAGGATCTCGAGTTTCTCGACAAGGGCATCAAAATCGTCGAGCCCATCATGGGGACGGCTTTCTGGCTCGACGATGTGGCGATCAAATCCGAGGCCGTCAGCATTCGTTTCGACGAGGGCCAGCCCACAGCGATCAACGGCAGAAGCTTTGACAGTCCTGTCGATCTTTTCTCGGAAGCGAACGCGATCGGCGGCCGGCACGGACTCGGCATGAGCGATCAAATCGAAAATCGAATCATTGAAGCCAAGAGCCGCGGGATTTATGAAGCTCCGGGCATGGCGCTTCTGTTTATCGCGTACGAACGTCTGGTTACCGGCATTCACAACGAAGATACCGTCGAACAGTATCGGGAGAACGGCCGCCGGTTGGGGCGCCTTCTGTATCAGGGCCGGTGGTTTGATTCTCAGGCAATGATGTTGCGCGAGACCGCTCAACGCTGGGTCGCTCGAGTCATTACGGGCGAAGTGACTTTGGAACTGCGCCGCGGGAATGACTACTCGATTCTCAATACCACTAGCCCGAATCTGACTTATAAGCCGGAGCGCCTGACGATGGAAAAATCCGATTCGGCATTCTCACCGAAGGATCGGATCGGCCAGTTGACCATGCGCAATCTCGACATCGCCGATACGCGAGACAAGCTGATCGCGTATGTGAAAGCCGGCCTGCTCGCTCCATCGCTCGGCGCCGACATGCCGCACTTGATCGAACCGGGAGAAACGGAGAAGCAGTAAATCATCCGGTTAAGAGATCGGAGCTTTCCGATCTGAATTCAGGTCTACTTCACCGCACGCGACATTTGAAGCGTAGGGAGTGTAGGATGGCAGCCTCGGGGTTCAACAATCCACAGGAGGAAATTACGATGCGAATCATCGCTGCTCTAGGTCTCGTCGCTTTGCTAACCGTTACGATCGCCGCACAGCGTGGTGGTGGCGGAGGTCAGAATCAGCCCGCGCCTTCAATTACCGAAACCAAAATCGTGACTGCCGCTGATGTGGCGGCTCTTGTCGCCGGCACGCCGAAGGACCGCAACGGGAACGGCAGTCTTATCCGTCTCGCGCCTTACAGCGTGAACATGGAACATCGAATCATGAGCCAGACCGCTTCCGTTCATGAAACCGAGGCCGAGTTGTTTTATGTGATCGATGGCGCCGGGACGGTGGTTACCGGAGGGAAGCTTACAGGCGAACAACGAACCAACGCGGAAAACCTTTCGGGAACCGGAATTGAAGGCGGAGTTTCCAAACGGGTTTCAAAAGGCGATTGGATTATGGTGCCTGCTGGCGTGCCGCATCAGTATCCGGCGGTTGAAGCAAGCGGGCTGACGCTGATGTCGCTGCATCTGCCGAAAAAGATCAATTAGGGGACGGCTTCGAAGATTTCTCTTCCTGATAAACGTTGAAGTCGATCAGAGCGTTCAGATCCTGATCGGATCGAGGACGCCGATTCTGTGTGGCGGCGGCCCATGGTTCCACCTCGCGGAGCGCTGCGCGTAGTTCGCCGCTCAACGAGGCAGGAAAGGTGAATTGACGCCAGACGGCGAAGAGCGTGGACTCGGGAACCCCGACTTTTGGCGCCAGCATCGGTATCATTTGAGCTCTGCGCTTCCGAAGCCGGGTTGAGGCGCCGGCAATCTCGCGGATGGCGGTAATTAAAGCTGAGCGCTTTTCGGGTGCGGTCAGCACGTCGGTTCTCGTGTTCAGATTGAACCGCTCGGTATATGCAGCCGCATCCACGAAAGCGATTGCATCTTTGCCGAGAGCGCGCAGCGAGTTCTCGGCATGGGGCTCCCAAATGGAGACGGCATCCACGTTGTGTTTTTCCAAAGCCATCGGCATTTCCTGGCCTTCCAGAGACACCAGTTGAATATCCGAGTCGTTCAATCCTGCTCTTGAGAGCATTCGAGAAAGGTAATACTGCGATGATGTATTCGCAGTCGCTGCGACTTTCCTGCCACGCAAATCAGAGAGACGGCGGATTCCGGACGAGCGCCGTGCAACGATGCGATACCGGCATTCCGCGAGCGTCAGCACAATTCGGATTCTCGGTTCATTCACGGAATTCAACAGCGCCTGCGTCTCCGAGCCTGTAGCGGCGTCAGCTTGACCGCTGACGAGTTGAGTCATGGCGTCTCGGCCGTTTGGCGACTTCAGCACTTCGATCCGGCCGGGAAGCGACTCGGCGGCCGCAAGAATCGGGAATGACTCAATCGTCGTCATGTTGACGGCGATCCTGATCTTCGGCTCAGCCGGACCCGCAAGCACCGAAAGACTGAGAAGGCCTGCCGACAGCGAAAGTTTCGCAAGCATCCGATTAAGATCCGTTTTATCTCAAGCCGTTTTCATTTTCGAACGAGCAGCGGCGAGCACTCCCGATCCGACAAGCCCGCCGACAATCATGGATGCCACGACCCAGAAGGCGGCGGTGATGAAAGGAAGCGCAACAAACCCAATAAAAGCATTGGGTGAGTTGACCCCTGCGAAGCGCGGCTCCTCCCATTCGAAAATGCGAGCCGCCCAGTATGTCGGCAGAACCATGGTTCGAGCACACACCGCGAAAACAAAGATAAGCTTGAACAGCATCAGGAACGGTCGCGGCTTGCCCGCGAACGCGATTTGAAGCCCGAAGTAGGCGGGCGCCAGCGCTGTCGTCAATGCAGCGATGCTCAGGCCGGCGCTGACGAAATGAGGCGCGCCGGCACGCTCCGCAATGACTCTCAGAATTACCACGGCTGCCGCAACAATCAACGGCCACCTCAAAATTCCCTTCAATGCAGTTCTCTCCTCAGTGCAGTATTTATGCCGCCGGCATTGGCGCATCCATGCCGGCCCAAAGGTTCATCGTGTTCAGTTCGTGACGGCCGCATGCCTTGAGATATAGGAACAACTGGGTCCTGTACGCCGCATGGCCCCCGAGCACCATGTTCACGATGACGGCGCCACGGCTTGCTTTTCCGCTGCCGAACAGATCGATCTCACCCCGGAAATCGGCATCCGAGAATCCCGACACGAGTTCCGCGTAAGTGTTCTTATGTTTCCCGATGGCAGCAAGCACCTGGTCGAAGTTCATGGCATTCGCCTCCGCCAGCGCCGCCTGAAATGCTTTTCCGTCGAATGCTCCTGCTTTGATTCCTTGAAGCAGCATGGGGCCCATCACGATGAGATATTGAAGAAGCTCTAGCGTGCTGCGCTGTTTTTCGGATGGACGGTAGCCCAGTTTGCTGCGGTCGATCTTGCCTGCAAGATGAAGAAGAATTCGCACTTCATTTTGAAGTGATCCGATTAGTTCGTCTTTGCTCAATACCATGTTCACGACCTCCTTGAAAGCCATTCAGTCTATCGCAGCACAGTGGCGGGATTGAACACAACATCTATAATGGTCTCCTAACTCGGAGGGCGCAGAGATGTTAAACAGGCGGCAGTTCTTGTCCGCAGCAACAGGCGCGGTCATGGGAGGGATTCCCGGCGTTCCGGCCTCGCCGGAAAAATATGATCTGGTCATCAGGGGCGGCCGCGTCATCGATCCCGCGGCCCGGCTCGACGCTGTTCGAGACGTGGCGATTGCCGGCGGCCGCATCGCGGCAGTCCAGTCGAACATTGCCGCAGGTGCAGCGGAGACCATTGATGCGCGCGGCAAGCTGGTGGTTCCTGGTTTGATCGACATTCATACGCACGTTGGACGCGTTAACGACGGGGCGAAGCTGTGCCTTGCGGACGGCGTGACCGGATTCATCGATGCCGGCTCGCAGGGAGCGGATCGCATCAACGAAATCATCGCGAATGTGAAATCGGCGCCACAACCCGGACGCGTGCTGGTCAACATTGGCCGGGCCGGCATTCTGCCTGAAGGCGACACGATGGACGTGAGCCGCGCCGATGTGTCTGCGGCGCGCGATGCGATTTCGCGTAATCGCGAGGTGATTGTCGGCATCAAAGCGCGTCTCTCGCGAGATGTCGCCGGACCGAATGATTATGAAGTCCTCAGGCGCGCTGAAGAGGCTTCATCATCGTTCAAACTTCCCGTCATGATTCACATGGGGCAGACCACGTCGCCGCTGTCGAAACTTTTTCCTTTGTTGAAAGCGGGCGATATCGTCACGCACATGTTTGCGCCGCCGCCCAACAGCATTGTGGATGACAAGGGCCACATTCTTCCCGAAGTCCTCGCCGCGCGCAGGCGTGGCGTCTGGTTTGACCTCGGCAACGGCCGCACAGGGCATTTGCGATGGGATATTGCCGAACAAGTGTTGAAGGCGGGATTTCTGCCCGATACGTTTTCAACGGATTGGACTCCCGAGGGCCGAACGGCCCAGGTGATTGATTTTCCCAATGTCATGTCGAAGTTTCTGATGCTCGGCATGCCGCTCGATCAGGTCATCGCGCGCGCAACCGCCAATCCGGCGCGGGTCTTCAAAATCTTCAATGGCCGCGGCACCTTGAAACCCGGAGCGCCGGCGGATGTCGCCGTGCTCGAATTGCGCGAGGGTAAGTTTGAGTTTGTCGACAATTATCAGAACACGCGAATGGGGAACCAGCGGCTCTCTCCGGCCGCAACCGTGCTGAACGGCGTGAAAGTCGCCATGCGGACATAGATTGTTTTGATTTACGGCACAATCCGGATCTGCGCTTCGAACTTTTTGCAGCCGGTGTATTGAGCGACGAAGAGGCCGGTTTTTTTGGGATCGTTGTCCGTGACGTCCACTCTGAAAATCTTCGGCAACCAGAACTCAGCGTCACCGATCATCTTGGGACCATAATCCGCGGTCACCTTGAGCCGGCTGATATCGCGCGGCAGATTGTAGAATCTGCGCTCAATGCGGTAGACCTGCATCGCTGTGGTGTCGATCCATGCCTTGCCCGTATCCATGGCCAGCAGTTGATGGCCGTTGAAAGTCCATATCATCGCCTGTTGATCTTTCTCGGTCGCAAACTCGATCACGGCCGTGGCGGCCTCGTCGGGTTTCTCGCCGGATCTATAGTTGTGGAGTTTGATGAAATCCGGCGAAAACGTAATGATCACCAGCGAACTGAACGTGCCGATAAAGTTGACCGGCATCACCGGCATTTCGGCGTTCCGGGCGGGCTTGTCGTCGATGGCCCGAACATCCCGATGTTCATGCCCGCCTCTGACCCCACCTGTGATGCGAAAGGTGGTATCGACGGTCTTCTGCTTCTTCATCTTGCCGGATTCGAAGGACGTCGATGTGATTCTTTCGTCGCAAATGAAATCCGGAACCGTGTCCTGAAACTGTTTCACATTTGTGGATACGGTCTTGAGAATTTCATCAAACGATTGAGTGGGTCCTGCTGCCTGAGCAAGAAGCAGGAAAAGAAGAGCACCTGTTATCGATTCATTCATGCCGCAGTGCCGCAACGGGATTCAGGCGCGTGGCTTGCCATGCCGGCCAGAGACACGCGACGATCGCGATCAATATTAATAACACCGTAATCGATATCAGTGTGAGCGGATCAGTCGAGCCGGTCTGGAATAATTGATTTTGGAGCAGGCGCCCCACGCCGAACGCTCCTGCCAATCCGAAGGCGAGACCGAATGCGAGATGAATCAAACCGCGGCGGAGAATCAGCCATCGTACCTGCCCGGACTGTGCGCCGAGCGCCATTCGCAAACCGATCTCCTGAGTTCGCTGCGTCACCGAATACGCCGTGACCGCGAACAATCCGATCGCCGATAACACAATCGCGATACCTGCGAAAACCGTAAACATCGTCCCGAATACGCGGGAGAACCAGCGGTTCTGCGCGAGATTCTCATCCATGGTGCGCACATTGTTGAGCGGCAGATCCGGGTCAAGCGCGAACATCTCTTTTCGCAGAACAGGTGTGAGTTCGGCCGGGTTCGATCGTCCGCGCACGATGAGCGATGCCGCGCCGATAAAGGTTGGATCCTGAGAGTAGGGAATATACACAATCGGATCGGGCAGCGTGTCATCCTGCGAGCCACGCTGGCGGACGTTCGGCACCAGTCCGACGATTGTCGCCGACTCGACTTTTGCGGCGCCGGGTGAATCATCGACGAGACGGATACGTTGTCCGATCGGTTCCTCGTTTCCGAAATACATCGATGCGAGGCGCTGATTGATAATCGCGGCTTCCCGGCCTGGTGTTCCTTCCGTGGCATCGAATGTCCGGCCACGAATGAGACCTATGCCCACGGCATCGAAGTAACGTGTTCCGACATCCAGCACGGTGACGATCTGCTTGCCGGGAGCAGGCGCGGTCTTTCCATCGATGGCGAGTTGTCTCGTGGCGCCTCCGAATGTCGGGAGGCTGTTCGTCACACTTGCGCCGGTAACGGAGTTGACGGTGTTGAGTTGATCCTCCATTCGGTGAAGGAATGTGTTGCGCATCTGCGGATTGTTGTATTTTCGCGTCGGCAGCAGGAATTGCATCGTCAAAAGATGCGATGTTTCGATGCCTGTGTCGATACGGTAGAGGTTCATGAAGCTTCGCATCATGAATCCCGCGCCTGCGAGCAGCACGAGTGTGAGCGTCAGCTCAACCACAACGAGCGCCGCCGTCCAGCGTCGCGCGCGCATTCCGCCGGAACCCGAGCGGCCGCCTTCTTTCAGGACTTCGTTGACATTGGTTTTCGAAATGTGGAGCGCGGGCGCGAGACCGAAGATGATTCCCGTCAGGACACACACGATGACGAAGAACACAAAAACGCTCGCGTCCATGGAGAAAGTCATCCAGAAGGGTTTGCCGACATTCTGAGTTTCACCATCGAACCATCGGATCATGATCTGAGCAAGCATCAGTCCGGCGATGCCGCTGATGCAAGCCAGCAGCACGCTCTCGACCAAAAGCTGTCGAACGACCCGCCATCTTGTAGCCCCGAGCGAAACGCGCACCGCAATTTCGCGCGAACGATGGGCGGCGCGCGCCAGCAGCAGGTTGGCGACATTCGAACACGCGATCAGCAGCACGAACGCGACTGCCCCCATCAACGACCAGAAGATGGTCTTGATGCCTCCACCGATGATGCGATCCAGAAATGGATTCACATCGGCGGTGATGTCCTTGTTGGTGTCCTGGTATTGCTGTGCAAGGTGAGTCGAGATGCTCGCCATCTCGCTTCGCGCCTGCTGGATCGTAACGCCGTCGGCGAGCCGCGCATACGCCACGTACCCGCGGCTCTGGCGGCCGCGGGCCCTCAGAACAGGTGGTATTTGCGACATCGGCACCCACACTTCATGCTGAAACGGCCATTTCAAGCCGGGAGGCATAATGCCGACCAGCGTGACGGGAAGCGCGTTAACGCGAAGAGGCTTGCCGATGATGTTCGGGTCCGACCCGAATCGCGATTTCCAGATGTCCGCGCTGATCATGGCAACAGCCGGAGCGCCCGGCCGATCGTCTTCCGCGGCGAAGCCCCGGCCCGCTACCGGCTTCACGCCGATAAGGTCGAATGCATTTCCCGAGATATAGCCGCCGGCGTAGCTTTCCGGTTCCCGCCCGTCGCCGCTGATGGCGAGGTTTCCGCTTTGAACCAGCGTCATGCCGGAGAATGAATGGCTGTCGCGCCGCCAATCCTCGAAATCCTGCAGCGAAACACCGAAGTTCCGGGCTTTCGAGTCATGCGTGTCGAGCCACATGATCCGCTCCGGATGTGGAAACGGCAGTTGCCGCAGAAGTACCGCGTTAACGAGCGTAAACACCGCGCTGTTGGCGCCAATGCCCAGCGCCAGCGCGGCTATCGAGGCTAACGTGAACCAACGGTCTTTGATCAGCCTGCGAAACGCAAAACGAAGGTCCTGGAGGAGTTTGTGCATGATCCGCTCTCTAAATTGTCAGGTTCATTCCAGTCGGTCTATGGACGTTGCTGCTTAAAGAACGTTGGCAGGAATCAAAAGGTTCCCCGCGACGGAATGCTAAGGCACTCGCTTGGTCGCTATCAGTTCTTCATCGTTGATTGTCTGAGATGTGCGTGACGGCCGTTAGTCAGAAAGCGTGAAGTTGTTCCATTTTCCATCGCGCAGGTAGTACAGCACTGAGGCCTTCTCGAAGTAACTCACGACGAAAGCATCTGTCTTCAGCACTAAGGGCTTAGACTCGTAGGCCGAGCGGTACGTGCCAGGCTTTGCCCATGACAGGCCGACATCGATCCCTTCCTCCCAGCCTCGGATCGGGCCTTTATTGGAGCGTGAAGACTCGATGTCACTCGAGATTCGAACGAGTGAATCGATTTCAGTTGCAGTGAATGATTGCTGACTCGACATCAGGACTACTCTTCTTCCGCTGCTTCGATTGTCGCCATCCATAACTACATCCAGTATCCCATCACCGTTGAAGTCACCGATGACGGCAAATGGGGCCTCGCGCGAGTTGAGTCGATAGAGGGCTTTGGCGCACTCGGCCGACCAGGTGCACCCCCGGCGCCACATGTAAGGCGGGTAATCAATTAGTCGCCGAATTAGGAATTGGGGATCGAAGCGGCGGAGAGCCGCCTCCATCGAAACCGTCAGAATCAACGTTGGCTCACCATCGCGTGCCTCGATCAGCACTGATCGGGTACCAGTCGTCTGCCAGCCCAGCCCAAATGTCAAAGACACCGATATAAAGAACAGAACGTTCGCCATCAGGTTCTTTCTCCGATGAATCTCGTTTGCTTGTCGGTCGGTATAACGATTCTGCCGCTCAGCCGCGGCGTGTTCTTTGCACCGTCGGCTGCAGGCCCTTGGTAGGCCGCCTATCCGCTCCTGGCACCGCTCACGCCCTTACTGATGAAACCTCCGATCACCCAAGTTAGCGCTCCGGACAAGCCGCCCAATACTAGTGGTCCCCAAGCCAAGCTGAAATCCCGTCCTCCGCCGAGGTAGGAATTCGCAAGATTGTTCGAGAGCTTTGGTAACGTTTCACGAAGTGACATGCCGATGAACAATGCTACCGCCGCCATGAGACCGGCGACGATCGAATCGTAACGCCAGAAAGAAGGCTGATTTCTACTGACCGATACGACGCTGTCGATGAGTGCATAACCGATCGTAATCATCACACCTGTGAGTGGACCCAGGAACAACGCGATGACAACGGTGCCAAGTATCCCCATATCAACGTCGCGACCACCACGCGGACTGAGTGCGATGTCGCGTACCAAAAGGAAGATCCAAAATGCGAAATGCCCAACGCAGAACCCTACTGCAAAGAGCACCCACCTGTGAGGATGTAACCTCATAATGCTGACTGTCCTCCGAACGGCTTTGCGCTTAACCCGCCCTCCCCGCCGTCAGCGATTACAATCGGCCGGGAATCGCTTGCGCGGCTTGTCGGGTGCATTTGTTAGCCGGCGGCTATTTCTTCGGTCGGCGGGCGGGGACACCGCTAAACATACCCGCAACACTCAGGTCTTCGTCGACGTCGGGCCAATGCACTCCCTGGCCATCACCGATGATTTCATAATTGTTGCGTTGATCAGGCGTAGCCTCACTGAGTCGCCACGACCATACCAACGGAACACTGATCACTCGCCCATCGACGAGATGAAACGTAATCAGATCATTTGTAACAATTACGGTCTTAACTCGAGCATCAGTGTTAACCGCAATGCTCATTCCAAGCCTCCAGGATTTTGCTCAATTCTCGTTCAATGATCGCACGGATTTGATTTAGCTCGCGAGCGCTGAAGCCGTGATTGTCTGCAAGCTCGATTGGCACAAGCCAAAACTTACACGTCATTCGTTCCCGACGAACATGAACGTGCGGCGCTTCATTGCAATCGAAGCTATAGAAGTAGATGCGGTACGGTCCCGGAATGTCCTGGATTGTGGGCATTCAATGTACTCGACCACCGTACTCTATAACACGGGCTCGCTCTCAACGGCCAGGCTTAGGGAGTCCGCGTAAGGCAACACAAACCTGAAACGAACAATGGAAACTTCGATGTGCTACACTGTGCTACATGCACAAAGATTCGAACAGCGTAGGGGTACGGGAACTTCGTCAGAACCTCAGTGTTTATCTCCGGCGTGTTGCAGCCGGACACAAACTGCGGGTCACGGAACGGGGGCGGACGGTCGCCGCACTGGTGCCATTGCGAGAGGATGAGTCCCCGATTGATCGCCTTGTCCGTGAGGGACGTCTCATCCCCGCTCAGGACGATTTGCTCAAACTGGGACCACCTCGGGGACGCAGTTCGTCGCGCGCATCCAGGGCGCTTGAAGAACTTCGCAAGGACCGATTCTGAACGACAGGCTCCTCTACCTCGATTCATCCGCGATTCTGAAATTGGTCGTGCCCGAACCTGAAAGCGGCGCGCTGTTCCAATTCTTAAACGACTGGCCGCTTCGTGTTTCGAGCGAACTGGCTCGAACGGAAGTGCTGCGGGCATTGCGGAGGGCTAATGCCACGCCCAGGCAGTTTCGGCGAGGACAAAACGCGCTGGACCGTATCGGACTGATCGCTGTCGATCGAAGAATCCTGGACAGCGCTGCCTTGCTCACTCCCAATTCGATGCGTTCTCTGGATGCTATTCATCTGGCAAGTGCCCTTTCATTAAAGGCGGATCTGGCTGCCATCGTCACGTACGACCTGAGGCTGTCGATGGCGTGTCGAGCCGCCGGGGTGGCTGTCTGGGCACCGGGTTCCTGATTCCGAGCGGGATCGAGCGCGATTAGAAGTTTGGGCATCAGTATTGGCCGCAAAACCAATATACTTGGCCGAATCAGGAGGGTTTGTTGGTTCGACGGGTTCTGTTCGTCATGACGGCCGCGTTCATTGCTGCATTTTCAGGCGGTCCCACGGTTGCCGTTCAGCAGCCCACGGCAAAGGCGCCGCTGGAACCTGCCGCCGTCATTAACACTTATTGCGTTACCTGTCATTCCGACAAAGCGCGAACGGGCGGTCTGTCTCTTGAAAAAGCCGACCTCGGCGATGTTCCGAAAGGCGCGGAAACCTGGGAAAAAGTGATTCGAAAAGTTCGGGCCGGGATGATGCCACCTCCCGGAGCTCGACGGCCTGATCCAGCACAGCTCGATGCGTTTGCCGGATTCCTTGAAACCTCCCTGGATCGTGCCGCGGCGGCAAAGCCCCGGCCGGGCCGCACGGTTATGCATCGGTTGAATCGCGCGGAATACGCAAATGCGATTCGGGATCTTCTCGCGCTGTATATCGACGCGGCGGCGCTGCTTCCGCCGGACGACGAGAGCAGCGGTTTCGACAACATCGCCGACGTCTTGACTGTTTCACCTTCCCTGATGGAACGGTACCTGTCGGCATCGTGGAATATCAGCCGGATCGCTGTCGGCAATCCCGACATTGCGCCGGCGACATCGGTGTATCGCGTGCGTCCGGACTTGTCGCAGGACGAGCATATTGAAGGACTGCCGCCGGGCACTCGCGGCGGCATTCTGGTTCACCACAATTTTCCTCTCGACGGCGAATACACGATCAAAGTGCGGCTCTGGCGCAACACGTTCGACCTGATGCGAGGGATGGAAGATCCGCACCAGATTGAAGTCGCCATGGATGGCATCCGGTTGAAACTCGTAACGGCAGGCGGCCGCGAAGATTTCCTGAAGATGGCGGAAAACCCGGGCACTTTTGGAGCCGATCTCGATCAACGCCTCACGATCCGAATGCCTGTGAAAGCGGGTACGCACGCGATCTGGGCCACGACCGTCCTGAAGAGCCATGCCCCACGCGACGACATGATCAAGCCGTTCATCCGGACAACCATCGATGGCCTCGACATCATGGGCGATCCTTCGATGGATCGCGTGACCATCGAAGGGCCCTTCGCCGCAACGGGCGCGGGCGATACCGCTTCGCGCCGAAAAGTTTTTATTTGCAAACCCGCGGGCGCCGCCGCTGACGAGCAGGCTTGTGCGAGCAAAATCCTTTCGACGCTTGGGCGGCTGGCTTACCGGCGGCCGATTGAAAAAGCCACGCTGGGCGCCTTCATGGAGTTCTACTCGCGAGGCCGCTCCGGAAACGGAAGCTTCGAGCGAGGAATCGAATCCGCGCTGCAATTCATTCTGGCGAGTCCCGAGTTCCTCATTCGATTTGAAGCCGATCCATCGAACCTTGCGGCAAACGCCGTCTATCATCTTGACGATCTCGCCATCGCTTCGCGTCTTTCGTTCTTTCTCTGGAGCAGTATTCCCGATGATGCTCTGCTGACGCTGGCGGCGCAGGGCAAATTGAAAGATCCCATCGTGCTCGAGCAGCAGGTCAAGCGGATGCTGGCGGACCCCCGGTCCAAATCGCTGATCTCCAACTTCGCCGAGCAATGGCTGCATCTGCGGAATCTCAAGAACTCCGGACCCGACCTCCAGGCGTTTCCGGATTTCGACGACAATCTGCGCCAAGCAATGAAAGAGGAAACCACGCTTTTCTTCGAGAGCATCATGCGCGAGGATCGCAGTGTTTTGGATCTGCTGAATGCGGATTACACGTTCGTGAACGAGCGGCTTGCGAGACATTATGGAATTCCCAATGTGTATGGAAGCCAGTTCCGCCGCGTGAACGTTGCGAACGAAGCCCGCCGCGGGCTTCTCGGACAGGCGAGCATCTTGACCGTGACGTCTTATCCCAACCGGACTTCGCCCGTCGAACGCGGAAAGTGGATTCTCACCAATCTGCTTGGAGTTCCTCCGCAACCGCCTCCGCCGAACGTGCCGCCGCTTCAGGACAGTTCCACCGACGGGAGAGTTCTTTCACTGCGCGAGCGAATGGAGCGGCACCGTGCGGATACGGTTTGCGCGGGGTGTCACAAGCAGATGGATCCCATCGGTTTCGCGCTGGAAAACTTTGACGGCGTCGGGCGATGGCGAACCACGGAAGATGGTGCCCGGATCGATCCGTCCGGCACACTCTTCAACGGTGCAAGTCTCGACGGTGTTGTGGGACTGCGGAAGGCACTCGCCGCTCAGCCGCAAATCTTTACTGGAGTCATGACGGAGAAAATGCTGACCTACGCGCTCGGGCGAGGCATCGAATATTACGATATGCCGGCCGTGCGAAAGGTCGTTCAGGATGCGAAGACTCGCGACTACCGGTTTTCTTCAATCGTCCTGGGAATCGTGAAGAGCGCGCCGTTTCAGATGAAGGAGGTTCGATGAGTTTCATCACGAAGAAGCACCTCTCCCGCAGAACGTTTATCCGCGGCATGGGCGTGGGGTTGTCGCTTCCGCTGCTGGAGTCCATGGTGCCCGCACAGACACCGATTGCGAAAACCGCGGCTAATCCGAAGATTCATCTCGGGCTGTGCTTCATGCCTCACGGCGCCGTCATGGCGAACTGGACGCCCGCGGAAGTTGGCGCGCTGAAACTGTCTCCGATCCTGGCGCCCCTCGAGCCATACAAAGATCATGTCGTTGTCATCAGCAATCTGGCCCATCAGATGGCAGGCCCTCAGGGTCCCGGAGACAACGGCGGCGATCATACGAGATGTCCGGCGGTCTATCTGAACGGCGTTCATCCGAAGCGAACCGACGGCGCCGATATTCTTGCAGGCACCACAATCGATCAGATCGCGGCGGAAAAAATCGGTCAGGATACGTTGCTGCCTTCACTGGAACTTGCGATCGAGGACTACAGCGGCCTGGTGGGATCGTGTGACGTGGGTTTCAGTTGTACGTATATGAACACGATTTCCTGGCGCACACCGACCACGCCGATGCCGATGGAAATCAATCCGCGTGTGGTCTTCGACCGTATGTTCGGAGACGGCTCAACGGCTGCAGAGAGGCTGCGGCGCATTGAAACGCAGCGAAGCATTCTCGATGCGGTCACCGGGCAGATCCGCCGTCTGCAAGGGACGCTGGGCGCCAATGATCGCAATCGCGTCGCCGAGTATCTCGATACGGTCCGGGAGATCGAGCGGCGCATTCAGCTTTCGGAGAAGCAGAGCAGCAACTCCACTCTTGCCGTGCCGGCGACGCCGAGCGGCGTTCCGGACGATCACGAAGAGCACACGAAGTTGATGTTCGATCTGATGGCCCTGGCATTTCAGGCCAACATTACGCGTATTTCGACATTCATGATGGCGCGGGAAGTCAGCTACCGCACGTTCCCGAAGCTGGGGATATCCGAGGCGTTTCATCCGGCGTCGCATCATCAGAACAATCCCGCGCGGCTGGATGTTCTGACGAAGATCAATACGTATCACGTGCTGCTTTTCTCGCACATTCTCGAGCGATTGAAGAACACACCGGATGGCGATGGCACGCTCCTCGATCATTCGCTGATCCTCTACGGCGGCGCCATGAGCAACAGCAACATTCACAATCATGGGCCGCTGCCGATTCTGGTTGCCGGAGGCGCCGCCGGACGAATGAAGGGCGGGCGCCATCTCAAGTATCCCGAGAAAACGCCCATGGCGAATCTATTGATGACGATTCTGGACAAGGCCGGTATCCCGCAGGAAAGCGTGGGGGACAGTACGGGATTCTTGCCGGAGGTATAAATGCGATCGAAGCGAAATGTGGTGTCGTTCTGGAAAAACGTTAGGCTCGCGTTACTTTGCACCGTTGTCAGCGCGGCTGCCCATGCCGCGATTCCCAATGCTGCAGATGCGGCTCAGCAAAAGGACCGGGAAGCGCTTCGCGCTCTTATCAAACAACGCGCCGATGTGAATGCCGCGCAACCGGACGGCACAACGGCACTTCATTGGGCCGCGCATTGGAACGACAACGAACTTGTCGATATGTTGCTTCGTGCCGGCGCCAACGCGAAAGCGGTCAACCGCTATGGCGCGACGCCTTTGTCGGAAGCGGTTTCGTCGGGAAGCGCCGCGATGGTCGAAGCGTTGTTGAAAGCCGGCGCCGATCCGAAGACACTCACGACAGCCGATGGCGAGACGGTCCTCATGAGTGCGGCTCGCGCCGGCAATGCTCCAGTTGTCAAAATGCTTCTGGATCGCGGTGCCGATGTGAACGCTCGCGAGAATTACAAGGGCCAGACGGCTTTGATGTGGGCCGCTTCCGAACGTCATGCCGATGTCGTGAAGGTTCTGCTGGAGCACAAGGCCGACTGGAAAGTCCGTTCGTTCGATCGCGAAACGAAACCACCGAAGCTGAGCGCGGCTTCGTCCATTTCTCCGATTGCCCGCGGAGGCTTTTCCGCGCTTTCTTTTGCCGCGCGTGAAGGAGACATCGAGTCTGCGCGCGCGATGCTCGATGCCGGTGTCGATATCAATTACGGCGATGTGGATAACACGACGGCACTGGTTGTCGCGATCATGAACAAGCAGTACTCGTTGGCCAGATTCCTGATCGATCGCGGCGCCGATCCCAATGTGGCCGGAGGATACGGCCGTACGGCGCTGTATGCCATCGTCGATATTCGAAATGAAGACTGGTCCACGCTTCCGAACCGAAAAGGGGAAGATGCCTTGCCGAGCATGGACATCGTGAAACAACTGATCGATCGCGGCGCGAAACTCGACGTCGCGCTAACGGCCCCCCTTCCCGGCCGAAGCGGGATGGACGCAGGTGATACTACGCTTGGCCCCGGAACAACTCCTCTGATGCGCGCCGCAAGAGCCGGTGACGCCGAAGTCATGAAGCTCCTGCTCGCAAAAGGAGCCGATGCCCGGCTGACAACGAAAGACGGCAGAAACCCGTTGATGTTTGCGGCGGGCGTCGGGTATCGCGATAAGAACACGCGCGGCGCCGAAGGCGAAGCGTTGGAAGCATTGAAAGTCGCCATGAATGCGGGTCTCGATATTCATGAAGCGAACTCCAAAGGCGAGACTGCGCTTCACGGCGCCGCGTCGCGAGGCGCGGATACGATCGTTCAGTTTCTCGTGGACCATGGAGCGGAACTGAACGCCAAAACGAAACAAGGGCACACGCCGCTGGATGTCGCCATGGGAAAGGCCGTCTTTGGCCAGCTTCCGGTTCCTCATGAGAGCACCGTCGAGTTGCTGCGAAAACTAGGCGGCGTTGAAGGCATCACAGTAAGATAGCGCCCGCCATGATCGGCAAAAAACTCGGACATTACGAAATCCAGGCCTCGCTTGGCGCCGGTGGAATGGGCGAAGTTTATCGAGCCCGCGACACGCGGCTCGACCGGATTGTCGCTGTAAAGGTATTGCCCGGGCATCTCGCCAACCCCGAAATGCGAGAGCGTTTCGAGCGGGAAGCGCGCACGATTTCCAGCCTGAACCATCCTCACATCTGCACATTGTTCGATGTCGGTAGTCAGGACGGCGTTGATTTTATCGTGATGGAGTATCTCGAAGGAGAGAGTCTCGCATCACGATTGAAGAAGGGGCCGCTTCCCATCGATCAGGCGCTTCGATACGCCATCGAAGTACCGGACGGCCTCGATAAAGCGCATCGGTTGGGAATTGTTCATCGGGACCTGAAGCCCGGGAACATCATGATTACGGCGTCCGGAGCAAAGCTGCTCGATTTTGGGTTGGCCAAAATGGGGCCCTCACCCGCGGCATCGCCGCGGCCTCTCCCGGAGGGAGAGGCGCCGACGGCGGGGCCGCTCACGGTGCGAGGCACGATACTGGGAACACTTCAGTACATGCCGCCGGAACAACTCGAAGGTGAGGATGCCGACGCGCGCGCGGACATCTTCTCGTTCGGCGCTGTGCTCTACGAGATGATCACGGGCCGGACTGCATTCGAGGGTAAAAGTCAGGTCACGCTGATCTCTGCAATTGTTTCAAGCGTGCCGAAGACGCCATCGGCGCTGCGTAAGGACTCGCCGCCCGCGCTGGATCACATCATCAGCCGATGCCTGGCAAAGGAAACGGACGAACGCTGGCAGACCGCAAGCGACCTCATGCGGGAATTGAAATGGGTTGCTGAAGGCGGGCCTTCGGTTGCATCGGCCGTTCTGTCGAAGTCTTCGAGTTCAAAAGTAAAGCTGTGGATGGCAGCCACCGCGGTTTTGACGCTCGCTCTCGTAGCACTTGTCATCTTTTATGTTCGCGTGCCCGTTCCGGAAACTCTTCCGATGCGGTTATCGCTTATTCCTCCCTCGGACTCGATATTCACGGTGACGTCCGGTGGAGCGCCATGGCCGACCCTTTCGCCCGATGGCCGCCGCATCGTTTTGGGCGCGAATCTGAAAGACGGACGGCAATTTCTCTTTCTGCGATCTCTCGACCGTGACGCCGCGCAAATGTTGAACGGAACACAGGACGCCGAACAACCTTTCTGGTCGCCGGATGGCCGCTTCATCGCCTTCTTTTCACAAAACAAGCTCAGAAAAATCGATCCGGCAGGCGGCGCTCCGCAGGTGATTTGCGACATCGATGGCGTTCCCCGTGAAGGAAGCTGGGGATCGGATGATTCCATTATTTTCGCAACCAACATCATGTGGCGCGTGCCCGCAACAGGCGGACAGCCCCAGCAATTGCTGCAACTCGACAAATCCAGAAATGAAGGACGGCATTTGTATCCCCACTTCCTTCCGGATGGCCGTCATTTTGTGTTTCTCGCGCAAGGCAACAACTCCGCTCATAGCTTCATTTCGGTTGGTTCGCTGGATTCAAAAGAAGTCCGGCATTTGCTGGAAGTCAATTCCAAGGCAGAGTACGCAAGCCCCGGATATCTGCTGTACGTGCGCGATTCCACGCTGGTCGCCCAATCCTTCGATGTGAAGAGCCTTGAACTTGCGGCCACCTCGTCGCCACTGGTCGAGAATATACGGCACACGCTCACTTCCGGGATCGCCGCATTCTCGGTTGCGAACAATGGAACCATCGCATTTCGCACCGGAGACTCGACCGGAAATACGCAGTTTGGCTGGTTCGATCGTTCAGGAAAGCTGCTCGGTAGAATCGGCGAGCCCGGTGATTATTACAATCCCGAGTTCTCTCCGGACGGAAAACAGGTCGCGTTTCAGAGAAACGTCAACAACAATCAGGACATCTGGATTCTCGAACTGGCGCGCGGCATATTCACGCGGGTGACATCCGATCCGGGCTTTGAAATGAAACCTCTGTGGTCCCCGGATGCCGCCAAGATCGTTTACGCATCGGACCTACATCTGACTTTTGTTCGAAGAGCACTTAATGGTGGTGACAAAGAAGAAGAACTCTTCGCCCGGGACACGACGATGTATCCCGACGATTGGTCCCGCGATGGTAAGTACATCATCTACGACAAAGGCCTCAGCGACATCTGGGTGTACACGTTCGAAGATCGCAAGTCGCACGCGGTCACGGAAACGCCCCGTTTTATTGAAGTCGAATCGCGCTTTTCTCCCAACGGCCGCTTTATCACATACGCATCCAACGAATCCGGACGTTTTGAAGTTTACGCGCAGGCTTTTCCGTCGAATGAAAACAAGATCCAGATTTCGACCATGGGCGGAACGAAGGCCCGCTGGAGCCGTGACGGCAGGGAGATTTTCTATATCGCTCCCGACAATAAGCTGATGTCGGTGTCCGTGAGCGGGGGCAGCAAGCTTGATGTGAAACCGCCGGTGGCGTTGTTCGAGACCTCGACGGTCATCGGCGCCGACATTCTTGCCACTTTGCGCCAGCAATACGACGTGACCGCCGACGGCAAGCGCTTTCTCTTTCTTACACGGATGCAGGACCAGAACCCGCCGCCTGTGGCGATCTTCCTGAACTGGCAAGCCACGCTGAAGCATTGATGCGGTAACGGCAGTCTGGGACCGCAAAACTCTCCTCATCGTCGAGAGGGTTTTTGTTTCTTCTGTTGGAGCTGTCTGTTGTGTTCAGCCGCGATGTCGCGCATCGTTTGCGAAACAAGCGGGGAAAAGAGCGCGCTGACCCAGGCAGAGTTCGACCACTCCGGCGTTTCCTTCAGCACGATGTCGAAGTCTTCCACGGCTTGTTGTGTCCTGCCTGATTTCCAGTAACCGACGGCGCGGCCAGCCGAGGGAGCTGTGAACCGCTGGACTGCGACGTTCCACTGTTGTTGCTCAAGCTCCACCCACGCGAGGTCCCGTTGGAGGACCAGATCGTCCGGGCGTTGTCTGGTGGCGTTCGAGAGAAGTATGGATGCATTCCTGTAGTCGCCTGCACGGTAATACCAGTGTCCTTTGCGGCCCATCAGTTCCGGTGAAACAGCCGAGGTATCTCTAGCCGCCTCTTTTTCGCCTGACATCAACCGCAAGCCATCCAATTCCACGCCGATGTCCAATGCATATTGCGATACGCGGTGCTCCGATTGAAATCGCATCAGCAATGCCTCGAGCTGCCGAATTCCAGTGCCGGCGGGCTTAAGAGTACCCAGGGTTTCGGCATATCCATGGAGCAAATCGATCGAAAACGCGCCCCGTGCAAAGATCTTTCGATAGGTCTCTGCCGCAGCTCGAAAGTTCGCCGATGCAAACTGCGCTGTTGCCAAAGTGGTCAAAGCGTCAGTCTGCATGGGCTGCAGGTTCAGCGACAATTCCGAAAAGTGTGCAGCGCGTGTGTAGTCATGAGCGGCCAGCGCTGCCGCGGCCCCGGAATTGGCGTGGGCAACGAGGGCATCGGCCTGATGGTACAGTTTCGTTAATTTGCGGCCTGTGATGAGGGCGCCATCAAAATCGAGCAGTTCTATTTGTGCGATTCCGAGCGTTGCAAGAACCTCAGGCTTGTTTGGTTGTAATTCCAACGTTTGCCGCGCGAGCCGGATTGCATCGTCATATTTTCGAGACTCGACAGCTTGACTTGCGAGTCGATGACCCAGCGTTGCAATCTCGGCAGCCTCCGCCGGATTCTTATCGACTAACTGGCCGTACAACCTTTTCGCGGTCTCATAATCACCCAGGGCAAGTTTTGCTTGTCCCAGGATGCTAAGCGCCTGGGGTTGATCCGGCCTGGATGCAACAGACCGCGCGGCCAACTCCGAGGCTTCTTGGTAATCCCGGGCTGATAACCGCTGCGCTGCGCGACGCGTGAGGAACACATAGTCAAATTGGAGTGAGTGTCGAGGCGCAGAGTCCGCGAGGGTTCCGGCTGCGATCAGGCTTCGGATCTGGGCGATTCGTTCGTTTGAAGGCGGATGTGTACGGAAGTAATCGCTCAAGGTTTGATGCGCTACTTCTGAAATCTCCTCGGCGGGATTTGCCGGCCGTCGCCGCGGAGTTTTCCGAGCAGCATGTTCCTGTTCCACACGATCAAATGATTCGAATATTCGAATCGAGCCCTCGGGGGAATAAGAAGCTGAGGTTGAGAGTATGGTGCCTTCGCGGTCCGCCTCAAGCTCCTGGGTCTTGCTGTATCCAACCTCGAAGACGATCAGCGGAATGGCAACCGCGCCACCCAACGGCACCTTTCGCAGAGCAGATTCCAACTGAGCGCGCTCCGCACAATGATAGTGATCGATGTGTTCGATTTCATGCCCGAGAACGGATGCCAGTTCGTCTTCGGTTCCCATCAGAGCCATGAGACCCGCGCCAATGTAGACGTGGCCGCCGGGCAAGGCAAAACCGTTCACGAAGCCCATGTCGGGTATGTAGTGAAAGCGATACGGCAATTTCCGATGCGCGTGGGCAGCGACACGTGTGCCGACCTGTGCGATGTACGATTCAATACGATCGTCCTCGGCCGAATGCTGCGTCTGAATCGCACTCGAAAGGGCGCCGCCGATCATGATTTCTTCCTCATCCGACAGTCTGGTGAACACGACGGGCAGGCGGGTGATCTCGTGCTCGGTATCGGCCACAAGGTATAAGAATGCATTGGGTCCGACTGTGGATTGCGGCTTCCTCTTTTCCGCAGTTACAAGGGCCGCCAATCCAATAACCACAATCGACATGAAGAGCAAACGCATTCTCATAGGTATTGCCTCAACGATTCACGATGACGGGTGTACAAAAAAGAAACCAGAAGCAACCCGGAACCGAGGACGATGAAGCTCAGGTACCGGTCGCGCGGACCGAGTCCCCAGACATCGATCAAGACGATCTTGCCGACCGAAACAAGCAATAGACCCAAACCGGTAAGCCTGAATGTCCGTTCCTTGATCCAGAGCGCGAAAAGAAACACGATGACGCCTTCGAGCACCCAGCTCACTGTGATCAATCCGCCAGGCATTTCAAATGCGAGCAGCAGGGTGATCAGAATAAATGGAACGAAAAAGAAAAATTGCTCGGGACGATAGCGGCTGAACCTCTGATCGAGTCGCAGCCGAAATGAAAAGTGCATTGCGGCCACCAACAGTGCGGCGCTGACGCCAACACAAAGGAACGGACTACGCGAGAGCGGGGCGGGGAAATAGCTTCGTTCGTAAAAATTGTGCAGCACGCCGCGAAAAAGGATGAGAAGCCCGGTGACAAAGGCCTGATGCAGGAGCGTGACTTCTTTTCCCTTCCATGCCGCGACGACGAGGACGAAAGCAAGTAAAGACCACGCAGCAATGACCCAGTCCGAGTCCATTTCGAAGCGCATCAACGCGGCAATGGTCAAGGTTCCGAGAAAGCTGAACGTTTGCGGCGCGAAACAGGAGCGGTCCCGATCCAGTGACTTGCCGCCTGCCGTCTGGAGCCGCCGATACACGTAAAAATATGCGAGGACCAGCGGCGCGCTTGCATAAAGCCGAGGGCTGATCTGGGCTGCCGCGCTATCCGCATTCAGATTCACGATGAAAACTCGCAGGAAACTGAAGGTCAGCGCCACATAAGCCTGGAGCCGTAAGTGAAGATTGTTGCGACTGATGCCGAGTTCAAACAGCACCATACCCGCAAGCATCCAACCAAGGGCGACACTCAGGGGCTGAAGCTCATACCAGATCAGGAGCGTCGCAAGGGTTGTGGCCGACCATGAGAACGCCTGGAGAAGTTTCCACTCGATGAATGCTGGAAACTCGGCGTGCTCGGAGAATACGTAAAGGAGCAAAGCAATGAATGGAACCGTCATCAGGCGCATTGTGATGCCATGTGTCGTGCCTGAGTCTGCGATGTTTATCTTCAATGCGCGTACAACCGTAAACGCCGCGATGGCACATGCCTGAAACTGCATGTCGGGTATGGCAAGCCGGCGCGCCACCAGAGCTACGGCGAGACACAACACGGCCCATCCCACTGCAGTCCACGATTCCGAAAAGAGAAGCCACGCTGCCAGAGCCAGAAGCAGGCTGGCCCACCAGGAGACCAGGCGATATCCGAAAGCATCAAGAGAATTGGCGGCGGATTGCGTCCAGCGGCTGCGCTTCCAATGAGCGTTCAGATAAAAGATCGATGCGGCGACGGTAAACAGCACGGCAAGCCGCGGCTGGCTGGAAACATCCGCTGCATTCCATCGCATTCCGCAGATGCGCGCCGCATCCATGCTCACCATCTGAATCGCGACAGCGATTGAGGCGATCACACCGAATCGGCAAAACAGGATTTCCCGCAGCAGAACGCCTGCAATGAAAAATGCTTCGACTTCCACGAGCCACAACATCGAGAGCGGCGCTTGTGAATACCGGAAGGGAATCGCTGCTACGGCCAGTGTCGCCCCAAGTGCCGAGAGCACGATAAAAGCTTCGCGGCGCCGCCGGACGAGAGGCAATTGTCCCAGTCCAAGCTCGATGATTCCCAGCCCCAGCAGCGCAAAGAAGGCGAGCTCCGGCCGGAACGATTGATATCGCATCAATCCGAGCAGCATCGAAGAATTCAGCAGCGCAGCAACCGTTGAGATCCGCTCTTCAGCCCCGGTTTTAACGTGCCGCGTGACGTATGCTGTGCGAAACACGGCCCAGTAGACGAGCAGCAACGCCGTGCTTGCCAAGAGCGGCCGGTCTTTTGTGGAAACCAACCAGAAGAAGTGGTTCAGGAATATCGTCAGAATTCCGAATACTTCGAGCTCGAACCAGCGTTTTCGAACGATGACAACAGCAAGTCCGGCGGCCAGTATCGCATTCGCGGTAAGACTGAAGATGTTGTCGTGACTGATGGCCACGGTGGAAGAAGCCAGAAGAAACGCGAGGGCGGTGACAACTTGAGAGTCGTATCGGAGCGTATGGATCACCATGGCTGCTCCCACGATGATCATGAGAACGAGATCCAGAACCTGCGATGAAATAATTCTCGACGCGGCAACATGGTGCATTGCGTAGGTCGTGAAGAATGTCAATGCCCAGCCGCCGCCCACCGCGGCGCGAGCGAGAATGCGGTAACGTTGACGGCGCTCATAGAAAACCCCGCTGCCCAACAGCGATGCGCTCGCAGCGAAGCCAATGAAAATCTTTCCGCCAGGTCCAAGCTCACGCATCTCGTAGGCCAGGAACAATGCAATTCCGATAACGACAGCGATTACACCGATTTTGTTGAGCCATTGAGTGCCGAGAATTTCTTCCAGACTCGCGGCTTTTTTCTTGGCCGTATACGGAGGAATGGGTTCATGTCTCTTCTCCTCAGCCGCAACTGGGGAGGGCAGTTTGGCTGTCTCGGTGGCTGTCGTGCTGCTGGCAACCGGCACATCGTGTTTCAGCGTCGGCGCGGCAGGTTCGGGAACTTGCTTGCGAGGCAGCGCTTCGAGGATTGCGATTCGCGATTGGAGCGCGAACAATTGTTTGCGGAGTCTGGCCTGAATCAGGGCAGCGTAGATCCACGGCCCTCCGAGAACTCCAAGGATAATGAGAACGATCAGGTATTCCATTGACGGAAATCCGAGCAGGTTACACAAGAGAACTCGTTGAGGCAAATTGAAAGCCGTTGCTCTTTTCTCACGTACATGAGGATAGAGTGGACAACTCGGGCAGAGTGGAGACTTGTGACACTCTTTCAAGCGTCACAATTGTTCAGTGTTAGAATCGCGCATCATGGTCAAGGCTCTGTGGCTCGCTCTTCTGCTTGTGGCGCAGGATCCGGCGTTCAAAGTGAGCGGTACTGTTGTTCGCGAGGACAATCAGGAACCGGATCGCGTTGCCGGCGCCGATCGGGTTTTGCTGAGAGGTGGAGCAACGCCAAAAGTCACCGACATCGGTACGGGCGGGGCGTTCGAGTTTACCGGCGTCAGGCCGGGGACGTATCAAGTGGTGATTGGGCCCATGGTCACGATGGAGCCGATGCCGCTTGTGGTCGCAGACAAAGACATCACCGGCCTGCGCGTTGTAGTGCCGAATCGTGTTGCGGTCCGCGGAACGATGACTGTTGAAGACGGCGGGCCACGTCCTCGTTTTCAACTCATCCTCACCAGGGCCGATGGGCCCGAACCGCAGTCTACTCCCATCAATCTCACGGTTACCGGTTCATTCTCTACGACAATCACTCCCGGCGATTATCGTGTTTCGTCCAGCGGTCTTCCGCGCGGCTACAGCCTGAAGTCGGTGATATCGGGAACAACAGACGGCCTTAAGCAGCCATTGAAAATCGCATCCGGCTCCGAGATTGAAATCACGCTTGGGGTTTCCTCACCGCCCCCATGGGTGAGAGTTAGCGGGCGCGTCACGTCAGGCAACGGGACAGGCGCTGCGGCGAGTGTCACGATCAACGGCGCCGCGTCGGCTGAAGCGTTGACGGTGCCGGCGAATGCAGATGGATCCTTTGAGTTTTCGAGAGTGCTTCCGGGCGCCTACACTGCATTTGCTCTGACTCCCGGTGCTGTTTCGCCGCCTACAGCTCTGACGGTCGGCGCTAACGATGTGTCGAATTTTGCGATCCGCATCGCGGAACCGAAAGAAATCAGCGGTCGAATCATCGTGCAGGGCAATGTGCCGATGCCCCGCGCCGCTTTCGCTTTGGCTCCGGTGGCCGGTATTCCCGGCTCCGGTTCGACTCTTCCTATGAGTCCTCAGCCCGACGGTTCCTTCACGATTTCGCTGCCCCAGGGCGAGCGCCAGATTAGTGTCCTCCCGGCGAGCATTCCTCCGGGTTACAGACTGGCCGCCTTTTCATATGGAACGACCGATCTTCTGAAGAATTCTCTTCGCGTTGCTGCGGGTGATGCCGGCGAGTTGCGAGTCACGCTCGATGCGTCGGCAGTCACGCCCGTGAATGTCCGTGGAAGAGTTGTTGGACTTCTAACCACGCAGGGAGTGCGTGTTGTTCTCATGAGTCCCATTCTCAGCTCCATTGAAGCCCCGGTGAATACCGACGGTTCGTTTGCTTTTTCGAAAATCATTCCTGGCAGTTACGTCGCGCGCCTGAGCCTGAGCGGCCTTTCAGCGGGATCTCCGGTAACGGTTCGCAACGCCGATGTGAACGATGTCGTCATCAACTATCCACGCGAGTTTGTCGTGTCCGGACACATCCTTGTGGAAGGCGATGCGAATGCTTCTCCCTCCATCACATTGGAAGCCAGGGATGCCGGCGGACGATCCACGGTGGCGATGATGGTGAACAGTGGAGTGATCCTGTTCACGCTGAAGGACGGCGAGTACAGCGTCGCGCCGCGCAATGTGCCCGCCGGGTATCAGCTCAAATCGATTGTTTACGGAACAACGGATCTGCTGAAAGCGCCCTTGAAGATCGATGGTCCGCCGACGTGGGAAATTATCGTGAGGCTGACGAAGTAACGGCTCAGTGCCAGTACTGGCCGGGCCAGCGGTCGGGAACATCCTTGATACGGCCCAGCACGCTGCTTGAAACAGGGACGAAGCGAACAAGAAGCGTGGAATCGTCCGCGGGCAGCGACGCGAGATTCGATTTCCAGCTCGCCCACGTTGCGCTCAGATAATCTTCCACATTCGAAACGTAGAATACCGATACCGTTGCGCCGTGGTCCTTCAGATACTGTGCAATCCTCTTGATCGTTTTGGGCCCGCCGAAATCCGCCACCAGCGGCACAATCAGGTTCTTCATTTGCATCTCGCGTACGTACTTGTAGCGTTCTTCGGTTTCGAGATAAGCCCAGTTTCTTCCGCGTCCGTCGGTCGTGACCATCAAGTTGTAATAACTCGGAACCTGATTGTTGGGACTCGAGCTGGCGTATGAATAGTCCATTCGCGGGCCGCCACGCAGGAATACATTGAAGATGTATTCGATTTTCTGTTCGTCGTCGCCGATGAGTTTGAATTGATGCTGCCGGACCAGCCGATCCCTGATGGCCTGAAGCGTTTCCTTGAACATTGTGGAATTCCCGCTGACGGGTTCGAAAGCCCTGAAGATCTCCTCAGCGGATGCGGTTTCCGTTAATCCTGCCGGTTTAGGCCGGGAAAACAGCCGCGACACAAATTCAACACGGTTCGAAGACATTTCGAACAGGGCTTTATACATGAGGAGCTCAATCATGTTCTGCCGGCGGATATCGAGGACGAACGCGACTTTGGGCTGAAGCGCGGCGATGTACGTGAAGTTTTGCTCCGTCGCCACGCCAATGTACGCACCACCCGTTTTTACAAGACGCTTCAGCTCGGGAATGACGTCCTGATAAGAAACCTCGTTCGAGACAAAGTTCTCATACGGAAAGGCGCCTCCGGGTTCGGAAAAATCCGTGACCATGCGCCAGAATTCCGCGTCGGTGTATCGAGCGGGCCAGGTGTCGGCTGCTCGCGCGCTCGGCAATTCGAAGCATAGAACGCACGTGAAGACGATAAAGAAAGTTCTGTTCATTACTGCCGGAGCGCGAAAGAAAACAGCGATGTGCCGGCGGCAACCGCAATGTATTGCCGTCCGTTCACCGAATAACTCATCGGACCGCTGTTGACCTGGCCGCCCAGCGCGACTTTCCACAACAACGCGCCGGTGCGTCCATCAAGCGCGAAGAAGTAACCTTCGCGCCCTCCGCTGAAGACAAGATCTGTTGCGGTGGAAAGAACTCCGGCCAACGTTATGTCCGTCATCTTGAATTCCCACTTTTTCTGCATGTGTT
>CAZWGA010000005.1:48587-104453 GCA_964633285.1 uncultured Solibacteraceae bacterium | reverse complement strand
ATGATCGGCGTGCCGTCGCCGCCGCTGCCGATGGGAACCTTGCCTTGAACCCGGATAGGCCGGCCTTTTCCATCGAAGCCGTCCATCCAGTTGACCTTCACGAACGGCCTGCCTTGAATGAACTCGCCGTTGGTGCGATCGAGCACGTACATCACGCCGTTGCGATTGGCCCACAGCATGGCTTTCCGCATCTTGCCCTTGACTTCAATGTCGGCGAGGACGGGAACCTGAGTGGAGTCGTAATCCATTTCATCGTGTGGCGTGAATTGGTAGTACCACTTCAGCTTGCCGGTATCGGCATCGAGCGCGAGGACGGAATCCGAATAAAGGTTGTCGCCGAGACGAACGTTGCCGTTCGTGTCGGGTGCGGGATTGCCGGTGCCCCAGAACGTCAGATTCGTTTCGGGATCATACGCGCCGGTGTTCCAGATCGCGGCGCCGCCGGTTTTCCACGATTCACCGGACCATGTTTCGTTGCCGGGCTCGCCCGGTCCCGGAATCGGATAAAAGCGCCAGACTTCTTTTCCGGTTTTTGCATCGTATGCTGCGAGGAATGCGCGTATCGGTCCATCGCCGCCTGCGGTTCCGACGATGATCTTGTCTTTGACCACCAGCGGAGCGTGAGTCATCGGATAACCGGTCGTCGTCGTGACCGTGGTGTCCCAGATCAACGTGCCGATCTTGGCGTTGATCGCAATGAGATGTGAATTCAACGTGGACATGTAGAGCGTGTCGCCGAGGATCGCAAGTCCGCGATTCACGCGGCCGCAGCATGCGCGCGCGGTCTGCGGGATGTCGTAACGAAACGTCCAGAACTGGCGGCCTGTGGCCGCATCGAGCGCGACCACCTGAGTATTTCCATCGGCGGTGGCGGTATTGTTCGGAGCCTGGATCGTATAAAGGATACCGTCCACCACGAGTGCCGTCGTTTCGAATTTTTCCAGCGACTTCGCCTGCCACACCCACTGCAGTTCGAGATTCTTGACGTTGGCGGGCGTGATCTGGGAGAGGAGACTGTAACGCTGTCCCATGATGTTGCCCGAGTACGTCAACCAGTTTTGCGGTTCGCGGTCGGTGTGCAGAAGCCGGTCGAATGTCACCTGAGCCTGAACGGAAACCGCGGCGAAAACGATCAGTGTCAGTGCAGCGCGCATTTTCATAAGGCGTCCTTGGTTTGCCTTGATGTCATTTCAGAGACATCAGGTAGCCGATCACGTCAGCCAGTTCCTGAGTCGAGAGTTTGTCGCGATACGACGGCATCGGGGACGCCATCGTCATATCCCGGACGTTTGCCTTCGAAACGTTTTCGAGCTTTTCATTCGAAGTGAAAATCTGAATTCCGAATGTATCGATGCTGAGAAGTTTGCCCCATTCGGTTTTTCCATCTTTCATCGTCAGCCGCACGTAACGGTTTTGCGGAGCAACCAAAGCGTTGGGATCGAGGATGGATTGCGCGAATTGCTGTGCGGTGGGGCCGCTTGGCGGCGGCGCAGGCTGACCGCCGCGTCCACCGGCTCCGCCCCCCGGGCCGCCACGTCCGGCTCCGCCTCCACGGGGTGGCGCGCCGATCGTGCTGAGATCCGGTCCATACAGCGAGCCATTCCCATTGACCCGGTGGCAGCTCAGACAGTTGCCTTTGCTGCTTTCGAAAATCGCTTTCCCGCGATTGGCATCACCCGCAGGTAATGTAATGTCGGGCGCCGTCTGCGCGTTCATCCATAAAGCCATTGCGAATCCTGCCGCCGGCAGCATCGTCAAAACTCGAACTGCTCTCATGCTGTTGTCACCTTATGATGAAAGTGTGTGGGCATCTTAGCATTACAAGCGGGCCAAAGCCCATTTCGCTCCCTGAAAAGGGCATCTGTGTTCGATTCTGTATCGTTCGGCAAAACCTATCGCGGATAAAGAAGGAGGTCGAATGTAGGACGGATCGTACCGTCCTCGAAGACCACTCCCTCTTGTGACCAGGCACTGGGATCGTCATCAAGCTGCTCGAATTGCAACGAAAGCCCCTTGATGTGCCACTCTGCAAGCGTCCTGACTTCACCAGGATCGGCGATGCCATTTCTGTTGGCGTCACGCCAGATCGCCAATCCATCCAACTCCGTCCCACGAAGTTCTCCATCGCCGTCGTCATCAAGCGCGGCCAGGGCCTGATATCCGTTGTCCCAGAACAGCCAAAACGTGACGTTGCCGAACAGCTCAAGGGCAGAAGTAATTTCCTTGCGCCCGGATTTATCGAAAACAAGCCATCCGGCTTGCGTAGAAATCCAGGTCCATCGTTTGGGTAGTCCACTCCCATCCGCATCAAACACGACCGGAGAATTTCGTTCAACAAGATCGTTAACGCTTAACTGATCTTTGAGCGGAATCGCAATTGGAGTTATTGGACGAGTCGCCATAATTGCTCTGACTTTGGCCACTCGTGCTTGAACGTTTCCGATTTCCGCCGCATCCTTGACGGGGTCGAGCAACCGAATGAGATAACCAGCAACTTCCTCCGTCAACGGCGTAAGATTCTGCAGCTCTGGCAAGTCTCTACTGGTTTCTTTGCCCTGTTGTTCTTTGAGTATCTCGCGATAGGCGGCGCGGGCGCGTTGCCGGTCACCCGATTGATCGAGGCACCATGCGCGTCCGAGTTTGGCAACCAGACTCGAAGGCTTGATGGCGATTGCAGCTTCGTAGTTTTGAATCGCTTTTGCCAGATGTTCTCTTGCCAATCTCAGCTTCTGGGCATCCGGCGCCTGTTTTATTCGGAGGATGTTGAACTGCCCACCGAATGGGCCAAAGGATGGTTCATTCGTGTTTTGGTGCACTTCGAACGTCTCAGACTTGGATGCATAGGCCATTGCGTGTACTCGACCCAGGTTCATACGCACGCTAAAGTCTTTGGGTTTTTCCTCCGCCCTGCGCTCCAGATTCTGAAGCACGCGTTCTATGGGGACGTTCTCAGTTTGTGCCCGAGCGAACTTCGCGCCGGCATGACGGCACACGCACGTCGCGATCAGCATCAGGACGATGAGGCGAGAAAACATACGCTTGAACATATGCCTCCAGCAGAGCGATTTGGACGCAATTATCATTCTTTGCTCAAGTCAATTCCATGTTTCGATGTAACGCGAGTTTTGCGGCATAATGTTCGCCAATTTCCAAAGGAGAGTATTCATGAAGTCGAGGGGAATGTGGATCGCAACATGTTGTTCTCTTGGTGCAATGTTCGTTTTGGGTCAGGCCCCGACACCGGCTGCGCCGCAGCGAGGGCCGGGCGTGCAGGCGCCTCAGGACGCCGGATATCCGGCGCAAATTGCGAAATGTAAAGTTCCGCCTCCGCAGCGCGGCGCGGGTGGTGGAGGTGGTGGGCGTGGTCCGGGAGGAGCTGCGCCCGGCGGAGACGCTCGCGGTGGGGCTGCGGGCCGCGGAGCTCCGGCTGCGAATGTGGCCGCGGGACCGCCGGCGCCGCGGGATTACGACGTAAAGGGAATTCCGGGAGTTATTGCGGCAGGACAGAAATGGAAATCCATCTGGACCGGAACTGGTAACAACGCCGACGGCATCATCGCATCGAAGCATGGCGGTATTCTCGCAGCGCAGAACACGAACAGCGATGTGATGGAAATCGACGTCGATGGAAAGGTCTCGTTTCCTTACAAGGACACCAACACCGGTGGCGCGCTCTCGATGAACAAGAAAGGCGCGTTGTTCGTCGTGGAGAGAGGACTGCCTGCATCCGTGTGGCAACTCGCGCCGAAGAAGCAGGCATTCGCGACGATGTTCAACGGCGATCCGATCGATTGCATCGGCGGTGTGATCAACGATCTCACGGCCGACAGCAAGGGCGGTGTGTACTTCACCATGGGCGGTCTTTTTTATGCGAACCCGAAAGGCGTCGTCACGAAGTACGGCGATAATCTGGGCACGAACGGGATCATCCTGAGTCCCGATGAGAAGACGCTCTACGTCACCACTCGCGGCCTCGTTGCCTTCGACGTGAAGCCGGATGGTTCACTCGCCAATCAGCGCCAGTTTGTAATGCTCGACAATGCAGCCGACGGCAGCACCGTCGACGGCGCCGGCCGCGTCTATACGACCGCGGCAGACGGTGTTCACGTTATTGCGCCCGACGGCAAAGCGCTCGGCGTAATACCGACGCCGCTCAATTTCATTACGGTCGCATTCAGCGGGAAGGACAAGAAGACGCTATACGGCGTGGCGAACAATCAGCGATTCGACGAAATCTTTACGATTCCGATGATTGCCCAGGGTTTCAAAGGCCGCGCGAAATAAAAAAGGGGACGAGGGGTCTGACCCCACGTCCCCATTTTCACTGCGGTAACAGTTCGGTGGGTTTTTCCGAATAACGTTTCATCGTGAGTGTCAGGCTCGCGCCGGCTCCGGGCGCGAGCCTCACCATGAAGTTGGGTTTCTCAACACTGGACGTCTTCCCGTTCACCGAAACGGATTCGATGCGGTGTTCGCCGTATGCGCCCCCCTGCACGATGAATTGCCGCGCCGCAGCAGGATTCAAATTAACGAAAGCCACGACGGTACGCGTGTCGGTCATCTCGGAAACCAAAGCTCCGACATCTTCCGGAAGGCCCGCGCGTTTGCGATCGGGATCGAAGTATCGAAGGCGCGCGTTCAGGAGGCCACCATCACGCCCAGGCGGCATTCCTCCCAGCATTAGGCGGATCAGCGAATCGACAGCTACAGGGTTGAAATCCATCATATTGTCGGCGAGGCGATGATCGGGCGTGGATTTGTCGCTTCTCACCTGAGCGAGCCGGTTCTGGATGGTCTGCAGATCCTTCTGAAGGGCGGTTTCCGGATAGCTTGAGTTTTGTCCCTGCAGGAATGCGATCCATGGATCTTTGCCTGCGCGTTCCATGTCCGCGGCCTTCATCGACCAGTACCATACTTCGAGTGTTCCTATATTCCAGGGTTGCGGCTGCCAGCCATACCATCCGCCGGGACCGAACATGGTCGGATACTGCGTGCGTCCGTTGACCGTGCTCGCATGAGAGTTGACGGCATCGATCATGTTTCGCCACGCATCCACGTATTTCTGATCCCCGGTGACAAAGAGCGCGTTATTGAAACCCACGAGAGCGCGCGGAATGCGATTCCGATTTTCGCGCCGTCCCGTTACGGGGTTCACGGGACTGAAGCCCCAGCCGTAGGCATTGCCCCACCACTTGCCGGCCGCACCGCCGATCTTTCCGTCGAGATCCACGAAGCTGGGAATAATGCCGTTGTTGCGTTTCATGCGATCGAGCCACGCATCCATGTAATCCACGATCCATTTTCTGTACTTCGCGTCGCCGGTGACGAGATACGCGTCCAGAGGCAGGGTGGTGGCGACAAGATTCAGGAATGAATCGCCGGCCACATCGCCGTATTCCGCGTAGTGCGCGAGCATTTCATCGAAGCTGCGCTCATTGTGGCCGAGTGAGAAGTCGTGAATATCGAAGGGATCGCCGACCCAGTCCAGAGCCGTTGCCTTTCGCAGCATGGGGCCGCGGCTGCCGTTGATCAAACTGCGAATGAGTTTGTGTTGAGGATCATAGTTCTGCGCTTCAGGATCTTCGCCCATATAGAAACCCGCGAAGCGGCGCACTCGCTCTTTGTATTTGGGATCGCCTGGAACCGAGAGGCCCATGCGGTTAAAGACGCGCAGGCCTTCGCCGTGATGCATCCAATCCGCCTGCGCACTGAATTCCTTGTAATACATGCCGCCGCGGCCCGCAGGCACCTCGGTGGTTTTCGCTTCGGTGTATTGCTGGATCATTCCTTCGACGCCTTTGAGATAAAGCCGAAGGATCTCATCGCTTCCACCGAGCGCATGAAACTCGGGCCAGCCGGCGAAGTTTTCGAAGGCGTCGTCCGGGCCGTCGTCTGCGCCCCACCGCAGCACACATTGAACGCGTCCACGATCGTCGTAATACTTCCGGTAAAACTCGATCATTGCGGGAGCGCCGGTATCGAGCACGCGGCGCTCGAGAAGTGCCCACGAAGGCGCGGGCATCCGGGTTTCGACAGTGATGACCGGAGCGACGGGCTGCGCCGCCGCGGCAAACAACGCGAGCACTCCCATGCCGAGTAGAACAAGAGCGATGTTTCGTGAATTCATGTTCCGTGATTCTATACCCCCGGCGTGCGCCGGAACGAATTGTAGAAAGCCGAAGAAGCATTTGTTGCAAATCGTGGATACGCCGCCTACGCTGTCCCGAATACCGGAGGAGGACACTTATGCGCAGGATTGCTTTCGCGGTGGCGTTGCTTCTGTCTATGGCACGTCTCGTCAGCGCTCAGGAATGGGAGCTGTATGTGAGCAAACAGGACGGCTTCAAGATCGATTTTCCAGGTCAGCCGAAGGTCAGCGAGTCCACGTGGAAATCCGAATTCGGATATACGCTGCCCGCGCGCATGTACAGCGCGGACAAGGGACGCGAGCATTACACACTGACTGTCGTGGACTACACGGGTCTGGAACAGCAGGGAATCGAGCGCGCAAAAAACTGTCCTCCGGGCAACCAGCAGTGCCGTGAAAATGCGCCTCCGATGATCGGTCCGGGATACTGGAAACAGGACGAACGCGGCGCCATCGTGTATGCGACCTTCAAGCTTCTTCAACGCGACGCGAAACTCACCAGCCTCAACTGGGAATGGCAGGATCTTGTTGAGGGTCATTTTCTGCAACTCACCAACAATGCGGATCAGTCTCGAACATTCGCGTTTATCGGCATGCACGAACAGAAGCTCTACATCGTGGAAGGCACAGTGCCCAAGGGTTACCCACAGCCCGGCTTGTTTCAGCAGTCGATGGGATGGGTGGACAAGGACGGAAACGGAATTCGTTATCAGACGATCTATTCGAATTCATTTCATGGTTTGGGTATCTACCCGAAACCGCCGCTTGCGGGAACACCTCCTCCGGGAGGCCGCGGCCGATAAGCGTGTTCAAGATCATTGCGGGAGCTTTCCGAAAATTCTACCAGGATGACGGTGCGTTCCTGGCGAGCGGTCTGGCGTTCGGACTCTTGTTTTATTCCGTTCCTTTTGCGCTGCTCACGGTTTCGGCGCTCAGCTACACCGTTGTGAAGTCGGATACGGCTCTGGCCTGGATCAGACGCATATCGATCAATCTCGTTCCTCATTCCAGTGATCTCTTCGACAACTTCATTACCGCTGTCGTGGCCCGGCGAGGCGCTCTGGGGTTTTTCGGATTCATTGCATTCATTCTTGCCGCGAGCACGACCTTCGGTTCGGTGCGTCTGGTTCTGAATCGCATATTCGGCGGGCGCGAACATCGCGGCCTGGTTCACGGCAAGGTCATGGAAGTGGTGATGATGTTCGGTACTTCCTTACTGTTCTTTGTCATCATCGGCGTGGTGTACGTCATCAATGTGGTTCAAAGCTTTCTCTCGACGATGTGGTTTGTAGAATATGTCCATCCCTGGATTGTTCTTCTGGGCTGGGCTGTCGGTTTGTTATCGACGTTTGCCTTGTTCCTGTTCCTGTACCGGTTTTCTCCTTCTGAAACGCTCAGCCGCGCCGGACTTGTCGTGGCATCCGGCACGGCGACCGTGCTTTTTCAGATTTCCAAGTGGGCGTTCGGCATTTATCTGCAATACGCGCAAACAACGACCGCGATCTACGGCGCCCTGAGCGCGCTTGTGTTCTTCTTTCTCTGGCTTTATTACGCCTGCACGATTTTCGTTTTTTCCGCGGAAATAGGATGGACGTTTGATCAGGGGATGATGAAACACAGAGACACTTTTCGATAGCTCGTGGTAGTCTCGCGCCGAGGTTTTCCAATGCGAATTCTCGAGTTCTGCGTTGTTGCGGTGCTGGGGATTCTAATCGCCGCGCCCTTCGCGGCGGCCCAGGATCCGCACGATTTATCCGGCGTGTGGCAATTGGCTCCGGGTGGCGGGGGACAGGGGCCGGGCGACAATTTCCCTCCGTTAACGAAGTGGGGACAGGCAAAGTACGACGCGAACAAGCCGGGATATGGTCCGAAAGCCGCGCCCGGAGGAAACGATCCGATCCTGAAGTGCGACCCGATGGGGTTTCCGAGAATCCTTTTCGTGATCTGGCCGTTCGAGATCATTCAGATTCCCGGACGAATCCTGATGTTTTTCGAAGGCCAGCACACGATTCGCGAAATCTGGATGGATGGACGCAAACTTCCCGCCGATCCGGATCCTACATGGTACGGATACTCCGCCGGCAGATGGGAGGGAGACACGCTCGTCGTCGAGACCGCCGGCTTCAACGACAAGACATGGCTTGGAGCGCAGGGCCAGCCGCACAGTGACGAGATGCGCACAATCGAGCGTTACCGGCGTGTCGATCGCAATACCATTCAGTTCAATCTGACGATCAACGATCCGAAAACGTATACGAAAACATGGGAGGCCGAACCCCGGCTCATCAAGTTGAAACCCGGAGTTGAAATTCCGGAATCGTTTTGCGTGGCATCGGAAGAGGAAGAATTCAACCGGAGAATCCGCGAGCCGGCGGCCCGAAAAACCGGCAAGGAATGACCATGAGCAAACGATTCCTGATGGTAATTGTTCTCTCGTCATCCGCCTCCGCATTCGCGCACCATGGAAATTCCGCATACGATGAGCAGGCGCGTGTTCCGATCAAAGGAGTCGTGACGGAATTCGTGTGGACCAATCCTCATTCGCAGATCTACATGGACGTCAAAGACAAAAACGGCAAAGTTGTTCATTGGGGCATCGAGACGAACAGTCCCGGCATTCTGATGCGAGCGGGTTGGACCAGGCGATCTCTGAAAGCCGGGGATGAAATCACGGTCATTCTGTGTCCCGCGAAGAACGGCGAGCCTGTTGCCTACATCGGATCGGGAGATCCCGGCACAAAAGTGATTTTTTCCGACGGCCGCGAATTGGATTTCAAAGACCGGACCGCACAGTAGTTCTTCCACGATGACAAACAAGCCGCCGCCGGATCTCGCTGCCATCGAGCGGGACGTCGAATCGCGCAGCGCTGCTTTTGGCAAAGAACTGGGTTTGTTCGACCTTGTTTTGACGCAGGTTGTATTCGTTGTCGGAACGATCTGGGTCGGCACTGCGGCGAAGCTCGGTCATTCTCAAATCATTTTCTGGCTGCTTGCGATCCTCACGTTCTATCTTCCTCTCGCCGCAGTTGTGATTTTCCTCAATCGCCTGATGCCGCTGGAAGGCGGTCTTTATCAGTGGGCGAAGCTTGCCTTCAATGACTTCATCGCGTTCATGGTCGCGTGGAACCTCTGGATATTCGGAATCCTCGTGATGTCGGGCATCGGCTTGATTGTGACAAAGAATATCGCTTACGCCATCGGTCCGAGCGCGCAATGGATGCACAACAGCAAACCGATGTTCACGATGGTGAGCATCGGGCTCGTCGTGGGACTGATCCTCGCATCCGTGCGTGGTCTGGCGCTCGGCAAGTGGGTGCATAACGCCGGCGGCATATTGCTTCTTGCGACCTTCGGCGCGCTCATCGGTTTGCCTTTCTTCAGTCTGATTCGCGGATCTCTGAAGGAATATCATCCTTTCGCGATGGCGATGCCGGCGCCGACGCTTCTGACGCTGAACATCTTCAGTAAACTCGCGCTGGGCGCCCTCACCGGCTTTGAATACATTGCCATGCTCGCTGGAGAAACGCGGTCGCCGGCGCGGAACATCGGCCGTTCCGTCTGGATTTCGGCGCCGGTGATTGCGCTGATGTTCATTCTGGGAACGAGTTCGGTGCTGGCATTCGTTCCCCCGGACAAGGTGGATCTCATCGGTCCGATTCCGCAGGTACTAAGCATAGGCTTCGGATCGTTTGGCTGGGTTTCAAGTCTTGTGTCGCTGACGATTTTCGGCGTGGTCGCGAGACAGATTGCGTTGATGAGCATTTACTTCACAGGCAACGCGCGCCTGCCGATGGTCGCGGGATGGGATCGCCTGTCGCCCGCGTGGTTCACGCGTCTTCACACGCGCTACAAAACGCCCGTCAACTCGATTCTCATTGTCGGCCTGGTTACGCTCGCTTTCGGACTGGCAAGTCTGATCGGTGTGGGCGAACAGGAAGCCTTTCAGTTGCTGGATAATGCCGCCGGAGTTTTCTATGGCACGACGTATCTGGTGCTGTTCGCCATTCCCGTAATTGCGATGGACCGGTTTGGAGTAAGGGCGCCATTGTGGTTGAAAGCGGCCTCGGCATCCGGATTCCTGGTGACGCTGCTCTACATCGCTTTGACGATCTTTCCGATCATTGAGGTGGAAAGCTGGTTTTTATTCGCGGCAAAGATTATCAGCGCCGTCGTCATAGCCAACGCGCTGGGTGTCGTGATTTACAACGTGGGACGCGTGAAATAGACGGCTCCATGGCGCGCGAGAGTTTTATCCCTTCAGGAATTTTCGAACCTCGATCAGCACATCGTTCGGCACGTCTTCCTGAAGATTGTGGCCGCCCGGCAATCCTTTGCCGCTCACGTTGACGGCGAAATCTTTCCAGATCGACAGCACATCGTAAAGACGCGCCATCGGTCCGCGTTCCGCCCAGAGCGTGAGAAGAGGGGCCTTGATCTTGTTCTTTTTATCGATGTCGGCCTTGTCGTGTTCGAGATCGATGGAAGCGCCGGCACGATAGTCCTCGCACATGCCGTGGATGTTTTCGGGATTTCCCTGCACGCGCGCATACTCCTTCTGCTCATCGGTCGTCGCGCGAGCAGCAGCGGCGTCGTTCGCCGCTTTCAGTTCGTTTTCGGGACCGGGCGCGGCCCGAAGGTAATTGAACCAATGAAAGTAGGCCTGAACAAAACCGATCGTCACGTGCGTGTACAGATAACAGGTCGGCACGATATCGAGGACGGCAATCTTCGTGACTGTGGCGGGATGATCGAGCGCCATGCGATGCGCTACGCGGCCGCCGCGGTCATGGCCTACCACGGGAAATGAAGTGAATCCGAAGTGCTTCATGACCTCTACGCCGTCAAGCGCCATGTTGCGCTTCGAGTAATTGGAATGATTCGTACCGTCCGGCGGCTTGCTGCTGTCACCGTAGCCGCGCAGGTCGGGTATCACCAGCGAGTAGTCCTTCGCGAGCTCGGGCGCAACCAGCCGCCATGAAATATGCGAGAAAGGAGCGCCGTGAAGGAGAAGCAGACCCGGACCGCTTCCGCCGGTAACAACATTGATCGTCGCTCCCGATGTCTCCACCTTCGCCGGCTTGAAACCGGCAGGAAAAAACCGAAGCGTGCTCGCCTGCTGTGCCTGCGCCCTGGCAGCAGGCATTGACGCAGCGCCTGCGACAATTGCTGCCGCCGATTGTTGAACGAATGTTCGCCGATTCATTGAGAGCTCCTTTTTATTAGCGTCGGGCCCACCGTCCAGTTCAGTTCGGTACACCGCTTCGCGGCCTCATTACTGCTGGCCGGTTCCCCCACGCCAAGGGAGATGGACTTCATACCATCTCCTTTCTGATGATTGCTGACAAAAAATAATGATGCGGGCGGCGCAAAGCAAATACTTTCGATTAAGATGCAGGGCATATTATGGAACTCCGGCACTTACGATACCTCCTCGCCGTCGCTGAAGAACTGCACTTCGGCCGGGCCGCCATCCGGCTGCGCATCAGCCAGCCTCCTCTGAGCCAGCAGATTCAGCAGCTCGAAGAGGAACTGGGAGTCAAGCTGTTCGAACGCACAAAGCGGGAGGTTCGTCTTACCGATGCCGGAAAACGAATCGCCGGCGAAGCGCAAGTGATCCTGCGGCAGGTTGATCATTTTGTCAGTGTGGCCGGGCGCGTCCGCGAAGGAGCCATCGGGCGGCTGTCGGTTGCAGGTCCGGGCGGAGTGAATGAAATTCTGGTCAAAACGTTGCGAGCGTTTGTCCAGCGGTATCCGGGCGTTCACATCGAATTGAAATTCATGAATACCGCGCTTCAAATTGAAGCTCTGCAGGAAAAACAGATCGATGCCGGGTTTCTGAGTCTTCCCGTCAATTTGAACGATGCGAATCTTGCGCTCGAAACCATCAAGCGCGAGCCATTGTGGGTTGCGATGCCGAAAGGCCATCCACTTTCAAAATACCGCCGCGCGCCTCTCGCCGCTCTGGCCGGTCAACCATTCATTTTGTTTGCACGGCGCGTCAGTCCTGGCTTGCACGACCTCATCACGGCAACTTGCCGCAATGCGGGGTTCAGCCTGAACGTCGTCCATGAAGTCGACAACATCATCGCGAGTCTCACGCTGGTGACCGCAGGCCTGGGACTCGCTTTCTGTTCTCCAAGCATGAAGAACCTATGGCCCGAAATTGTCTTTCGTCCGTTTCGTGATGCTGTACCTCCGCTCGAATACGCCGTCGCGTACCGCAGGGATGCCAACTCGCCTGCATTGGATTCATTCATTCGAGTCGTGCGCCAAACTGCTGGAAAAACCCGATTAAAAAAGTAGCCAAAAGGCGCAGTCACGACTATTCAGACTCTTCGGTACACTTCAGAAATTCAGCCGCAGTTGCGCCTGGAACTGGCGGTTTCCCGTTTTGTTGTTCGTCAGGTATCCGAAATCTCCGCTGGTGCTGTTGATCGAAATGGCAGGCGACGTAGGAAGCGGATTCGGATGATTCAGTACATTTGTGGCGTCCATTCGGAATTGAACGGATTTTGTTTCGGTAATCCTGAAACTCTTGCTGAGATTGGCATCGAAGCGCCACGTACCCGGCATCCGGAAAAAGTACTGGCCGAGATTACCTTGAGTCCCGGGTTTGGGATTCTGGAGCACGATCACGCCATATCGCGGATTTCCCTTTGCATCCACGCCATACAGGACGGCGCCGGGTGTACTTGCAGGCACCGCTTTCGCGACCGCCGTCAATGTGCAGGAGAGCGTGCCCGGATATGCCGTCTGTGCGGTTCCCGTCGCCGGACACTGGGGATCCGTGACCGTGAAGAACGGGTTGTCTTTCCCGAAAAGGCTGCCTCTGTTGTTTGCGCCATCCCAGTAAAGATCGGCCTTTCTAATATTGAAATCACCGACCACATCCGCTGCTATGTTTGGAGTTGTTGACGACGCGCTGCTCCCGTAATTGAGACCGGCTCCTCCCAGCAGTGTGACCGGCCGTCCCTGCGACATATTGAGGATGGCGCCGATCTGCCAGCGTTCGATGATTCGCGCCAGCAGGCCATGACTGGACGCGAAGAACAATTTGCCGGGACCCAGCGGGATTTCCATAGTTCCATTCGTGCGGACGTCATGTGGGATATTGCTGTAGGCCAGCGCGTAATCCTGCTTTCGATAGAGTGGATTCGTGTTGCTGTCGGCGGGAAGCGTCATCGACTTGGACCAGGTGTATGTGGTCTGAACCGTGAAGCCTTGAGTAGGACGCAGTGTGAACTGCGCCTGGAGCGAGTGGTAATTCGTGGAACCGGAATTCACGCGATACGTCGCTGTTCCCAACTGAGGGTTCGAAATCAGGTAGTTTTCCGGAAAACAGCGGAGCGCGATTCCGTTGAACGTGGATTGGCCCGAAGCAATCCGGTCGCAGCCGTTGCGGATCAGCCTGTCTGCAGGAGTCACACCCAGATTCGTGTTGGCCATGGATCCTGTTGTCGGCACGCCGGTGCCGCTGATCAGCGAGTTGGCGACAGCGATAAAGTTTCCGTTGATGAGGTTCTGATTGAACACGGTGCTGTTCCGCAAAGCCGATGCGCCGGATACGGCTTGACCGATGACGCCGTTTCCGAAATTCAGGCCCGCGAACATCTGAGTCAGCAGCGGCGAGTCGCCGCCACTGCGGGCGACGGTCAGCGCGTCGAAGAGTTCTTTGTTGTAATAGATGTCGTTCGTATTGATGTCGATGTCGCCGAGGAGTTTTCGCGCCTGCGTTCCGATATAACGGACATCGACCGTCGCGTTGCGGCGCACGTTGGTGGTTACCGACAGGTTGAAGTTTTGAACGTAAGGCGTGACGTAACCGGGCGACCAGCCGTACGTCGTCGTACTCGCTCTGGCGTACAACGGCAATGCGCCGATTCCCGGTGTTCCGATCGGCAAACCCGGAACCATACTCGCAACGGAATTCAGATCGAGGTATTGATTGGGAAACCGGTTCGTCAATTGAGTTGCGCCCGTTACATTGAAGGCCGAGCCTGGATTGTTGCCGATCGCCGCCTGAGTTCCACCCGGCAAAGTCGATGTGCTTCGCGAGCGCGAGTCGGTATAGCTGATCTGATAACCACCGCGAATCGTTGTGTTCCTTCCGAACCATGGCGCCTGATAAGCAAAACCCACAGCGGGACCAAAATCTTTGTAATCGGCCGGAATGGCGCGGACATCGGGATTCGGGCTGCCGGGTCCGAAAAAGTCGATCGCCGTAACGAAGTCTTTGTTGCAATTTGAGGTTGGAAGTCCCGCCTGAACCACGCCGGACGTACATTGCAGCGCGCTGGCCGCAGCCACGTTTCCATATCCGCTGAGGAATACCGGCGCGCCCGGTATCAACCAATTGGAAAAGAGACTGCCGGTTCCGGTGCGGTTGATGCCGAACAAGCCATCGCCCAGCCCGTGCGGCGTGGTGCCGTAGCCGCCTTTCACGTACGGTGAGCCGTAATACTCCCAGCGGACTCCCAGATTGAGCGTGAGGTTTCGCGAGATTTTCCAGTCGTCTTTGGCGAACGCGGACATTTCGTTAATGATGTTGTCGCGATACGGCTCCTTGCTTGTCAGGATGCTCTGCCATTTTCCATCCTGAACGTCTTTGTACGCGTCGATCCAATATGCCTGTTCCACGGAATCGATCGATCCGGACAACAGATAGAGCAATGATGCCGCATTGCCGCGAAACGTCGCGAGCGCTCCGGCCGGGAGTGGCGCGGATCCTCCGCTGATGAGGGGAGAGAGGAAGCCACCCGCGCCGGTGAAGACGCGAGGCGTGGGAAGGTTCGGTGAAATATTGCTGTATCCCTTGGAGGAACTCGGCCGCAACTCGCCGCCGAATTTGAAAGCGTGTTTACCTTTCGACCAGCTTAACGTGTCGGCATACGTGTAGAGGAGCGACCGGTTGCCGTTGTGCGAAGCCGCGAGATTGATCAGGCCGGCGCTGCCGTTGGCGGCGAAATTGTAGGACGAGATTGTCAGCAGGCCGGACCCGCTTGGTCCCACCAGAACGGGGTATCCTTTTCCGGATGCGCGCGTATAGCCCGGATCGTTGCCACCCTTGAAGAATCCGGTCACGTCCTCGATTTTGGATTGGTTGTCGTTCTCCCATGGCCCAAGGCTGTCGGTCTTGTTGTACCGCATTCCGAATTTGGCTTCGTTGACCAGACTCGGACTCAAGGTGGAAGTGAAATTACTGGTGATCACATGCGGCTTGCGAACGATATCCCCGCCATAACCGTTCGGCCAGGCCGCCTGGCTGGTTTCCGCAGAGTTTCGTTCCAGCGAATAACTCACATTGAACTTGTGACGTTGGTTCAGATTGTGATCGATCTTGACATTGAGTTGCTTGCGGGCCCGTGCTGCTCCCACAGAGCGTAGAAGAAAGTTTTGTTCTTCTTGATCGGGCCGCCGTAGCTGAGGGTGTATTCGTTGTTGTTGGTCCAGTTCCGTTGCGCGGTTTTGCCGGTTACGGGATCGATCGTGTGATTGTTCAACCAGGTGTTGGGATCCAGCGCCGTATTCTTGATGTTCCAGACAGCGCTGCCCCGATATTGATTGGTTCCCGATCGTGTAAAAATCTGGACCTGCGCGTTGCCGCGGCCCAGTTCCGCATCCACCGGCGTCAGGACGAGCCGTACTTCGCCAACGAGATCCGGGTTGATGGTTGTTGTCGAAAAGACGCCGTTGTTAAATCGGCCATCCGTCACGCTTAATCCATCACGCACGGTGTTGACGGTGTTCGACGCCTGGCCTGCAAACGTATCGAATGCATTGCCCCCGGGGCTTTCGCGAAATCCGGGAAGTATCCGGACGAGATCCAGCACGTTGCTGCTTGTGATGGGAAGATCGAGGACCCTCTTCTCGCTCAGCACTTCACCAATCGAGGCTGATGACGAGGTCAGCGCCGTGGACTCCACGGTAACTTCCACAGCTTGGGCGAGTCCTCCGACTTCGAGTGTGAAATTCAATCGCAACGGGGTTGCCGGACTCAATTGAACGTCATTGAAGGTCACCGGCTTGAATCCCGTCAGTTCTGCCGTGAGCTTGTACGTACCTGCGGCCAGAACGGGAAAGTTGTATGCCCCTGATTCATTGCTGATGGTCGTGTTGGCAACGCCCGTTCCCGTGTTGGTTGCCGTTATGGTTACGCCCGGAATCAGTGCCTTGCTGGTGTCTTCAACCGTACCGCCGATCGAAGAATTCACCTGTCCCATCCCGTGCACCGTGAACGCTAGACACAGCACGACCGCCGCAAACATTTGTTTTTTTGTCATTGTCCTCTCCATCCCCAAGTCTGGCTTTGCGGCGAGAGTATTCCTGCTGTGGCGGAAAGGCCAATACTTTCGACTAAGAGGTCGGGAATATCAGGAGGAGCGAAGTCTTCCGATTCGTACCTCGGCGGAATATCTGACGAGACGGGTTAGACTTCGTGCCATGGTTTTCACAAAGCGATTACGGGAAGGAGTTCGGCGCGGGGAAATCACGGTCAGTGTTCGGATCTGGATGCGGCCTCACGTCAAAGCCGGCGGACGGTATCCGCTGGATGAGACCGGAGACATCATCGTGGATTCGATCGAGCAGATCGGATTTCCCGATATCACCCCGCAGTTGGCGAAGGCGTCCGGTTTTCTCGGAGTGCTGGATCTGCTGAAAGTCGCAAAGCACGGACGAGGCGAGAACATCTATCTCGTCAGGTTTCACTTTGTGCCATCGAAACGATCCGCTCCCACTCGTCGTCGTTAACGGGCATTACCGACAGCCGCGAAATTCGTACCAGCGGAAATGACGCGAAAAACTTGTCGGCTTTGACCGCGCGAAGCGTCACCGGCGATGGCAGTTTCTTTACGGGCGCAACATCGATGGCGTGCAGCTTTCCCGTTTTGTCCGCGGGATCGGGATAGGGCGCGGAAGCAGCCCTGGCGATCCCCACCACTGCTTTCACATCTCCCGTGTGATAGAAAAAAATCCGATCGCCTTTTTTCATCGATTGAAGATTCTTCTGGGCGACCGGATTTCGGACGCCGGTCCACGATGTTTGGCCGTCGCGGACGAGATTGTCGAAACTGTAATGAGTGGGTTCTTCCTTCATCAACCAATTCATGATTTGTGTCTCACTCGAAAACGGCGGCGAATTTCCTGCCGCGTTTCCGCGATGCCCGCTGCCGGGCCGTGACTTCGTCGTGATCCTGAATATCCGGTGAAGCGCCATGCTTCACCAGAAAACGCAACAGATCCGGATCGTATTCTCTCTCGACGCCGTAATGAAGAGCCGTTTTGCCGTTTTTCGGATTCTGAAAATTGACATTCGCGCCTTTCAGCGCGAGATGTTTTGCGGCATCGAATTGCTTCCAAAGCCAACAGGACAGAAAAGGAGTGATGCCGACAACGGCGTCGATGGGCGATCCGGCTCGCAAAAGCAGATCGAGATCCTCGACATCATTCCACCAGCCCGCTGCGAACAGGCCACCGCCCGGAGCGTTTGCGGCTTTGGCTCCGCGCCGGAGCAGCCGTTTGAGCAGTGTGGTATTCCTGCCGCGCGCAACGGCGCAGAACAAAACCGTAACGCCGTCCCTGCCGTACGGTGATTCGATGTCCAGTCCGCGGTTCAGAAGAAGATCCACCATGCGTACTGCAGCGGCTTCCGGCAATTTCAGCTTCCGGCAGTCCGCCGACGCTGCGAGATGGAGCAGATTCCTGCGCGAGGAGTCAATGATCGTGAGCAATTCCGGTTTCGCATCCAACAGCTTCTTCGTGGATTCACAATCCAGTTTTCGAACGCAATCGATAATGCGCGTTTTCGACATACAGTCTTCAGATCCACAGAGACGACTACTGAAATGAAGTATCCACTGAAATTGCTCTCTGTTCCCATTTTTGTTAGCCTCTGCGCCTTATGAAGCGACTCATTTTAGTTTTGATTCTGGCGGCAGTTTCCATGGCGGATGCCCAGCAACGCGGCGCGAACGTTCTGGGAGACGGGCCATGGACGTATACAACATCAGAGCGGAATACGAAAATCCGCGTGTCGGTCGTGACGAAGGGACTCTCGCATCCATGGAGCATGGCGTGGCTCCCGAATGGAGACATCCTTGTGACGGAGCGCGCGGGACGGCTGCGGATCATCCGCAATGGCGTGCTGGATCCCGAGCCGGTGGCCGGTGTTCCGAAAGTGCAGGCGGGCGGCACGAGCGGATTGCTGGATATCGCGCTTCATCCGAAGTTCGCTTCGAATGGTTTGGTTTACCTCACGTACAACATCTCGAAGCCAAAGCCGGGAGCACCGGTGCCGGCGGCGCCCCCTGCGGCCGGCGGCCGCGGCGGCGGACCACCACAGGTTTACACGACCGCGCTTGCCCGCGGACGCTTCGACGGCAAGGCGCTTGTCGATGTGAAAGAGATTTTCACAGCGGAACCGTGGACCGCGCTTTCCGGAGGCGACGCGTCGAGGCTGTTGTTTGCTCCAGATGGAACACTCTTCATGGCGTCGTCGCATCACCGGGATGAGAAGGGGCCGCAGGATCCCATGGATGACGTCGGCAAGATCCTGCGTCTCAATGACGACGGAACGATTCCCAAAGACAATCCCTTCACCGGCAAATCCGGATATCGTCCGGAGATTTATTCCATGGGCCATCGCACGGTCATGGGACTCACGTTTCATCCAACGAACGGCGAACTCTGGGAAACCGAAAATGGTCCACAGGGCGGCGACGAAGTGAATGTCATCAAGCCGGGGAAGAATTACGGATGGCCGCTGGTGACTTATGGTCACGACTACGATGGAACCGCGCTGAACGAACGCGAAACGCCGCAGGGCATGGTGTTGCCGAAAATATTCTGGGTTCCGTCGATCACGACATCGGGGATCGCGTTCCTGACCTCGGATCGAATTCCAGCCTGGAAGAACAATCTGTTTGTGGGATCAATGACCGTCGGACGCATCGGCGCAACAGGCCACCTTGAACGCATCGTCTTCAACGACAAAGGCGAGCAACGGCGTGAAAGCCTGATCACGGATCTTCATCAACGCATTCGTGATGTTCGCCAGGGTCCGGACGGACTTCTTTATCTGCTCACAGATGAAGATGCCGGCGCCATGCTCCGTATTGAACCGGCGCCGTAATCCCGGACTCGATTTACGTGTTCACCTGTTGTTTAAAGGTCTATGGAGTGACCCGGACCCGGACTTTGCCGCTCGTCCAGCAACATTGAAATCCACCGCCGCCCTCACCCGAATAGTCGTTGAGAACAACGTGCAGCATGTAATCGCCGGGTAAGTTGAATGTCGCGGTGGCCGTGGCTTTCCCGCTGAAGGGAACGCCGGGAGTTCCACCGGCAAGCTTTTCAACAACGGGCCGCATGTTTGAGAATGTCACCACGCCCGGTCCTCGATACTTGCTCCAGCGGACCGTAACCGGCAGGCCGAGATTTCGCGGCGGAGCGCCTGACGACGTCGTGAGCTTTGCATCATCCTGAACCCAAATTGTCAGATCCAGGGGACTGCCGATTTTTGCGCTTCGTTCGACAACGAGGTTATTGGGCCCCTGTGCAGAAGGGCCATTTTCAGTGAATCGCAAAACCGGAGGTGTGTTTCCGATGGCCGATTCGCTGAACGGTGAGATCTCGTAATCGGGATGCAGACTTGCCGGAATGACCAACTCCTGACCGTTTGCCACCAGAGTCCAGATCAATTTGTTTTTGCCGAAATCGGCCGGCACTCGAATCGTGAACATTCCCCACTGACGGCCGGTTGAGAAGTGCGTCGGCTGGGCCTGGTCGGGTCCGCCGCCATCGATGCGGTTATTCGGGCCAATCGGGATGTCGAGCTCCTGCTTCGTGTTGCGATTGAAATAACCCAGAAGCAGGCTGAAGCTTCCGTCCGCATTCCTGAACCAGCCTTCAAACGCGCCGGTAACACTCGCGCCGGCTTCATGAATGGGTTCGAGCGGGAGATTCTGGGCGAACGAATGAAGCACCAGAGGCACAACGAGACACACCGCGCACAGAAAGAAAAATCGTTGTACGGGATTTATCACTTGCCTGCGGTATTCACCACGCGACGTTTGTCGTGTTTCGCGGCCCATGCATTGTAATCGTCGTCGCTGACGTAAGTGACGTTCATCCACGCGTGTCCCATCTCATCAACAGTGCGATCGCCGAAACCGACCCATTGATCGGGATCGGGATTATTGGGATTGGCGTGCGTGTTGTCGTACCAGGCGGTCACGCGAATCATTGTTCCTTTGGGATACATGGGAGCGGCGTCATCCGCGTAGATGTAATTGGTCATCCAGTTGAAATTGAATTTGCCGACATAGCTGACGACTTCGCTGGCGCCGTCGGGAAGAATCGCTTCCACCATCATGGCCTTGCCGCGAAGGTGCATGTGCGGCTGAAAATTCTCAAGCATGGCGGCCTGTTTCAGAACGGTGGTCTGCTGGCTGACCGTGATGCTGTTTGGAGGAATATCCACGAGCCGGCTGCGGTCCTGACCCTTGATTGCCTGGAAGCCGGTCAGAAACGTTCGATACTTCGGTTCCTGACCTTTCGGATAAAGCCAGATGCCTAATTCAACATCGTCACGGATGTCTTCGCCGACCGCGTGATAGTGAATATCCCAGGAGATTTTCGAGCCCGGCAGCAGGAGCTTGCCGGTGTCGGGATGATAGAGATCGTAGCCTTTGCCGATGGCCCATTCCATCAGCATGGCGCGTCCGCGCAGATCATCCGTACTTCCTGCGACGATACTGTCGGGATCATCCTGCGCGAGATACGCCACGGCATGATGTGTAATTTTTCGTCCCGCGAGTGATCCCGGACGCATTTCAACGGCGCGGACCCAGCGCGGTTCGGTGAGTCCGATGTCCGATGCCGGACGCCACCACACATCCTGATGATGCGCGGGCATCGTCCATGGCGTGGATTTGACGATGATGTCGGGTTGGCCCAAATCCTTTACCGCTTTCCATTCATCCGCATTCTGCCACTGCCGGGGAGCGGGCATGTTCTTGGGGTCTCCCTGCGGCGCTCCCTGATCGACCCAGTTGACGATCGTATCGATCTGAGCCTGGCTGAGCGACATGTCGTTCTTGAAGTGCTGAACACCGACGGTCGGATCGATGTGCCATGGCGGCATCTGCCGCGTGATCACGCGTTCCCGAATGGCTTTCGCCCACGGACGAGCCTCCGCATAGGTCACCAGAGACATGGGCGCCATCGACCCTGCATGATGACACTCCTGGCACTTCTCCTGAAGAATCGGCGCAACGTCTTTCGTGAAAGTCACCGAGTCTGCGGCAAAGCAGACGACGGAAAACATCAGGCACGCGACGGCTGTCGCCAATGCACAGGCAAGTCTGATTCTCATGGATGGCACTCCCTTCCGGTAAAGAAGTCTTCCGGGCATTTTACTTTCGAGCCGGTGTGTCTAAAAGGAAAAAGGGTGAGGGTCTCGTTTGAAAGCCCATTTCAAGGACGGGATGGGGTTCCCTGCAAGGACGGCCAATTGGCGATCACGTTTAATGGCTCGAATCCCTGCTGTGGCGTTGCGCGGATCAAGAGGCGACCGTCCGCCGCAACATCAAACGGAGGCCAGCCAATATCTGCCGAGGGCAGTGCAAATAATTCGCGAGCCGACATGACCTCAATTTGAGTTCCCGCCTTCAGGTTGACGGCAATCAGCTTGTTCTCCGGTGAAACATAAAACAGCTCCTTGCCGGAGCTGCCCCAGGCTGGGAATTGTCCTCCGGCAGTGGAAATTCGGAATTCACCGCGCGGTACCGGAAAACTCTGAACATAGATCTCGTACCTGCCCGATACATCCGACTGGTATGCCACCCAGTGTGTGTCCGGCGAGAAGCGGCCCCACGATTCCGTGGCCGGTGTGACAAGATACGGCGACGGCTTGCCTTCCTTTAGAGAAAAATACCAAAGGTCCCGCTGCGTGCGCGGCGCGATTTCATAATAAAGGATGAAGTTCCCATCGCTGGACCAATCGGTTGGAAATTGACTCATTGGAGAAGAAAACAAACGCTGCGGTTCACCGCGGCCGGCAACATCCTTGCGAAATAGATTTCGCGGAGCGCCTGAATTGAATACCAGAGTGTTTGCGTTAGGTGACCACACGGGATAGGTGCTAATCGACGTGAATGTAAAAGGGTTGGCTACGCCGCGCTCCGTTTCCCATATCCAAATGTCTGCGATACCCGGCCGGTCGCGTCCGCTCGCAATCCGGCGGCCGTCAGGTGATAAACGGAACGCTTCGTTTTCAGCCGGTTCCCCAATCGTTCCCAGTACCTTTCCAGTTTTGTCGAACCACTGGAACTGGCTCGATATGTTGGAAGCGCTGTAAAGCAGCAACCCATTGTCGGAAACGGCAGCATCCATGTTTCCGTTCACTCCGATCTTTGCGACAGAATCGGCGATCGGACGCGCATCCCCGGTGAGTTTGAAAGTGCGCGCGTCGAACTGCTGGGCCACGAGCGTCCCGCCCCGGAGCCACAGCAGCGAGCCGGACGCATACAGAGCATTCGCATCAGAATCAAGCACGCGCGTGGCTTCGCCGGGTTTCGCGAACGACGCGGCATAGATCCCGGACTTGGTGGATTGAGACCAGTACAGGAATCGGTCTCCCGGAAGCAACTGTGGCCAGCGGTGCGCCGTTTCGCCGTGGGCGGTGTCGACGGTTGTCACTGGAGTTGCAACTCCGCCGGATGCGGGGCACTGAAGCAGACCGCTGGACAGGCTGCCAACTAGAATTCGTCCATCGGTTGTCCATGCAGCGCCTCGACCGACGGATACTTCGCAGATCTTTTGGGGTGCTCCTCCTGCGATGTCCACACGCTGCACGTCATTCGATGTGAAGTATCCAATGGATTTTCCATCAGGCGACCAGAAGGGATATGCGGCGACGTTCGTTCCCACAAGCATTCGCGGTGTCCCGGTATCCAGCGGCCGCACCCAGACCGCTGTTTTTCCTCCCACCGTCGCCACGTATGCGGCCGTCTTCCCGTCGGGTGACAACGCGATACCGCCGACATTGTTTCCGAAGAGAAACCGGCCGCCTTCGGGAGCACTGATCTGCAGGCGGAGCAGGGGCTCGTGGGCAGAGGGCGTCGAAAAGCGCGCGATGACCCAGCCTGAAAGAGCGCCAAGCACCAACGTTGCCGCGGCAACCCATGGCCAGATCCGGCTTGGCTGCGCCTCGGCCACGGTTGGTTGTTCTGCTGCCGAGATGAGATTCCGTTTGAGATCGCGAGCCGTTTGCCAGCGATCGTCGGGATCGTTTTCGAGGCATGTTCGGAGAATGTTTTCGAGCGATGCAGGCTGTACCGGGCTGCGCTCTTTCGCCGCCAGTTTGCCGGTCAACAATTCGTGCAGGACACAACCGAATGCGTAAATATCCGCACGCGAGTCGGGAGCGTGCCCGTCCCATTGCTCGGGCGCGATATACGCCGGAGTGCCCATAACTGCGCCGGTGCGGGTGAGCGTGGGATTGTCACCCTCCACCGCAATGTGAGCGAGACCGAAATCGAGGAGCTTGATTCCTTGTTTCGTCACGAGAATGTTCGCCGGCTTCAAATCGCGATGTGTGATGCCTTTCTTGTGCGCCGCATCGAGCGCATCCAGAATTTGCCCGCTGTATTCAATCGCTTTGCGTACCGGCAGCGGACCTTTGAGCTGCGGCCCTTCCACAAATTCCATGACAAGGTAATTCGGACCGACGTCATAAAGCCGGCAGATGTTGGGATGATTCAACGATGCAATGACCCGGGCTTCCCGCTCGAATCTTTCCGTGAAGCGCTCCGTTGAAACTTTGATGGCGACATCGCGGTCAAGGCGTGTGTCGGTTGCGCGATACACTTCGCCCATTCCACCGGCGCCGATAAGGGCTATGATTTCGTAAGGGCCGAGCTTCTCACCGTGAGTCAACGGCATAATCGGGCAGCGATTCTACCGCAATTGCGGTAGAAACATTCCCCTCCCTGTACCAGGGGGGAATGACGCATCGACAAAACCCGGAACGATCATTAGAATCCCAAGCCGTAAAGGAGATGGAGTTCCATATGATGAAGATCTTGATCGCCATCGTATTTACCCTGTTCGTGATCAGCTCAGCCGCGGTTTTGCTCCAGGCTCAGCTTGCCCCGCCGACAACCTCAGGCGTTTCGCTGGGCGCGGTTTACTACACGGTTCCCGACGTCGCCGCGCACAAGAAAATCTGGGTTGATATTTTCGGCGCGAAGCCCGTGATGGTCGGAAAAACGGAAATGTTGAAAATTCCGGGCGCCTTCATCGTATTAACCAAAGGCGAGCCTGCAGCGGGGACTCCGCTGGTTAACCATCTTGGAATCTGGGCAAAGGACCTGGATCCGACCCGGGCCAAACTGACGGCTGCCGGGATTCAAGCGGCTCCCAAGGCGCAGTTCATCGATTTGCCCAATGCGTTGCGACTCGAGTTCATCGATGATCCGAACGGCCCTGAAATGCCCGCGGCGCATCACATTCATTATTTCGTTGCGAGCCAGCAGGACGGCGTCAACGCGCGCGCGTGGTATGTCAAAGAATTCGGCGCTTCCGAGAACGCGCGCCGCAACGGCGCTGTGCCCAGCGCGTTGTTGACTTCACCGGATAAATGGATCTCCATCGACTTCACGGCCGCGGGCGGCAGAGGCCGCGGCGCAGCGGCGCCGCCACCAGCTCCAAGTTCCAACAAAGGAACGATCCTTGACCGATTTGCGCTCGAAGTGAAAGGCATTGACGTTTTTGTGAAGAAACTCGAAGCGGATGGAGTAAAGATTTCGAAACCCGTTTCGACAAACGCCGACGGATTGAAAACCGCCATGTTCGTGGACAGTCTTGGAAACGATGTCGAACTCATCGAAGGTCTGGCGGGGAAATAGGAGCTATGGAAGACGATTCTCAGCAACAGGGTGACGACGCCGCGGACACTTCCTTTGCGGACATTCTCAAGGAATTTGAAAACGCGAATCGCCCCGCCGGCGCCGGCAAAGAAAAAAGTAAAGGTAAGGGGAAAGGCAGGGGCAGACCTGCCGCGCGGGCGCTTCGCGGAACTGTCGTTGGGGTGTCCGGGGATTTTGTTCTGATCGACTATGGCGCCAAATCCGAAGGCGTCATTCATGCCGCCGATCTGCGTGACAAAGACGGCAATCTATCGGTCAAGCGAGGCGACACGTTTGACGTCGCGGTTACCGGATTCGATAAGGAAGGCATGGCCAGGCTTTCCCGAGTCACGGGGCCGCGCCCCCGCGACTGGGATGGGCTCTCGCGGGCTTTTGAGCAGAAGGAAATCATTGCAGGCCGGGTTACCGGAGTTGTTAAAGGCGGCCTGACCGTGGATGTCGGAACGCGAGCTTTCATGCCCGCATCCCGAAGCGGAGTCCGCGATGCGGTGGAGATGGAGAAACTGGTAGGACAGGAAATTCGCTGCCGCATCATCAAACTCGATGTCGACGATGAAGATGTTGTCGTCGATCGGCGCTCGGTCATGGAAGAAGAAGCCCGGCAGGTGCGCCAGAACGCGCTCGCCACACTTGAAGAAGGAGCGGTCGTGCGCGGCGTGGTCCGTTCGCTCGCCGAGTACGGGGCGTTCATCGACATCGGCGGCGTTGATGGCCTGCTTCATGTCGGCGACATTTCCTGGTCTCGTGTGACCGATCCCTCCACGGAGTTGAGCGCCGGAGATGCGCTGGATCTCAAAGTCCTGAAAGTCGACAGGGAAAACGGCAAGGTCTCGCTCGGCTTGAAACAAATGTCCCCCAACCCGTGGGAACAAGCCGCGGCAACATTGAATCCCGGCGATCGCGTCACAGGTGAAATCACGCGTCTGACGGACTTCGGCGCTTTTGTGGAGGTCATGCCCGGGGTTGAAGGATTGATTCACATATCGGAAATGTCCTGGACCAAACGCATCAAACGTCCGAGCGAGGTTGTCAAGAAGGGTGAGCGCGTGGAAGCGGTTGTACTGAAGGTCGATCGCGAGAACGCGCGTCTGAGCCTTGGATTGAAGCAGGTTCTGGGGAATCCATGGGACACCATCAAAGAGCGCTATCCCGAAGGCAAAATCATTGAGGGGAAAGTGACGCGGCTGGCAAAGTTCGGCGCGTTCGTGGAAGTGGAAGAAGGAATCGAAGGTTTGATTCACGTGTCGGAATTCACGAGTGATAAGCGTATCGAGCATCCCGGCGATGTGGTCAAAGCCGGTGAAGTGGTGCGCGCGATGGTGCTGTCCGCCGATCCGGAAACGAAGCGTTTGAAACTAGGCATGAAACAACTGGCGCCGACTGCCGCCAACGAATTCGCTCAGACCGCCGCGGCAGGCGATCGGGTGAGCGGGCGAGTGCTCGACGTCCGTGGGAACAAAGTGACTGTTGAACTGGGCGAAGGTATTCACGGTGTCTGCACTGTCGATGAAGGATCCGGAAGTGGCGCCGCAGTTCCGGGCGGTGGATCACTGGCCGACCAACTGGCCGCGGCATGGAAGGGCGGTATCAAGCCGGCGGGTTCAACGGTGGGAGCCTACACCAAGGGCGAGGTGCGCGCGTTCAAGATTAAATCCATCGATGACGGTGGAAAAAATATCGAGTTGGAGCCGGCGTAGCCGTTGAGATCATGGAATGGTCGTGAATTGCGAACGGTCGTGCAGACGGTAAATGGCGAAGTCTTTTTTATCCGTCGTGAATATGCGCTGAATGCGATCCCGCTCGGCGACATGGACCAATGCGGCATCGGCAAGGTCCATCGGCAGGTCCGCATATTTTTTCATCAATTCGCGCATGCGCGGGCCATCACTTGTTGTAAGCGGCAGGATCCGAAAAACACCTCGTGACAACATCTCCCAAAGCGCTTCCTGGGCAGTGAGACCGGCGACGAGGTACATAGCCTCTGTAAACGCCGGCCAGACCGTTCCAAGGGGTTCGCGAATGCGTTTGAGCGTTTCTACGCATGAGGTGTGGTGCTGATCGTCCGCATCGACCAGCGCAACCAGCGGTCCGGCATCCACCAGAGTCACCGTCTTTTCCTTTTTAACAGGCGTTTGAATCGCCTGCCCGTCTGGACCGAACGTTTTGGATTGCCTCCGTGCACGGCACCGATGAGACCGGACGCGGCTTCGTACGGCGTGATCCTGGCTTCATTTGCGGATATCCATGAATCGATGGCCTGACGAATCAGTTCCGATGTGGACAGGCGGTGATGCTTTGCTGCCTGAATGAGGCGCTCGCGAGTTTCTTTGTTCAATCGTAGTGTGACCGGTGATTCCATGCAGCGATTGTAATGTAATACGGTATGTATTACCAACGGACGAAGATCGGAGGTTTTGCAGCATTGCGGAAATGCGCGAAGACAGACAGAATCACCCTGTGAATATCCTGCTGGTGAACCCGCCCATTTTTGATTTCACGGCTTTTGATTTCTGGCTTCGGCCGTATGGGCTGCTTCGTGTCGCCGGCCGGCTTCGCGAATGCAAGCTGACGGCGTTTGACTATCTTGTTTCGCGGGAGCGCGACGCCTTTGGCCGCGGCCGTTTCGATCAGCAGCAGATTTCCAAACCGGCGCCTCTGGCGGATATCCCTCGGCGGTTTTACAGATTCGGCAGGCCGCGTGAAGACTTTCATCAGCTTTTGAGAGACCAGTCGTTCGATGTGGTTCTGATTCAAACGGTGATGACCTATTGGTACCTCGGTGTGCGCGAGGTCATTGAAGATGTGCGCAGGTTTCAGCCGGACGCGAGAATTGTGCTGGGCGGAGTTTATGCCACGGTTTGCTCCCGGCACGCCGCGTCGCTGGGCGCCGACCAGGTTATCGAAGGCGATGACTTGAAGTCTCTCGGCCTGCCGCTTTCCGATGGCCTCCCTTTCTGGGAGGGCGTCGATGCGGGTGTGGGCGTCGTCAAAATCACGGACGGCTGTCCGTTCCGTTGCACCTACTGCTCCGTGCCTGTCACGCAGCCGAACTTCACCGCGCGTCCGTTGGACATGTGTGTCGAAGAAATCCGTGACCTTGTCCGGCTCGGAGCGCGCAACATCGCTTTCTATGATGACGCGCTGCTCTTCAAACCGGATCGCATTCTCATGCCGTTTCTCGATGCGGTATTGCGGCGGGATCTGCACGTGTCGTTTCACACTCCGAATGCGCTGAATGCGCGTTTCATCACCCCTGAGATCGCATCGTTGATGGTTCGCGCCGGCTTCAAAACATTCTTTCTCGGATTTGAATCCAACGCGTACGATTGGCAAAAGAAGACCGGCGGAAAGGTCTATTCCGAGGAATTTGCCGGGGCCGTTGAAATATTACGCGAAGCAGGTGCACTGAAAGTCACCGCATACATTATTATTGGACACCCGGATTCCCGGGGGCAGGATCTGGAGGCATCGATTCATTTTGCTGCGAAACAGGGAGCACGAGTGATGTTGTCCGAGTTTGCTCCGATCCCCGGTACGCCGGATGGTGAAGCGTGCCGTGACTATGCGGATCTCGACGAACCGCTGAATCATAACAAGACTGCCTTCACCTGGCGCTTTCTTGGCGGCGAACGGGTGGATGGGCTGAAAGCACTGTGCAGGGAAGTCAATCGGCTGCCGGTGCCGAATTCATTTCCAGGAGAGTCGAATGCCTGATGTCGTTCACGCGCTTTTGATTTCGGCGTCCATTCTTTTTCCCGTTGTCATTTTGATTGTGATCATCAGTTGGGTGGCGGTGAGGCGCGGCGAAGGCAGCCACGCCCATGCGGCCGCTCATGCGGGCGATGTTGCTGCGGTTGTGGATGGACCTGCGGCCGCCCCTGCGAAAGCTGCCAAAGCGGAAGCTGAAGGGATTGACGTCGCTCAGATTCTGATTCTGGGCACCGGCCTGTTCGTGATCACGGTCTTGCTGCTCGTGGCCGTCAGCATGCTTCAGCATCTGGGGTAGAGCCACCGTCAGCGTTGTATCAGGAAACGCTGGACGCGTTTGCCGGTATCGACTTCGCCGGTATAAACGTTTCCTTTGGAGTCGGCGGCCACCATGTGCAGCCAGTGGAATCCGCCGCCCGCGTGGCTGAAGAATCCGAAGTGCCCGAGCGTTTTTCCATCCGCCCGATTTACGATCCAGACGACATTGTTCATGATGTCGGAAATGTAGATGAAGGATTGGTCCGGCCGTGAAAATGTGAGACCGCCCGTTGATCCGCGATCCAGAGTCTCCGGCGCAACCGTGAATTCGCGGATGAACATTCCATCTTTGGTGAAGACCTGAACGCGATCCGCGCCGCGATCGGCCGCATACACGAGACCGTCATTCGCAACCGACAACGTCACATGCGTAACGAAATCTTTGGGGGGAGCCACGCCCGGCGTGTATTTGAAATTCTGGGTGACCGCAATATCCTTGAGCGGCTTTCCGTACGCGCCCCATCCCCGTTTGAACTTCAGCGTATCCATGTCGAAGACAAGAACGCGGCCCCGCAGATAATTGTCGGTAATGAAAATCTCGCGGGCGTTCTCGAAAAACTCGCCGCCTTCGATGCCTCCTACAACCATCGGTGTATCGCCGGGATACTGACCGGCTTTGATCTGCCCGGTTGCTTCGGGTGTCCGTGGAATCGCTGCAAGCAGTTTGCCGTCTTTGGTGTACTTACGCATGGTGTCGGTGCCGATCCAGATGTTGCCGGCCTTGTCGGCAAGAATGAGATGCAATCCGTTCTGCGCTTCCGGATCCCAGTGATGCACAAGATTTCCAGTCTGATCGAAGGCGAGAACCGCCGGCGGTTTCCTGCAGCACAGGGCTGCGGGTGGATTGAGCGATGCGTAGTTTTCGGTGACTTCAGGTCTGCGGAAAATCGGATCGTTGTCAAAGTCGCCGGGCCGTTCGAGGACCCACACGACGTCGTCTTTATCCACTGTCAAACCCGTGATGCCTTCAAAGGTCCACGAGTTTGGGAGCGGCAGCTTTGGCCACGCGCCATCATATTTGAAAGCCGGAATTTTCGGCGCAGGTATCAACGTTGCAGCAAATGCGATCGATAAGAACGCGAGCCTTGTTCTCATTCAACACCTCACAGTGTTTTCGAGTGTGAACGCGAGTACCACTTCGCGCATCCTGGAAATCTTCCAGCAGATTCCGGGTCAGGCCACCGGGAATTTCAGGGACAGACACCGAATTCTGAAGTGCGAATTCGGTGTCTGTCCCTGAAATTCCCTGAAATTCCCTCGTGTAATTCCCCCGATTTCGGTTTGGAAAGCCGCTTGCGATAACTGCCTGTGTATAGGAGGTGAACGTGGTCATTACATGCGTCACTGACGAAGCGCACTTCAATCAAATTCAAGATTGCCTGACCGCTATTCACGTTGAACCGGTGTCGGAACGGATTTCCAATCATGAGACGTTGCTTACCATTCGTGTGAATGGGGAAGCCGAAGCCCAATACCTGAGTGATGTTTTGAATCAAGCCGGTTCGAGCGAAGTGACCGTTGATCTCGAAGCGGCTTAATGCAGCGTAATCTTTTGAACCCGCATATTGCCGATTTCGCCGACCAGAAGATTGTTTTCACTCCGGCAATCGATCGAGTTCACGGTTCCGAATTCCTTTGGTAATTTACCCGCCTTTCCGAACTTGCCCACGATGGTTCCATCGAGTTTCATCTTGTAGATCTCGCCCGCGGCGTCGATGTCTTCCGGAGGATTCGAATTGGAACTGTAAAGAAACTGATTCGGTCCCGGTGTAATGCACAGGGCGGCGGGAGTACCGACGTTGGTGAATTGCGTTTTGAGATTCCCATCGTTATCGAAAACCTGAATGCGTTTGTTCCCGCCGTCAGCGACATAAACATTGCCTCGCGCATCCACGGCGATTCCGAGGACGGAGCCGAACATACCGGGTCCGGTTCCCCTCGATCCCCACGACTTGATGAAGACGCCCTTGCTGTCGAACTTCGCCACGCGCGCGTTGCCCATACCGTCAGCTACGAAGATATTGCCGGCAGAATCCCACGCCACATCCATCGGGCGGTTGAAGACGTCGCTTTGCGCGCCGGCGCCCGGAAGACCAGCGCCGCCGCCGCGCCCTCCGCCACCACCGCCGCCTTCTCCACGCGGGGCCGCGGCGGGAACGGGAACCGATTCCGGCTTCCGGCCGAGAAGCATTATGATGTGGCCGGAAGAGTCGAGCTTCATCGCGTATCCCGTCATTTGATCGACGATCCAGATGTTGTCCTGCGGATCGATGCGCACCTGCTGCGCAAACATGAAGCCGTAATTGTTGGCTCCAATTTCGCGAACAAATTTGCCCGCGCGATCGAACTGGAACAATCGTGATCCGCCGTGCGCGAATGCGCGCGATGATCCCAAAGATATCGTCGGGTGTCCGGTGCGCGAGTAAACGAAGATATCGCCCTTTGAATTTGCCGCGGCGCCGCCGACTTCACCGAGATAGATGTCGTCGGGAAGTGTGAGTGCATTTGGTGCGGAATCAAACGCAATTTCAGGGACGGGATTCTGTGGAGCCGCCGGCAAAACGGCGAGAAGCATTGCGGCCGCGAGCATGAAAAGAATTCGTCTCATGAGCATCTCCTTATCGCGCGTTTGAAGATTTGATGCCTGCAGGTTGCAGCAGCAGCTTCTGCACGCGCCACGATTCGATTTCTCCCACAATGATCTCGTTCGGATTCCGGCAGTCCATCATGTGCACAACCTGGAATCCGCCGAATTCCTTGCTGGGATGGCCGAACTTGCCAACGATCGTGCCGTCGAGTTCGAGCTTGTAGATCTCGCCTGTGGTCGCCCACGTTCCCGGAGCATTGCCGTTGGGATTGGAATTCGACGCGAAGACGTACTGGTGCGGGCCTTGCGAGATGCACACCGTCCAGCCCGTGCCCAGGTTGTCGTAGCTTTTGATCGGCTTGAGATTGTTGTCGAGGACCTGATAGCGATTATTCGTGCGGTCCGCAACCCAGACATTGCCTTTGCCGTCGACCTGAAGTCCGTGAGGCAGGTTGAACTGTCCGGGCTCGCGTCCCGCTCGCTCGTTTCCTGCCTGCGCCAGAAATCTGCCGTTCTTGTCGAACTTTACAACGCGATTATTGCAGTATCCATCGGACACGAAAATGTTCCCCTGTGGATCCCAGGCTACATCCGTCGGCCGGCAGAAAATGTATTTCTGCGCCGGTGGATTGGGTCCGGCCGCTGTCGCTACGGCGCCGTCCACGGCCGGCGGCCTGCGCCCCAGAACCATCAGGAATTTTCCTTCCGGACTGAATTTCGTAACCGTGTTCGTACCCTCATCCACCGTCCAGATGTTGTCCTGCGGATCGACGCGTACGGAATGCGCGAATTCAAAACCGTAATATCCCTTACCGATTTCCTTGACGAATACACCGTTCTTGTCAAATTCCCACAATCGCGTATTCGCGCTGCGGTGATAAACAAAGATGTGGCCCTTTGAATTCGTAGCGACGCCGACGGATTCACCCATGATTTCGCCGGCAGGTTGCTTCAGAAAATTCGGCACCGAAGTGTACGCAATCTCGGGCACATTTTGCGCCGTTGCTTTCTGCTGAGCCGGCGCGGACACGGCGCACATCACAAAAGCAAGCACGGCGGCGAACGCAAAACAGCGTTTCATGGTCAGCCTCCCTTGAAATGTAGGATGAAAATCGCGTTGAGTATAACAGAACGAGATCGGAGAATTTCAGGGGAGAGGCTGGACAACAGTTGTCGAATAAATTAGTGTCTCGATCATAAATGCGAACATCGATCGCCGTTCTGATCTTCCTTCTTGCCGGTTGCTCCTCGCCGCCGCCTTCAGGACCCGTCGCGAAGGCGGATACCCCGGCAAAAACCGCGTACAAGAAGTTGGATCTCCTCGCAACGAAACCCGTGGTCGTCGGCAGTGAGGTTCGTGTATCGGCGACGGATCTGCCTGCGGGAAAAACAGCCGAACTTCAATGGGGAACCGTGACGGGCGGATGGGTTGTCGAAGATTACTATCATTTCAAAGGCAAGAAATACACGGAGACCGCTTCATCGCTCGGCTCGTTTCAGATCGATTCAAATGGGCGGCTCGACGCGCGGTTCGTCATTCCCGAGGATTACGGTGGAGTTCATGAAGTCACCGCGCTCGTTGACGGAAAACCTGTCGCGCAAAATGGTATTGAAGTAACTCAGAGTTTTGAAATGAATCCGCTTTCAGGACCGATTGGAACGCCGATCGAACTCAAGGTCCGGGGGCTTGGCTGGCGAACCATGGAGAGCACATGGGTTGTCAACTGGGACAATCATGCGGTCGGCTTCGTTTCCGCTGCAGGCACGCGAGGCGCGGCCGTCGCCAGATTCCTCGCTGCGGGGCCTCCCGGTGATCATCCGGTCAAGGTCTACTCGGGATATCAGGCTCAAAGCTATTTGAATTACGAACAGGCGCCGAATGCGTATCTTCCCCGGCCCGAGTTCAAATTCCACACAACGGCCGGCCGCAGCAGAACGCCGGCCATGTACATCGAAGCGTATGCGCCACAACCCGTGCCGAAGATTGATGTGAAGATGCCGAATGCAAAACTGGATCTCCGGCCAACGCAGGGGCCCGTGGGAACACGCGTCATGATAGGCGGAGGTGGATTCAAAGAACGTGGAAAGCTGCAACTGATGTGGAAAGCCTTCGCCGGCAGACGCGTGAGAGGGAATGGATTCGAATCGCAGGAACGTGTTCTCGGTGAAATCAAAGTTGGAAGCAACGGACGCATCGAATCGCCTGTCGTGATTCCCGAAGACGTCGGCGGATTGCACGGACTCGCTCTGCGCGATGGTGATACGACGCTCGCGCTCGCGCACTTTGTGATCGAGACCAGCATTGCCGGAATGTCGCCGGTGTCGGGTCCGGTAGGCACGCCGATCAGTATTCATTTGAAAGGTGTGGGCTGGACGGAATACGACAATATCTATGTCGCAACCTACGACAACGCGTACATGGGATACGTCTGCGGTTTCAACAGTCATGGGGACGTCGTGATCAACTTCACGGCGTCGGGGGCGCCCGGCGAGCATGTCATCGATCTGTTTCCCGGAATCTATCAGGGACCTTCAACCGAACCGCAGTTGCTCTACCGCCAGCCGCAACTGACGTACGCGGACGATCATCCGGGTAACAAAATTCCGGCGATTCACTTCAGGTTCGAGATTCGTTAAGCCGTTCTTTGTGTCCGGATGTTTTTTAGTGGTAATCTTCTCACCCATGAAACTCCCTCGCATCCTTGCTTTGTCGGCGATGATCGTCGTTCTGACGCTTCTTGCTGCGATGTTGCCCATGCCGGGCCAGGCGCAAGGCGAGCGTCTGATTCTTTCCGGAGACATGGCTTACTTCTTTGGTCCGGGCAAGCCGCTTAACTGCACGTTGAATAATCGCTACAAACGTGGCGATCCGGTTGGGTTCCGCATGACCGCGATCGATCCCGCGACAGGCAAGCGTGACCGCGGAACACAGCTCGTCGTGCATTTGAACTATGCCGGCAAAGTCCTCGACCTTCCGATGCGCGATCGCCAGACTGCGCAACAGCCGGAGCGTGAGTTCTGGGTGTTGAAATGGATGGTGCCCAGTGATGCTCCGCTCGGCATTGTTCGCTATTCCGTGACCGCGAAGGATCCTCAAGGGCGAACGGGTGAGTGGAAGCCGTTCGAAGTCGAGACCTCCCAACTGACGATCGTCGAATAGATTTCAGGAGCCGATCATGAAAAGAATTTGTTGGTGTGCGGCATTGTTCGCTCTATGGGCCGCGCCTGTGCTGACCCAGACGATGCAGGAATTGCTCAACGACGGTAAGAACCCGGAAAACGTTCTTACCGAGAGCATGGGTTACGACCGGAAGAGCTTTAGTCCGCTGCGGCAAATCAATAAAACCAACGTAAGACGTCTCGTTCCGATCTGGAACACGAGTGTGATGAACGATCAGGGCGAACTGGCGGCTCCCACGATCTACAACGGCGTGATGTATGTTATCAACGGCAAGTGGACGTTTGCGATTGATGTCGAAACAGGCCGGATGATGTGGCGCACGCCCGTCGAGCTGGAGGCCGGCATCACACGGGCAGCGTTCAATCGCGGCTCGGCCACGATCTACAACGGCAAACTGTTTCGCGTGACCATCGACAATCATGTTCTTGCTCTCGACATGAAGACGGGCAGGGAACTCTGGAACCAGAAATTCGCCGAAGCCAAAGAAGGCTATTACTCGACGAGCGCTCCGATCATCGCCAACGGAGTGCTGATTTCAGGTGTTGCCGGCGGCGAATCCACGACGCGCGGTTTCCTGGACGGCTGGGATCCCGATACCGGAAAAAAACTGTGGCGCCGATACACGATTCCCGCGCCGGGCGAACCCGGCTCGGAAACCTGGCCGAAGAACAGCAACGCATGGTCGCAGGGCGGCGGACCGACATGGCGTTCGGGTTCCTACGATCCTGACCTTGATCTTGTGTATTGGGGAACGGGCAATGCCGAGCCCTACGATCCGCGTCCGCGCGAAGGTCTCGACAGTTTGTTTACCAACAGCGTACTCGCGATTCGTCCGAAAACCGGAGAAGTGGCCTGTTATTTTCAATACACACCCAATGATGTTTACGACGTCGATGCCACCGACGAGAATGTGCTCGTGGATATCCAGGTTGGCGGCCAGCCTCGAAAGGCGATGATTCAGGCCAACAAGAACGGCTTCATGTACGTGCTCGATCGCACGAATTGCAAACTCATCGCCGCGCATCCTTACGTGAAAGTCAATTGGGCGACGCACATCGATATGGCAACGGGACGCCCTGTGCTGACGGACATCTCCAGGCGCTTCGCTGCCGGAGAAGAAGTTGAGATTTTTCCATCGCGTGGAACGAATGCCACTCCCATCGCCTTCAATCCGGCAACGGGCCTGATTTACGCGAGTACCTGGAACGTCGCTCGCATACAGAAGCTCGCGCCGCCAAAGCCAACGGTCATCGGCGGCACTTCCACGGGAGTGGATTCCAGGCAGCCGGAAACAAGTCCGGGCGATGTCCTGGGTCATTACGCGGCTATCAATCCACTGACCGGCGAAAAAAAATGGGAGATCCCGCTCACCGATCTACCGGGCTCCGCAGGCATGCTCGCCACGGGAGGAGGACTCATCTTCACGGGCAAGCTCAGCGGTGAACTCATCGCTCTCGATCAGGACACCGGAAAAACTCTCTGGCAGTTCAAGACAGGATCCAGCGTAAACGCGACCGCGATTACCTACACTCACAAAGGCCGCCAGTTTGTGACAGTCGCTTCCGGACTCGGCGGCATCCTCGCTACACGCTACGCCGCGGGCAAAATGCCGACCGGCGGTTCCATCTGGACGTTCGCGCTGTTGCAGGAATAACGTCATGACGCTCCGCAGGCTGAGCGTTCGAAACATTTTAGGGATCTACCTGGAGCCCGTCGCTGCGGCTCTTCCCGTGAAGTATTGATCCAGGCCTGTAACAATCTGGGCCAGCCCCCGGCCGAGATTCTGGTCGAGTGAATGGACAACATCGGAAACTTCTTTTCCACCGACGTTTTCTTCTTCGGTATAGATGCGCGACCAGACGGTTCGTCCCGTCTTTGTATCGTGAAGTTCGATTTCCAGAGAGACGCGTGAGTGGACTTCAGGCTTATCCATTTCCGAGAATTCGTAGATCTTGCCTTGCACGACGTAATCCGGCTTTATCGAATTGCGAGGTGTGTCGACGGATTGAAATCTGCCGGATGAGCGGAGCAGACGCACGAGCGAATCCTGAACCACGCGATCGGGAGTCTCGACCCAGCGATGGTATTCATATGTTCCGACTTCGTGCGTGCCGACCTGATAGAGGATCCGCCCATCACGCATGATCGCCGGCGTATCAATATTGCCAACCTGAATCGAGATGCCGAGACTCGCGGCAGTTGGCGCGGCCGCCGGCTGAGGGATTTCAAGCCGGTAGTATTTGATCGGACGCATCGCGCCGCAGGCTGCGGCAAGCAGAAACAAGACAGCGATGCAGCTTTTAAAGATCTTCACTTCTGCATTCCTCCTCCGGGCCGGCGATCCTTCACGTTTGTACCTCGAATCAAACTCGCGGGGCTGCTTTTAATGGTCTCGGTCAGGCTCCGGATATTTGTCGCCGCGGCGCGCATGTTTTCGAGCAGTTCATAGATGTTGACCGCGTTCTGATTCATCATGCTTTGAAGCTGATCCACTGTGGTTTTCGAGTTGGTTAATACTTCACGCAATTCCACGAGTGTGGCGTGCAGGTCGGGCCGGTTTTCCGTCAGCAAGGCATCCACGTTAGCCAGAGTTTGATCGACGCGGCCCGAGGTTTTCCGGACATCCTCGAGCAGCGGAGTCAGGCGGGCGGTGGCCTCGTTGATATTTGTGAGACCGGTGGCAATCTTCGGACGGCTTTCGGTGAGGAGTTGGTTGACGTTGCTGAGGGAATCCGCGATGTTCGCGCGGTTCTTATCGTTCAGCAAATCGTTCGTTCGAGCGAGCGCTTGTCCGATGTTGGCTCGATTGCTGTCATTCAGAAGGTCGTTTGCGCGCGCAACCGTTGTTTGCAGGCCATCGAGATTTTGCGTCAGTTTGTCCAGCGCCTGATGCACTTGCGGGAGCAGGTCCTGAATCGTATCGCCGAGTTGCGCCAAACCGGCTGTCTCCGCGGATTTCAGCAGGGTCCCGCCGGGCGCCCGCGCGGCGTTCGGTGTTCCGGTGGAGACTTCGATGTAGTAATCGCTCAACAGGCCGAGGCTCGACAGATGCGCCACGCTGTCCACTTTGATCGGTGCGTCGTGATCGACAATGAAGTCCACCTGAATTCGCGTCGAATCGCCCGGATCGACACGTACATCCTGAACGGTGCCTACTCTCAAACCGCCATAACGGACGGGAGTTCCGGACTGAACGCCTCCGCTGAATTTAAGGTATGTGCGGTACGAAACGCCGGAGCGCCGCATACCTCCCCAAACGGCGACAGTAGTGACTGTCAAAATGGCCGCGGCCACTACAACAAAGAGCCCGACCAGTACGCGTTCGCGATTCGGCGTCATCTCAAATTACTCCGTAAAGAGTTGCAAATGATCCACGTCTTCTCCAGCCTCGGTGTCGGCAGTGCGAGTCAGGAATTGCTGAATTCGCGGATGGGTGCTCTTTTTCAATTCATCCGGCGGTAATGCCGCAATGATGTGGCCGGCGTCCAGCACGATGATTCGATCCGCAATCAGGAATGCGCTCGCCAGTTCATGTGTGACGACGACAATTGTCACCGCCAGCGCCTGCTTCAAATTCAAAATGAGGTTGTCGATTCCGGCGGCGATGACGGGATCCAGGCCCGCTGAAGGCTCATCGAAAAACAGGATTTCGGGATCCATCGCCATGGCGCGCGCGACCGCGGCGCGCTTTTTCATCCCGCCGCTGAGCTGCGAAGGCATGAAATGCTCGAACTTGATGAGTCCCACCTGCTGGAGTTTGATCCGCACCATGACCTCGATCGTCGATTCCTCGAGATTCGTATGTTCCCTCAGCGGGAGCGCAACATTTTCTCCCACGGTCATCGAGCCGATCAACGCGCCGCCCTGAAAGGAGAGGCCGATCTTTTTCCGCACGTCATCCATTTCAGAAGGTGATGCCGTCGCGAGATTCGTCCCGCTCACCCAGACGTTTCCCGAAGACGGTCTCTCGAGCCCCACCATGGTTCGAAGGAGCGTGCTTTTGCCGGATCCCGATCCTCCCAGAATGACGATTGTTTCCCGCGGTTGAACTTCAAAGTTGACGCCGTGAAGAATCTCACGGTCGCCGTATTGGACGCGGAGGTCTTTGCCGGAAATAATGGGACCTTCGTTCGATGACATCAGACTCCGCTCGTCATATAGAAGATTGCCGTAAAAACGAGATCCACAAAAACGACCAGAAAAATGGATGTGACGACAGCCGCCGTGGTCGAGCGGCCCACCTGTTCGGAGCCGGCGCCGGTGGAGAAGCCTTCCTGACATCCTACGCCTGTGATGACGAGCCCGAACACAATGCTCTTGATCAGGCCTGTAAGGATGTCGCGCATGAAGAGCGCATCCCGCGTGGCGGCGAGATAGCCTCCGAAGGTGTAATCCGCGCCGATGATTCCGAACACGCTGCCGCCCAGAATACCCATGAGATCGGCCCAGATCGTCAGGCACGGCATCATCAGAAGCATTGCAAACAGCTTGGGTGTTACAAGAAACGCGACAGGATGCAACGCCATGGTTTCGAGCGCGTCCAGTTCCTCGGTCACTTTCATTGTGCCGATTTCCGCAGCAAACGCGGAGCCGGACCGGCCGATCACCACGATGGCGGTAACGAGAGGTCCAAGTTCCCGAGTTATGGAAATCGCAACCATGTCTGCAACAAGGTGAATGGCTCCAAACCGCTTCAGTTCGTACGCGCCCTGCAGCGCCATGATGACGCCGATGAAAAACGTAATGAATGAGATTACGGGAATCGCGCTCACCCCGACAGTCATGGCCTGATGGCTGATCCGTTGAAGGCTCAGACTGCGCTTCAGCGGCGATGCAACCGCATTTGCCAGCGCGCGGCCCAGGAGTTGAGCAAGTCCCCCGACATAGGCAAGCCCTCTTTCCGTTGCGGCGCCGATATTGGAAAGCGGTTCCACGAGTCCGTTACTTGCCATCCAGGGCGTGTTCCTCGGTATCCGATATGCGAAAAACTCCGAGGAGGTTGGTGAGCTTCAATACATCGTAGACCGCCCGGCCCAGCCCGAACAGCACAAGGTCTTTTTTCAGATCGCGCGATTTTTTCAAAGCTTCGATCAAAGTGGCGATGCCGGAACTGTCAATGTACCGGATACCGGTCATGTTCAGGGCAAGGCGGGACGCTGTTGCCAGGTTCTCAAACAGAGTCGTGCGCAGGCCATGAGAGTTCTGCAAATCGATAGCGCCTTCGAGATCGATCACCGTGCCTCGATCGAGATGGCGGACGGAGATGTTTAGTGTTCGTGCCGGACTCATATTGCGCGCGCATTATACTTTACCCGACAATTCTGAAACGCACGCGAAAGCATGAGAAACATAAATGTGGTTTTCGGCGTGTGATGCTACGAAAACGTATGGCCTGTCTCGTACGCCGGTTCTGCATTTCCAGCCAGTTGCAGTAAATCAACCGAGTGGTCACCTCCTTGCAATGAAGAGTTGTTCTTATTTCGCAAAGCGAGGTTTTCTTTATGACTTTACCTGGAATCACGATGATCGCATTACTTGGCATAACGTCCGGCGACATGAGCGATTACATCAACCTTCGTCAGTCCAGTCTCGCTCAATTGCAGTCGGGTCACTATTTCAAGGCAGAAGAGTTTGCGCGGCGTGCGGCTGAAGCCGCCATCGCGAAGCACGATGATTATGCCGTCGCGTTGAGTTACTCGGCTTTGGCGGACATCCTTCAGGCCGAAGGCCGTTTCCAGGAAGCCGATGAGTTGTACCGGCGCTCGATCGCGATGCTGAATATTCAACCGAATCGGCAGCATGCGGCTGCGGTTATTTTGCGCAACCTTGCGGCATCTTTCACAGCACAGGCGCGCTATGGCGAAGCCTTCGAGACGTTGAAAAAGACTTCAAAGCTCATGCGGAAACATAAAATCGAAGATCCTCAACTGCGCGGACAAATTCTGAACAGTCTCGGCATCGTGTACTTCTATCAGGACAGGATGGGTGATGCCGAAAACGCGTTTTCGCACGCGACCGAATCTCCTCTTCGGCCGGTTACGCTGATGGACGTCGATCTCGGCGGCGTTTTGAACAATCTCGGGCGTGTTTACCAAACTCAAAAGCAAAACCGGAAAGCCGAGGATTCGTACAAGCGGTCGCTGGCGCTTCAGGAAGATCGATATGGGAGCAGTCATCCACATTTGACCATCACGATGAACAACCTCGGAGCGTTGTACACGGATATGGGCAGCTTCACGCAAGCCGAGAGCTATTTTCAGCGAAGCCTGGGGATTCTCGAGCGTACCGAAGTTGTCTTTGACGAAAAACTCCTGATGCAGACGCTTCATGGACTCGCGAGAAAATGCATCCGCGAAAGCGATGGGCAGCGCGCTCAGACATTATTGTCGCGAGCCGTCGAGATGGCGCGCCGGAATACTTCGTCCGGCGACAAGCCGGAAATGATCGAACTGCTGGAGGACTATTCGCTGGTTCTGCGAAATCTTTCCAAACCTGTCGAAGCCCAGCACGTCCAGGCCGAAGTCAAGCGGATCCGCGCTTCGTTGGCCTTCACCGTTCCTCTTTCAAGTCTGGGAAATTAAAGGGGCCGGGGAATTTCAGGGACAGACACCGAATTCTGAAGTGCGAATTCGGTGTCTGTCCCACTAGTGTCCGGTTAGATCTCGAATAGAGTCAGCTGGTTAGAGCAGGCTCTATTCGAGATTTCTTCGTTATAGCGCTGAAATAGAAGCGGGACGGGGGTTTTCTCGAAAAGTGCGGTGGAGAGGATTTGGAAAATTGTGTAGAGAGAGTGCTCCAGGCCGAAGCGCTTTTTTGCGATGGCAACCAGAGCATAGGTCGCCATCGCAGTCCAGATTTGGATCTTCACGGCGTTGGGGGAAGTTCCGAAGAAACGCTTGATCCGCAGGTGCTGTTTGATCCATTTGAAAAACAGTTCGATCTGCCAGCGTTGATGATAGATGGCCGCAACCGTGGGTGAGGGAACCTGAAAATTGTTGGTGAGAAAGACGAAGCGTTGATCGATATCGTGTCTGTCCCTGAAATTCCCCTTTTAATTCCCCTGCAATTCCCGCAGGCAGATATTGATACCCGCCGTGTTTAGCGATATTTTAGCCTCACGATTCTATGAAGAAAGTTCTGGCAGTGGTTCTTTTGACATCGGCGATCGCTGCTCCGTGCCAGGATCAGCCGAAACAATCGCAGGTCTGGAGCGGAAAATTATCCGACAGCATGTGCACGGCTTCCCATCAAATGAGGATGACTGCGGGCAAGTTGTCGGAGCGCGAATGCGTTTTCGAGTGCATCAAGGCGCTTGCGAAATACGTCCTTGTGGATGACAGGCAGCAAGTCATTCCGATCGCGACTCAGGATCTTGGCGGTCTGCCGCTTTATGCAGGACGGCCGGTCCGCATTACAGGCGAGTGGAAGGATGGCGCCATCGTCGCGGCAAAAGTAGAAGCGATTCCGGCTCACCTGCATCTCGGCCATGTGATGACGAACTGGCGGGACACGCCGGCGAATGTGGGCTTCCTGATCGCGGCGCTCTCGGATGCGCGAGTGGCGGTCACGCATGCCGACCTGATCGCAAAGAGCCGTGATCAACTCGACGACATGAAACTGCATGCCGGCCATGTTCTTCACGCATTGGATCCCATGATCGAACCGAAGGGACCGGGCTCGGGATACGGTTTGAAGAAGGCCGCCACGAACGCGCAACAGCATCTGGAGTTGGCGATGAATGCCGAGGGCGCGACGGAGAACATCAGGACGCGCGGAGCCGGCGTTTCATCATTATTAAAGGAGACGCTGCGGTGGACGGATCAGGCCATTGCCGCTGCGCAGAAAATCCGTTCTGCAAATTCCGCTTCGGAAGCAGCTCCATTCGCGGATGAGCTTTCCAAGCTCATCAAGGAAATCAATGATGCCGGCCTGCAGCGGGCCAGGAGTGAAATGGCCGTGATCATGAAAGGTGAAAGTTTGGAGAACGCGCCGCGATGAAACGGAGGGAAACCTGTTTCTGTGTCTGTCCCCAAATTGTTTTTCTGATGCTTTGCCTTTTTGTTTCGGCTGCCGCTGCCCAGACTCTGTCTCCCCGCGCAGTTCTCGATCAGTATTGCGTCACTTGTCATAACCAGCGGCTGAAAACAGCAGGTCTCATGCTGGATCAGGCCGGCATCGATCATGCCGGGGCGAGCGCGGAGATTTTTGAGAAGGTTCTTCGAAAACTCCGATCGGGCGAAATGCCGCCACCGGGCCGTCCACGTCCGGATGCGGCAACCGTCGCCATGATGACAGCATTTCTCGAAAAGTCGCTCGATGATGCGGCATCCGCCCGTCCCAATCCGGGCCGTGTTGCAGTGCATCGTTTGAACCGGACCGAATACCGGAACGCGATCCGCGATCTGACCGGTTTGCAAATCGATACCAGGACGCTGCTTTCCGCCGACGAAGCCGATCAGGAAGGTTTTGACAACGTGGCCAGCATTCTTTCGGTCTCGCCCGTATTGCTCGAATCCTATCTTTCGGCGGCGCGAACCGTCAGCCGGCTTGCCGTTGGCGATCCGACGATGAATCCGGCCGGAGAAGTTTTCAAGATTCCCACGGCACTCGTTCAGGACGAGCGCACCAGCGAAGATCTGCCGTTCGGATCTCAGGGCGGTACCTCGATTCGCTACCATTTCCCGCTCGACGGCGAGTATCGATTCAAGGTGCTGCTGCGCCGGCAACTGTATCTGTACATCATCGGAATGGGCGAACCGCACCAGATCGACATTCGTCTCGACGGCGCGTTGATCAAGCGTTTCGAAATCGGAGGAAAAGCGAAGGGCATGACGAATCCGGAGAGCTTTGCGGGCAATACGCAGGGCGATCCGGAATTCGAAGAATACATGCACTCGGCGGACGAGAATCTCGAAGCGCGGTTGACGGTCAAAGCGGGAACGCACGCCGTCGGTGTTTCTTTCGTCCGGAGATTCTGGGAGCCGGAAGGCGTGCTGCAGCCGCAGCAGCGCGGATTTGCGCGAACCACGAACGAGCTCTATCACGGTAATCCCGCGGTTGCGACCGTGTCGATTGCGGGACCGTATCGCGCCACCGGCATGACAGACGACGCCGCAAGCCGTCGGAAGATTTTCGTCTGCCGGCCGAATGCGGCGTTATCCGAAGAAGCTTGTGCGCGAAAGGTTCTATCGACTTTTGCCCGGCGTGCCTACCGGCGTCCCGTCACGGATCCCGAAATCCAGACGCTTCTCGATTTCTATAAGGAAGGCCGGGCGGGAGGGAACTTCAATGCGGGCATTCAACGCGGCCTTGAGCGCATTCTGGCTTCGGCGAGCTTCCTGTTTCGCATCGAACGTCCGCCGGTCAATGCTGCAGCAGGTTCCGTGTATCGGCTGAGCGATATCGATCTGGCGTCAAGGCTGTCGTTTTTCATATGGAGCAGTATTCCCGATGACGAGCTGCTCAACACCGCCATCGCAGGTAAACTCCGGCAACCCGCAGTCCTCGAGCAGCAGGTTCGCCGCATGCTGGCGGATTCACGGTCACGCGCGCTTGTGGACAACTTCGTCGGCCAGTGGTTGCAACTCGGCAAGCTGACCGGCATGGTTCCCGACTCCGACGCGTTTCCCGAGTTCGATGAGAATCTACGTGAAGCCATGCGCCAGGAGACTGAAGAATTCGCCGCGCATCAGATTCGCGAAGATCGCAGCGTGATGGATCTCCTGACCGCCGACTACTCTTATTTGAATGAGCGGCTGGCGCGTTTTTACGGAATTCCGAACGTCTACGGTAATCATTTTCGCCGGGTGACTTTCAATGATGGTCTCCGCGGCGGCTTGCTCGGCCAGGCCGGTATCCTTGCGGTGACTTCTTATCCGAACCGCACCTCCGTCGTACTTCGCGGAAAGTGGCTGCTCGCTAATATCCTCGGCGCTCCGCCTTCACCGCCGCCTACGGACGTGCCGTCGCTTAAGGATGCCGGGCAGGATGGCGTGCCCCGATCGCTTCGCGATCGAATGGAGCTGCATCGGAACAGCCCCGCCTGTTCCGGATGTCATCAGCGAATGGACCCCCTGGGGTTCGCGCTCGAAAACTTTGATGCGCTTGGAAAATGGCGGACCGTCGCAGACGGCGAGAAAGTAAATGCCTTGGCTTCGCTGCCCGACGGGACTACATTTGAGGGCATTCAGGGGCTTCGCAATCTGGTGACAAAGCACAAGGATGATTACATCCGGACCATCACTGAAAAACTTCTGGCGTACGGCATGGGCCGCGGGATTGAATATTACGATCTGCCGGCGGTTCGCAAGGCGGCGCGCGAAACCGCATCGAGCGATTATCGATGGTCGTCGCTGGTGATGGCTGTAGTTCGAAGCACACCGTTCAGTATGGGAATCGTGAAGCGCGAGGAGGTTGCGGAATGATCATTACAAAGAAGGTCATCGGGCGCCGTGAAGTTTTGCGCGGCATCGGCGCGATGGTCTCGCTGCCATTGTTGGATGCTATGACGCCTGCGTTGTCGGCGCAGTCGAAGACTGCCGCGAAACCGGTCAACCGTCTGGGCGTGATGTATATCCCGAACGGCATGATCATGAACAAGTGGACACCGGTCCTCGACGGCACGGCATACGAATTCTCGCCGACCCTGAGCTCTCTTGCGCCGTTTCGCAATCAACTTCTCGTTCTGAGTAATCTGGCCTGTGTGCCGACGCCGGGACGTCCCGGAGGCGCGCATGCGAAGGCCAGCACGCGATTCCTGACCGACATTTCACCGCCGACCAGCGAAACCTGGCTTGATGCCGGCGTCTCGATGGATCAGATCCTCGCGCAGGAAACCGGCAAGCGAACGCAATTGGCATCGCTTGAACTGGCGATCGAGAACGGCGAGACGGCCGGCGCGTGCGATGTGGGTTTTGCGTGCGCCTACACCAATACGATTTCCTGGAAAAGCGCGAACACACCGCTGGCGACCCAGAATAATCCGCGCATCGTTTTTGAACGGCTGTTCGGCGATATGGGAAACACCGATCCCAAAGCGCGGCTGACGCGCCTTCAGCAACAACGCAGCGTGCTGGATTCCCTGACCAGGGAAGTCGCCGCGCTTCAGGGCGCGCTTGGCCGAACCGACCGGACAAAGCTCACCGAATACCTGGAATCGATCCGTGATGTGGAAAGACGCATTCAACTCGCAGAGGAACAGAACGACCAGAATCTTCCCGTCGTCGATCATCCGGTCGGCATTCCCGCCAGCTATGACGAACACGTGAAGTTGATGTGCGATTTGCAGGTCCTTGCGTACCAATGCGATTTGACGCGCGTCATCACGCTCATGCTGGGCCGCGAGTTCAGCGGCGTTACGTATCCTCAGGTCGGCGTGCCGGACGCGCACCATCCGATTACGCATCATGCGGGCGAACCCGAAAAAATCGCGAAGGTGGAAAAGATCAACGCCTATCACGTGACGCAGTTTGCCTATCTGCTGGACAAGATGCGATCAACTCCCGATGGCGACGGCACGCTGCTCGATCACGCCACGCTGATGTATGGAACCGGCATGGGCGAATGCAATGCTCACGATCCTCGAAATATTCCTCTGTTGCTGGCGGGTGGCGGAGCCGGCACTTTGAAGGGCGGCCGCCACATTCGGTATCCGAAGGAAACTCCGCTGGCGAATCTGCATCTCACGCTGCTCGATAATTTCGGCGTTCAGCGGGATCGTATTGGCGACAGCACGGGCCGGCTGGCGAGCCTGGCATGAAGACCATGGGACGCGGTCTCTTTTTGAGTTTGTGGCTTTTTTGTCTCTGCGCTTCCATGACATCGTCGATTTTCGCCGCCGACCTTCGCCTCATCGCCGCCGTCAAGGCAAAGGATTCAACATCCATCCGTACTCTCCTTAAATCCGGCTCCGACGTTAACGCAACGCAGGGCGATGGCGCGACCGCCCTGCACTGGGCCGTCCATTACGACGATCTCGCCACTGTGGATCTCCTGCTTCGCTCCGGCGCTCGCGTGAACACTGCGAACGATCTTGGCGTAACGCCGATTTACCTCGCCTGCACCAATCGAAATTCGGCGATGGTCGAAAGACTTCTCGCCGCAAAGGCGGATCCGAATGCGAAATTGCTGAACGGCGAGACCATCCTTATGAATTGCGCGCGCACCGGCAATGCCGCATCTGTGAAGGCGCTTCTCACCGCCGGCGCGAGAGTCAACGTGAAGGAACCCGAACACGATCAGACGGCGCTCATGTGGGCGGCTTCAGAGAAGCATCCGGATGCCGTCCGCCTGCTCATCGACGCTGAAGCTGATGTCCACGCGCGTTCGCGTACGTATGCTCAAACGGTGACAAGTGAAGTGACCCAACGCGCCGGCCGCGAGGAATTGAATTACACCGTCCTGAGAGGCGGAAGCACGCCGCTTCTGTTTGCCGCCCGTTCGGGTGATGCCGAGTCCGTTCGGTTGCTGATTGCCGCGGGCGCGGATGCCAACGAAGCCCTGTCGAACGGAATGAGCGCTCTCGTCCTGGCAGCTCACAGCGGACAAGGCGCGGCTGCGAGCGCATTGATCGAGAAAGGCGCGGATCCGAATGCGGATGGCATCGGCTACACCGCGCTGCATGCGGCGGCGCTTCGCGGCGATGCGGATCTCGTGAAAGATCTCTTGAAGCACGGAGCGAAACCGAACGTGATCATTACGAAGGGAACTCCACTCCGGCGCAACAATGAGGACTACAACCTGCCTGCAACGCTCATCGGCGCGACGCCATACTGGCTGGCTGCCAAGTTCCTCGAGCCTGAGATCATGCGTTCTCTCGCTGCCGTCGGCGCGGATACACAAAAAGCGATCCCGGATGGAACCACGCCGTTGATGGCAGCCGCCGGTCTTAAAGAAGGCAACGGACGCGGAGCGCCGGCTGACGATCGCCGTGGGCTCAGTCTGGTTGACGGGGGAAGGTTGCCTGATGAATCCCTTGTCCTCGAGACCGTATCAACCGCGTTGCTCCAATCCAACGATATCGACGCTGCAAACAAAAACGGCGATACCGCGCTGCACGCCGCTGTCCTGAGGGCCTACAACACGGTGGTGAAGTTGCTTGCCGAGAAAGGCGCCAACCTGAGCGTCAAAAACAATCGGGGTCTCACTCCCCTTGGCTCATTGACCGGCCGGCGTGACGGCGGTACCGAAGAGCTCCTTCGCAAGCTGGGCGCGAAAGAATAGCGGCAAAAAAAGCACAAGACTCACAAGGGAAGCAGCAAGTACTGAATCGTGGTTTCCAGTTCTTCCGGGTTGTCGGACCAGTCACCATAAATCTCAAGGCTGTGTTTCCCGATAGTGCGGCCATTTGCAGTGCACCACTGATGCAGAGCCTGGTGGGCGGCAGCCATCTTTGCGTAGGGCCCGCGGTGAACAACGACCGCGGCTTCGCCGGCCGGAGTCGTTACGCATGCGACATCACCCTCGTCGGCGAACAGCCGGATGACTTCGACGCCGAAATCTACCGGCATCATGGCCGGGCTTTCGTGATGATAGAGAAAAACGTTGTGCCCATCGGTACGCAAGCCCGAGTGTTTGCGTAGAAAAGCCCAAACGCTGTCGAGCGCGGGCTTAAAGGCCGCCGGAATATCTTTTGGCGAAACGCGCCGCCGTACGGAGGCGAGGATGCGTGGGGACAGCGTTTGAACCGTCACTGGATACGTCATACAACCCACATTCAAATTCAAACAAAGTTGTTCCTGGGTTGAACGCGGGCATAAAGCCCGCGACAGATCATCTGCCGTGAACCAGCAATCGTGAGCCTGTTTCGAACAACACTTCAATCTTCGATCCGTCTTTAACGGCGGTAGCAATACCGCGGCCGAAGGATGGATGTTCGAGCACGTCGCCCAGTTCGTACGTATCTTTGGGTGAGTAGGGTTTGCCGGCCGTGTTCTTTTCCTTCAACAGCGTCTGATACTTGTTCGCGCGGCCTTTTCCCGTGCCGGTGCGAGTCGATCCGGCCGCTGTTCCCGGCGGGTTCGGTTTGTAATTATGCTGCGAGTCGCACGTGTTGCAGTGAACGCGCGCGGGTTTGTCGCCGACCATTGCTTCGACGGTATGTGCGAGAACCATTTTGCACTTGCCGCACCAACTGTCGACGGTGCTGCCGGGTTTTGTACTTCGATCTGTTTCCATATGATTTATAGAGCCGAATTTGTAATTTTAATCTGCGCGGGTCCGAACGCCTAAAGCAAAATTCCGATTTTCGAATTACGGCCCCGTATTGATCAAGAACGAGTGAGGGTAGCTCGTGCCGAATGGAGTGGAAACAGTGATATTGGCGGAACCGCTCGAGTTACTGAGGATTGTGAAAGAAGCCGTGATGGTCGTTTCGTTGACAACTACGACATTCGATATTGTGAGACTTGACGGTCCGGTAACGGTGGAGCCCGGAACAAAGTTTGCGCCGGTCAACGTCACGTTTACCGTCGTTCCAGGCGCTCCACGCAACGGCGCAAAGCTCCGCAACTCCGGGGCAATCACACTGAACGTTCCAATCCGGACGTCCGAGTTGTACCACTCTTCGGCGACGTAGAGTGCCGAAGAATCACCCCAAATGAAACGGGGTGACCGGAATCTGGCATTTTGCCCCAGACCGCCGGTGAAGCCGGACAGGGATGAGAGTCCTGCCAGCGTCATCACTTCTCCATCAGCGATCCGAACTTTTCGAATCGTGTTGCCGCTGTATTCCGTCACGTACAGAAAAACGCCGTCACCCCAGATCCCACTCGGATAATTAAAGAGCGCTGCGGCGCCGTGGGCGTCGATTCCTCCTGTGGTTCCCGCCGTGCCCGCGACCGTCGTCACTTCGCCGGTTGCCGTGACAATTCGGCGTATCGTGTTGTTTCCGGAATCGGCGATGTATAAATACGTGCCATCACCCCAAACTCCTTCGGGAGACTTGAACCGTGCCGTTGGTCCCGTTCCGTCCGCGCTTCCTGAGATTCCCAAAGAACCGGCCAGCGTCGTCACTTCGGCCGTTGAGATCACTATTTTCCGAATCGCATGATTGCCGGTATCGGCAACGTAGAGATTTGCGCCGTCTCCCCAGATTCCGCGTGGCCGGAAGAAACGGGCATCGAGGCCCGTGCCGTCTCGAGAGGCATTACTGCTAGTGTTACCGGCGAGCGTCGTAACACCCCTGGTGGCGATAACAATTTTGCGAACCGCGCTCCCATCGACCACAAAAAGGTTCGAACCGTCTCCCCAGATTCCGGCAGGTCCATCGAATTGCGCATCAGATCCGATTTCATCCCGGTCTCCCTGATAGCTCGGGAAGCCTGCGAACAATGTTACGGCGCGTGTCGCGAGAACAATTTTGCGGATCGTTTTATCCCCGTCATCAGTCACGTAGAGATTGGTGCCGTCACCCCAGACTCCCGTAGGGTTTGAGAATCGAGGAGACTCGCCGGCTTCGTCGACGGCTCCGGAACTGGTGTCTCCGGCGAAGGTGGAGACCTGCAACTGTGTTGGCGAACCGTTGAATCCCGTTGGCGCGACTGAAAACGTCTGAATGTTGCTGGTCAAACCATTCACGCTTACCGTGATGTTGCGGGTGCCAAGGGATGCCGCGCTCCCGACAGTAAATGTTGCAGTGAGCGTTGTATTGTTGATGACGGAAATATTTGAAACCGAGACCTGGCTTCCACTCGCGCTGATGGCCGCGGCTCCTGGAACGAAATTCATTCCTCTCAGAGTTACGGTAGTGCTGGAGCCCTGTGTACCAAATGGAGGAACAATGCCCGTCAACGCAGGAGTGCCAGCCGGGGGTGTGATGGTGAAGATTTGCAGAAAGCTCGATCCAAATTGCGTTTGCACACCAAACTGACGTGTGCCGGGCGTGGTTGTATTCGAAATAACGAAATCGGCGGTAATCGTCGTGCTATTGACTAAAGAGACGTTGGTTACGGTGATGCCGACTCCTCCGGTCTGTCCGGCGAAGCCGACGGCCAGGCTGCTGGATGTGAAATTGGTCCCGGTCAAAGTTACGGAGACGGTTGTTCCCATAGCGCCGCTGTTCGGGCTGACGGCTTTGAGTTGAGGCGCCGCATAACTCCATTCGGCGCGCCGGATATCTTCATTACCCTCTTCCGTTATGTAGAACTGAGATCCGTCGCCCCAGATTCCCTTGGGAGTGGAAAAAGCGCTGTCTGGTCCCAATCCCTCGAAGTGCGCTGCCCCGCCGGGTCTGCCGGCCAGGGTGAACACTTCGCCCGTAGCCGAAATAATTCTTCGAATCAACTGATTCTGTAAATCTGCGACGTACAGATTGGAGTTGTCTCCCCAGATCCCGCTCGGATAATTGAATCGCGCTGCGGAGCCAATGCCCTCTGCGGTACCTGGATGAAGTGCGAGACCCGCCAATGTCGTCACCTCGCCGGTCGCAATCACGATTTTCCGAATCGTGTGACTAAGTGAGTCTGTCACGTACAGATTCGTGCCGTCTCCCCAGATTCCGGCCGGACCATTGAATCGTGCTGCCGCACCGATACCATCGGCAGTCCCGGGAAATCCGCTGGAGCCGGCAATGGTCGTAACTTCGTTAGTGCTCAGCACGAGTTTCTTTACGACATTCGCTAATACCGAAGTGACATACAGGTTGGCGCCGTCTCCCCAGATTCCTCCGACGATAAGGAATGTCACGGGCAGCGTTGTGACTTCTCCCGTGGCAATCACAATTTTGCGGATGCCGCTCGACTCTCCCACATAGAGGTTCGTTCCATCGCCCCATAGTGGTCCGATATATGTAAAGCGCGCGTTGGTACCGATGCCATCTCCATATCCGTAATTGCCCAGCGAGCCCGCGAATGTCGAAACCGCGCCTGTTGCCCGTACAATTCTGCGGATCGCGGAATTGTAGTGGTCGGCGACGTACAAGTTTGTGCTGTCGCCCCAAATCCCTTCGGGATATGAAAACTGAGCTGCGGTGCCGGTGCCATCGACGGCGCCGGAGTTTGCGTTGCCTGCCAGCGTGGAAACGAGGAACTGCGTGGGTTGCCCGAATCCCGCAGGTGTTATCGAAAAAGTCAGTGGAGCTGAGGTAGGGCCATTCGTCAGCGTCACATTGACGTTTCGCATACCAAGGGTTGCCTGTGCGTCAACGTTGAATGTCGCGGTCAGAGTTGTAGAATCGACGACGCTGAGATTTGCAACCGTGATTCCAGTTCCGCTCACGGTAATGGCCGTCGCGCCGCTCAGGAATCCCGTGCCCCTGATCGTTACTGGAACAGCGCTGCCTTGATTTCCAAATGTTGGAGTCAACGATGTGAGCGCCGGTACAGCGACATGGTAAAGAATGCCGTTCGAAGTATTGTTGCCGACGCTGACCGTAACTGTTCCCGCAATGGCATTGTCGGGAATTCGAACGTGCAGTTGCGTGATTCCTGCAGCCAGAACAGGCGCGCTGACGCTGCCTCCATTCTGCGATTGAAACTTCACGATGTTGTTTGCCGGATTGAACACGTCGAAACCCGCGCCTTCGATGACGAGTGTCTCGCCGGGTGAACCATCGCCCCAGATGCCGGCCAGTTGCAGACCGCAGTTCGTTCCTTGAACCAGCAGCATTCGCGAGTTGCTTATTTGTCCGGCAACCGTGACATTCACAGGTCCGCAGACCGCGTCCGGAGGGACCGACACGGTCAATCCGCTTGCGAGGCTCGTGATTGTGCCGGCAGCCGCTCCGGTGGAGGTTTTGAACAGCACCGTGTTTTCCTGGATGGAGTTGCCGAAGCCTGTGCCCGTCAATAAGACAGTGTTGCCCGGCAAGACGCCGGATGCAGGACTGATGCTGATGAGCGCAAGAGGTGCGCTGCAGCAGGAAACACTGAATGGATATTCCACACCGCCCAGAGGCACGTCCACGCGATAGACCTGTATCAATCCATTGATCGCTTGCGGAGGCGCAGTCACCGTAAGCGTGTTACTTCCAACTGCGCTGGGCTGTACACGTATCACACCACCGCCGGCTATGGGAAACAACACGAGATTGTCCGCGGGATTCGGACCGAATCCCGTACCGGAAATCGTGAATGGAGTGTTTCTTTGGGTAATCAGCGGTGAAGGTGAGGTGATGGCAGGCACCGGCCAATTCAGCCTTAAGCCTCCCGTGAACAACGCCTGAGTCAAAGCATCGCTGATGTTGACGGTTCCGTTTAGATTCAAGTCGCCAACAGAAAGCGGAAGAGGCGGCCTGTTGAGCCCTCCGACTTTGAGCGCCAACGTCAGCGCGTCGCCGATCGAGATCGAGCTATTGAAATTAATGTCGCCGCGAACAACGGTAAGAAAGTTGACGATGTTCGATGGCTGCGAATCGGGATTCGTCACCTTTACGGGCTGCATTCCCAGGGCTGCTAACGCCGTCGCCGGCACCTGAGCCGTCAGTTGCGTCGAGTTGACAAACGTCGTTGAAAGATTCGTCGCACCCATCGAGACAACCGCGCCGGACTGAAAATTGGCGCCGTTCACGGTCAGCACAAAAGGTCCGCCATAATAGGGCGCCACGTTTTGACTCAAGCCGGGACTCAGGGCATCCGTCGCGTTAATCGCTGGAGCCGGCTGTTGCGCGGATGCAGGCCAGCAGAAGAGCAAAGCGGCAGTCAATGATATAAAACGGTTCATACCAAATGCAGGGCGACATTCTCCTTCAGATTTGTCTTTTTGTTGAAGTATTGTGGCGATGGTAATGGTCACGTTCGGATCGGAGTCTGGAAAATGAAGCGAAAATCCGTTTTGGCCCTGTCGATCATCCTGTTGATTTTCGGAATAGCGCAGTCTGGTGCGGCACAGGATCTCGTCATCAACAATGTGCGAATTATTGTGGGCAATGGGAATGTCATCGAACAGGGATCGATCGTCATTCGTGGCGGCCGAATCGCTTCCGTGGCACCGGGCCGCGGCAATTCGGCGGGCGGGCAGACGATCGATGCAACCGGCCTGACGGCCATGCCGGGGTTCATTGATGGTCACCGTCATGTCAATACGGGCCCGAACGAAAAAGAACAGATGCAGCAGCTTCTCGATGCGGGATACACAACCGTCTTGTCCGGTGGCGGACCCGCGGATGGGAACATCACGCTTCGTGATCACATCGAGAAGGGCCTGATCCGGGGACCGCGGGTCATTCCATCCGGCCGGGTGGATCTCACCAACAACACTCCGGAAAAAGTGCGTGCCGAAGTCCGGCAGATCGCGTCGCTCGGCGTCAAGTTCATCGGAGAGCAGAATCTCACTCCAAAGCCGGGTCCCACTGCGAAAGAAATCGAGAACCTTCGGGCGATGGTGGATGAATCAAAGAAAGCCGGCGTGTGGGTTCAAATCCACGCAGTCAGCCCGCAGGCCATGATTGCGGCAGTCGATGCCGGTGTCCCCAAGCTCGTCCACACGCCTCACTTTGGGTGGCTGAGCTTCGAAGATGCGAAAAAAGTATCGGCTGCGGGCGTCAAGCAGTTATCGACAATTGGTTTCGGCGTCCCCGTTTTCGGTGTGTTTGCAAATGACAACCTCCCGCGCTTTCGCGACGGCAAGCCTTGGCCGGAATCCATCCTCGATGGCGACGGCCGCGGACAGGAAGCGGGATACAAAGCCGTGAATGCGCGCACGTCCTGGGATGCCGGTGTCGTTTACGGTTATGGCACGGACACCAACTATCTTCCGAAGGCCGGACTCGAACATGAGTTGAAATCTCTGAATCTGATGTTTTCGATGCGGGACATTATCAAACTGATGGGTCCGAATACGGCATCGTATATTGAAATGAGCGATCAACTCGGCACACTCGAAACCGGCAAACTCGCCGACATTGTTCTGCTTGGCGGCAATCCTCTTGATGGATATTGGAACATGCTCCAAACGAAGCTGGTCTTGAAGAATGGCGTGATCGTTTCGGATCAGCGTTAGGAGGTCCGTCGCACACTCCCTTCAAGGCCGCCTTCATTTTCTTTCTGCTTGCAGGCTGTACCGAAACTCCAGCCGCGTCCAACAGCAGGCTTGTCGAGCGCACGTTCCCATCGATGGGATCGGAGCTTCGGCTAACCGCTGCCACGTCTGATGAAGCCTCCGCAGTCGAAGCTTTTGAAGCCGTCTTTCAGGAATTCGACCGCCTCGAGAACTTACTAAGCAACTGGCGCGAGCGCAGTGAGGTGCAACAGTTGAATGCCGCGGCCGGCAAGCAACCGGTCCGCATTGGAACGGAGCTCCGGGATATCCTGCGCGCGGCAAAACAGGTCAGCGAATGGACCGGCGGAAAATTCGATGTAACGTTCGGTGTTCTGTCCGGCCTCTGGAAGTTCGACTATCAAAACCAGGACGGCACGATCCCCGATCACAACGAAGTTCTGCGGCGGATCAAATTCATCGATTACCGCGCGCTCGACATCAACGAGACAGCGGGCACGGCCTTCCTGCGGCGTGAAGGAATGATGGTGAATCTGGGTGGTATCGGAAAGGGATATGCCGTCGATCGCGCGCGTGAGATCCTGCGCAAGCGCGGCTTTCGCGATTTTATGATTCAGTTTGGCGGCGATATTTACGTTTCGGGGAAATCGGGCGATCATCCATGGCGGCTTGGAATTCAAGATCCACGGGGTACTGCGAATCGGATCTTCGCATCCATCGATTTATCGGACAATACGTTCAGTACGTCGGGCGACTATGCGCGGTTCTTCATCAAGGATGGACGCCGGTACCATCACATTATGGATCCATCCACGGGCGAACCCGCAACCGGCTGCCGCAGCGTGACGATCATCGCCGGCAATGCCACCATCGCTGATGGTCTCTCGACCGGCGTATTCATCCTGGGCCCGGAAAAAGGCATGGCGCTCATCGAAAGCTTGCCGGAAGTGGAAGGAGTCATCGTCACTGCCCGGAACCAGGTGCTGGTATCGTCCGGACTCAAGGGACGTCTCAACCTGCTCGCAAAGCCGACGGACGCACCTTGAAGGGGAATTACAGGGAC
>CAZWGA010000005.1:0-48487 GCA_964633285.1 uncultured Solibacteraceae bacterium | reverse complement strand
GACAGGAGAAAGTATGTTGCTCAAAAGAATCCCGGTCCTTTTATGCATGGCGGCAACGCTCATGATTTTGACGTGTTCTTTGCAGGCCCAGGACAACCTTAAAGGAAAGCTGGGCGCGGCCAGGAGCCTCAGGTGCACATTTCCGCTGATGGCTGCCGGCACATGGATGGGCGCTCAGCCGAAGGCCGAGGTCAAACCCGCAAAACTTGTGCTGCAGTTCGTGGAAATTAATGCGGATGAGGGCACCGCGCGGCTCGAGGCGACAGTAGGCGCCTACGACATTGTGGTGCGATACGCAGGAGGCTACCTGCATTTCATCCAGTCGTTTCTGGACGGTCCGCTCTACACGACAACCGTCATGGAAAAGCCAACCGCGGGAGGAAAACTGAAAGCCATGCATTCCCGGCACGAATTTACGGACATTTCACTGCCGGGCTTTACCTCCAGTCCCGAGCAATACTACGGAGAGTGCGAGATCGTTAACTAATCGATCGTGATCGCATCAATCTTCTGGAATTTTCCAGCAACTTCGTGGAAAAGGTTTCCTCTCCATCCGATTTTGGTGTTTATGGGCAAGTTGAAATCAATGCTTTACAAAAACGCGACAATCCCGCATAAAGTGGAAGGTAGCTTGCCAAGGTTGGCGAAAGCTTGCATCGAGGGGGAATTCATGAAACGTCAAGGACTGACGGCTGTAGATGCAGAACCTACCCGTCTTAACGAATCATCCAGCTTGAAAATCGGCGTCATCGGTTACGGATACTGGGGCCCTAACGTTGTCCGCAATTTCTATAACGCGGCCGGCGCCACGGTATCGTCGGTATGCGATTTCAGCCCTGCGGCGCTGCAACGTGTGCGGAAGACATATCCGTCCATGGATGTCACGACCAATCCCGACGACATTCTCACGAGCCCGGATATTGATGCCGTCGCGATTGTGACTCCCATTTCGCACCACTACGCTCTCGCCAAAAAGGCGCTCGAGAACGGAAAACATGTTTTCGTGGAGAAGCCCTTTACGGCGAACACTGCTCAAGCGGAAGAACTCATCGAACTGGCAGCGAGCAAGAACCTGCAGATCATGGTGGACCACACCTTCTTATTCAACGGCGCGGTCCGAAAGATTCGTGAACTGGTGGATACGGGAGTCCTGGGCAACCTTTATTACTATGACTCGATGCGAGTCAATCTCGGACTCTTTCAGCACGATGCCAATGTTGTTTGGGACCTTGCCCCCCACGACCTGTCCATCATCGACTACCTCATTACGGAATCTCCGGAAGCCATCGTGGCCACAGGTGAAAAGCACGTGAATAGTTGCGAAAACCTCGCGTTCATCACGATGTATTTTCCAAACAAAGTCATCGCGCACTTGAACGTCAACTGGCTCTCACCCGTGAAAGTTCGCACGACGCTGATCGGCGGCGAGAAACGAATGCTGGTGTGGAACGATCTCGAGGCCGACGAAAAGATCAAGATCTACGACAAAGGAATCGAGAAATCGAACGGTACGTCGGGATACGATCTGCGCGTCAGCTATCGCTCGGGCGACCTGTGGGTTCCGAAGCTCGAACAGGTCGAGGCGCTCAAAGTCGAAGCGGAGTACTTTGTCCACTGCGTGTCGAACGGCGTCACTCCGATTAACGATGGAATGGCGGGATTACGAGTGGTCAAGATGCTTGAAGATATTGATGCATCGATCGCGCAGCGAGGCGGCCTTGTTCGCTGCAGGCCGGAATCCAAGCCCGCAGCGTGCGAAGTCGCGGTCTAGAGTTATTTCAGCGGCACATCTACTGATCCAATCAAACCGGACGCGACGTCGTGAGCAATCACACGGACGCGTCCGGCTTTGACCGGCGTTTCCGAATCGACGTTCAAAGCGAGTCCTGTCTTCAATAATTGGCTGAATGTCGCTTCCTCGAGATTGAGTTGCATCGTACGGGTAACCTGGTGCAGCGCTTTGCCCTGTTCGTCGAAAACCACCACAAGAATATCGAGCGCGGCCTGATAGATTCCTTCGGCATTTCGTCCAAAACCAACTTCATGCGCGTCCATAACGACTCGGATTCTGGCGTGCGGGTCCTCCGCCGTTGCCGGACTCGCGACTGCTGCCAGCAGACCCAGGCCCGTCGATGCCAGTGGCGAGCTCGCCGCTTCGCTCAATAGCGCGCGGCGCAGTCTGGGATCCGTGGGGTTTTCCGGGTAAGCATAATAGCCCTTGCGGTAACGCACTTCGACGCCGGGCCGATTCACTTTGAGTTTGATCTCTCGAAACTTTCCATCCCACTGATCATGATTGGGCGTATACGCCAGAACATACGTCACGCGTGCGTCGTCCATGGCGCGGCGAATCGCTCCGGTAATGTCATTCGTGTTCATGAACGCCTGGCCGCCCGTGCGATCCGCGATCTCGCGCATCGTCCCGTGAGTTTGAAGAAGCTGGTTCTGAGCGCGCTGGTCCACCGGAGACATTCCCCGTCCGCGATTCACGGGGCCCCGAGAACTCGGACTCATGCTGGGCATCGTCGCAAAGGGTCCCATCAGTCCGCGTGCATCCACCGGATAAATCGCAATGCCGCCGTCGTTCAACGTGCGCATGGCGCGCTGCATCTCTTCAGAGAAGGTCTGAAAATCCTGGCTGGGCAACGCATCCGTGTTCAGGCCGATAATCGTTGGAAAGCTGCCGGACAACCAGATGATGTTCTTGCGGCCCGGCATTCCCGCCAGGTGATGAGCGATGGTCTCGAGCGCCGCGAGAGTCGTCTGCGTCCGGCGCGCCTGATAAAAGTTGGCGATCCGCTCGCTGGATTGATCGAGGAACGCGTCGAGTTGAGCATCGCCCGTATTGGCATCGTCGTAAGTGGAAGCGCTCAACGCGCTGGAGTCCTGGTTCCGATGTTTTGCGAGCGCTGCAAGCAGGGAAGCCGTGTCGGATGTGAAGTCGTGCAGCACTCGAAGCCCGTTCGTCAACGTATAAATGGCCACTCGATCGCCCGGCTGAAGTTGATTCAGGAACTTGATCAACGCTTGCTTCGCATAATGCTGGTCCGTGAACGCCGTATTCAAGCCATCCAGAAGAATGACCGTTAAGGATGTTGGAAGCGGCGCCAGATGCGTTTGACCGCCGGAGGTGAAGTTCGTAAAGCGATTGGAAACCACTCCGGGAGCCAGCGGTGGAATATTCGTCGGTACAGCTTCGCTGCTTTCCTTTGAGAAGAACTGAATCTTTTGTTCCTGTCCTTTATCGAAGAGGACGAAGTCCTCCCTGGTCAGATCGCTGACCGGTTCCCCTTTTTTGTTGTGGACCACGACGTTGACCTGAACCAGTCGTGTGGTGACACGAATCGTTGGCGCTTCGTTGATTCCCTGCTGGTCTTTCACCTGCTGAACCGGCTGCGAACCAATTGCCTGCGCGGAAATGAGGGCGATCGAAAGGACAATGGAGCAGAAGGATTTCTTCACGATGGGGGCTATTATAGCCGATGTCAGAAGCCCTTCGGCCTTTCGTCCGCAACGCCGAAGTGCTTTTCGAGAGCCAGGCCAACTCGCCCAAGAGTTCCTTCGTCAAACAAGCGGCCGATGAGCGTGATGCCATGAGGCACGCGCCGGGGCGGCGTGAATCTGGGAAGAGGATGCACCGGATCGGGGGCCCAATCCGATCGCGCTTCGGAAACTTCGACGAAGCCCGCGCGGATTGTGAGTGATGGATGACCCGTGCAGTTGCTGATGTTCAGCATGTCATCGCGCAGGGATGGGACCATCAACAGATCCACCTGCAAGAAGATTCGCGCCATTTCGGCTGCGACTTTCCGTCGAAAACGGTCGGTTTGAACGAAATCGACGGCGGAAAGAAATCGCGATTGCCGAAAAAGATTCGGCCACGCGTCGGGCACCTGCACTTTTAGTTGCGCGTCCTGATGGCTGAGTGTGAGTTCTTCAAACGATGCCGCGCCCTCGGCAAAGATGATGAGAGCCAGCGAAGAATAGGGCCAGTCCGGAAGCGCGACTTCAACAGGAGTCATGCCAAGCTTCGATACGGCTTCGAGCGCAGCGCGATCCACAGCGGTCGCAGGATTCTCCTGCATCCATTTCGGGAAGAAACCCACGCGCAGTCCCTTCACAGGAGCGTTCGCGTCGTAGTCCAGTCTGCTGGGGACGCTCGAAAGATCGCCGGCATCAGGTCCGGAGATGACTTGAAGGACGAGCATCGCGTCTTCCACGTAGCGCGTCATCGGTCCAAGCTTATCGAGCGACCAGCACAGCGTCATTGCGCCCGTGCGCGGTACGCGTCCGAACGTCGGACGCAGGCCGGTAGTTCCACAGCGCATGCTTGGCCCGATGATGCTGCCCCCGGTCTCACTTCCGATCGAAAAACCGACAAGACCCGCAGCGGTTGCCGCTCCCGGGCCGGCGCTGGATCCGGATGAACCTTCTTCCAGCAGCCATGGATTCATCGTTTGTCCGCCGAACCAGATGTCATTCAATGCGAGCGCGCCGAGACTGAGCTTGGCAATGAGAACGGCGCCGGCTTCGTTCAACCTTTTCACGACAACGGCATCGGAGCCGGGCACGCGATTGCGAAAAGGTTCGGCGCCATATGTCGTCGCTATTCCCGCCGTATCGAGAAGATCTTTGGCGCCCCACGGTATACCGTGAAGGGGTCCACGATACTTTCCAGAGGCAATTTCCAGATCCGCTTTCTTTGCCTGCGCAAGCGCGAGATCGCGAGTGAGCGTAATAACGCAACGGAGTTTCGGATCGAAACGGCCGATGCGATCGAGATAGATGCCGGTCAACCGCTCGGAGGTCAACTGGCGCTTTCGAATCCATCCCGCAAGCCGGGCAAGCGGCGCGAAAGCAATATCCTCATCGTGATCGGGAAGGGGAACGGTCTGGCCTGCGCCTGGAATAAAGCGATCGCGATCGGCTGCGGCTTTTTGTCCGGGCAAAACGGGATTCCATTGCGAATAGGGAACCGCCGTTGGTTCCAAAGCAACCTTGCGCGGCCCCCGGCGCAGTTCATAAAGCGGCGCCATCGTCTGGCCCCAATTGCCGGCGGCCTGTTCGCGCTCCGCGGGACTCAACCGGACGTCCATCAGCTTTTCCGCTTCAGCAAACGTTCCGCTTGTTACCATGGGCCCCACGGACGGCGCTGTTCCAAAAGCCGGCGGCGCTCCTGCCGGCGGTTCGGCTGTTTTCGAAGAATCAGCGGGTTGTTTTTGCTCAGTGTTCGCGCACGCGGCCGCTGCGACTGCCCACGATGCGGCCGATAAGAAATGCCGGCGGGATTCTTTCATTTTTGTCAGCCTTGTTCGATGCTTAGCCGGAATACGTACCGGGACGTCGCATCGCCGAGGATCAGCATGCCTTCGTTCTTCGCAAGAAAGATGGATCCGGGCTGACCTGCTCCGCCCACTTGTTTTCCGTCCAGCAGCGAACCCAGCCGGCTGCCTCTGTCGGAGACGCAGATGCGGTCGCCGTATTTAAGAATCGCAACGTGATGCCGTGAGATCTGCAGGGGTTCCCGATCATCGATGTAGAGATCATTATTGGTCAGTGGATCCGAAGTACGCCTCCCGATACGAAATGGAAAGTTTGCAATTCGGAATGGATTTTCCGGAAGGACACGGCGCGCATCCGGCGTCAATCCCTCGAGGTAGACGGCCGTTCCGCGTTCCGATGGCAGGGCGGCGGGCAGCCGCAAGGGCTGCGACGGCGCAAGCTCCGGGTGCGACCGGTAAATCTGAAGGATCGTGGCGTCCGCCTCGCGCAGGCGTTCGAAAAGGACCTTGAGAAGGCTGATCCCGAGTTCAGGATTCGTTTTCAGGACTTGCACAAAGTTATCGCGGTGCAGTTCCCGCACTACCGTTGTCTCGACGGCGGCAACGGTCGCGCTGCGAGGCTTTTCGTCGATCATTCCCATTTCGCCGAAAGGTTCGCCGGGACCGATGTAAGCGAGATGAATTTTTTTGCCGCCGATGTTTCTTGAGACTTCCACACGTCCGCGCTCAATGACGTAGGCGCTGTCCGCCGGATCATTTTCGCGGAAGACAACTTCTCCAGCCTGAAACTCTCGAATCGCAATCATAAGAACGAATGGCTCCTGGATTTAGTCGGGTACCGGCAGTGTTCCCTTTCCATCCAGCATGAACACCAGCAGGCGTGGTTTCGCAGTCGGATTCGCTGGAGCCGCGTTGGGTGCGGGTGCCGGCGCAGCCGCCCCAGCCGCAGCGCCGCCTCCACCGCCTCCGCCGCCCGGGACAGGACCGATAACCGTTCCCTGGCCGCCCATCAGAGCGACGTATTGTTTACCGTCGAGCATGAAAGTGATCGGCGGACCCATGCCTCCACGCAATCCCGTCTGGAGTTCGAGGAGCTTTTCGCCCTTGTCCGCCGTGTAAGCCAGCAATCTTCCGTCGTTGACAACTTGAAATACGAGATTGCTCGCGGTGGTGACGGTGCCTCCGCCGATGCCGCCTCCACCCGGAGTCCGCCAGCGTTCCTTTTGAGTGACCGGATCCCACGCAACCAGCATCCCGCGCTGACCTTCAGGCGCAGCCGGACCAATTGCCGGCAAAACCTTCGCGGCAGGCGCCGGCGGCGGTGTTGGCACGGGTGTCGGCGCGGCGGCACCCGCGGCGCCGCCACGGTTTCCTCGAAGCAGTCCGGTATTGGAACGGCCATTCACGTACGTGAAATTGGGATCAACCGCGTACGTTCCGCTGCTTGTCGTTGTGGTGGGGATATACACGAGACCCGTTCCGGGATTGAACGACATGGGCGACCAGTTGTGGCCGCCGCCGGCTCCGGGTTGTACAGTCACCGTTCCGCCGCCGTTATCGTAGTGCGCTTCGGGATTAATGATGGGCCGGCCGGTTTCCGGATCAATGCCCTTGGCCCACGTGACGGTCGCGAAAGGCTGGGCCGAAATGAACGCTCCGGATACACGATCCAGCACGTAATAGAAACCATTCTTGTTTGCCTGCATGATGACCTTGCGCGGGCGGCCGCTAACAGTGATATCGGCGAGAATGAAACCCTGCACGCTGTCGAAGTCCCATGAATCACCCGGAGTGTTCTGGTAATACCATTTGAGATCGCCGGTATCGACATTCACTGCGAGAATCGAACAGACATAGAGATTGTCTTTGCCTTTTGATTTGCGAAGTTCTTCAGGCCACGGCCCCCCGTTGCCGGTGCCGACGTAAACAAGGTTGGACTCGGGATCGTACGCCATCCCGTCCCATACGGTTCCGCCGCCGCCGAGTTTCCACCAATCACCGGACCATGTTTCAGCGGCCTTTTTCAATGCCGCGCGCTCAAACGGTTTCGAAGGGTCTCCGGGTATGGTGTAGAACTTCCATGCCGGTTGTCCTGTGTTCGCATCGAATGCAGCGAAGAAGCCGCGAACCGGATACTCCGCGCCGCTGACGCCGATAATCACTTTACCTTTCGCAATTCGAGGCGCCATCGTGATGCTGTAGTTGTCCTGCGGATAGGAAACACGAGCTTCCCATACCGGTTTTCCGGTGTCCGCATCGAGAGCCTCGAGCCGTCCGTCGATGACCGGCGCGATAATCTTGCCCTGATATATCGCAATGCCGCGATTCACAACTCCACAGCAGATCTTTGGACGCACCGCTACCTGGTTGACTTCGGGGTCCCATCGCCAGCGTTCTTTGCCTGTTCGCGCATCCACGGAGAAGACCACGCTCCAGTTGGTGATCCCGTAAAAACTGCCGTTCCAGAACAGCGGCGTCCCTTCCTGATTACCGCCGCCGTTACCGAGGCCATAGGACCACGCCAGGCCGAGGCGGTTCACATTGTTGGCGTCGATCTGCCGGAGCGGGCTGTAACGGGTTTCACCGGGAGTGAGACCATAAGTCAGCCATTCCTCGCCGGTCTTGCCGGCATTGCGCAGCGCAAGGTCATCCACGCGCGTCTGTCCGAGTACAACCCAGGTCGCGAGAATCAATCCCACAACAGACAAGAACAGCACTGAGATGTTACGAGCTCGCATGATTCACATCCTTTGCAAGTGTTTCAGGAAATTTTGAGAGCGCAATATACCATCGGCTCGTCAACGCGCCGGAGCGCACCCTTTCAGTTCCGCCAGCATATTTCCTGTCGAAGAATTCTGAACGCCTCCTCCTCCGAATGGCGCATTAGGGCCGCCCCGGCCGGAGCGGATAAATGTGCTGGCATCGTCGAGCGGGAGCGACGACGCGCTGGCGCAGAACGTGTTCCATTTGTCGTCCTGAATCAGGAACTGCTCAACATTTGAAAGATAGAAAGCAGAGACCCTGGCATCGATGCTTTTCAAATATCGGCCGACAGCACGAATGGCCCTGGGTCCTCCGAAATCTCCCACTATCGGAATGACGAGGTTCCGCGTTTCCAGATCCTTCAGGAACGCGAAGCTTTCCTCGCTGGCAAGAAAACTTCGATAGTTGCCGTCTCCATCGTCTGCGGTCATCAGACTCGCATAAGTCACGCCGTTGTTTCCGCCGCCGCGCCGGCCGCCGGCCGCGCCGACTACAGCCGGTGGATCACTTGCCGAGAGGCTGGAGTTGTAGCTGATCCGTGGACCGAAACGGTAGTAGTTGCTGAGGGCCCAGCGAATACCGTCGCGATCGCCATCGGTCAGCGCGAATCCGTGCTTCTTCATGAGTTGATCTTCAACCGCCTTCAAATTCTCCTCATAAAGTTCCTGACTGCCGTCCGCGACCATGAACGCGGTGAAAATCTGTCTCGTCGAGGACGCTGCGGTCAGGCCTTCCGGCCGCTTTCTCGAGAATAAGCGCGAAACGAATTCGGCTCGATCTTTGGAAAGCTCGAAGAGCGCTTTATACATGAGATGCACATCGAGGTTACCGTGACGAATGTCGATGATGAACGCCATCGCCGGCTTCAGCGCCGCCATGTACGTGAAGTTTTGTTCCGGGCCAACGCCCATATAAACGCGGCCCTGCTTTGCAGACTTGAGGAGATCGGGAATGACGTATTGAAAGCTCGTTTCATTGGACAGCAGATTGTCCGAACGAAAATAGCCATCCTCCTCGGAAGACTCTCTGGACAAATTCCAGAACTCCTGGTCGGTGAGTTTGACCGGCAGCGGTACGGGAGCAGCGAGAACAATGCCCGCGGCAAGTGCTATTACAGTGCAAAGTGTGATGAGAACCCGGCGTGATTTCATGGCCGGTCATACTACCATGTCACTTCAGGTATTCCATGAGTCGAATCAAATAAAAGATCACCAGAATGCCGGCAAGGCAAAGGAGGCCTATCCAGCATCTGGCGAGGATGGCGTAAAGTCTCTGCGGCAGGAAAATCCTGAGCAGGCTCCACAGCGCCCAGCCCGCGTACACCAGCCAATGAACCCATCTTTTCCTTACTCCATGTCTGACCGCGGCATCATCAAGCATCCTGCCGGCAATCGTTGCCGAACGCGCCAATTCCCGAGCGCTCGACTCCGGTTCGAAGCCGCCGTCCCGATTGAAGTTTGCGACGTAATACCGTTGCACTGCTGCGAGCGCTGGAAGAACGGTTCGCAGGCCAAGGCCGTTGATTCGTGTGTATAAATCGATGAGCGCCGTGAGATTCGGGCGTTGGTCGGCGGTTGAAAGAACGGCGCCGCAGATTAATCTGCAGATGCCGGTCTCATCGCGATTCGTGAATGCTTCATCAAGAATGGCTCGATGGGCACGCTGCGTGAAAACTTCAGGCGACGGCGGATTCAGCGCCGCGATGATACGTTCAGCGGCATCGAGCCTGCCCCACAGTATGTCGGTCTCGCGCCAGTCGCGTTTGAACAACGCTCCAAAGTGAACGAGCCGCGTTCCGGCGAGTTTCCTGCAATGACCGGCATCCTGGTCAAATAACTGAACGCTGTCTTTCGGACTGATGCGCACAATCTCGACCTCGTCCAGTTCTCCGGTATCTGTTCCGTAGATCATCGGAAAAATTGCCGCGTCGTAATTCTCGAAGTTCCGGTAATAGCCGCGGATTCTGTGCGCGATGGAGTCTTCGCCCCGAAACAGTTCCAGCATGGCAGCGCTAGCGGCCCTGAATGCTTTTTCAAAATCGCCGGCGATGATTTCTCGAATCCGGTCGAGTTCCTGGCTGTTCACCAATTCATCCGGAATATCGCCGGCAAGCCACTTCTGCAAAACCTCCGGAGTTCCGCCGCTGCGATTCCAGAAACCGGCAACAGCGTTCGTGAACTCGCGGTCCGGCGGTTGGTTCCTGCGCCTGTAGGTTTCGCGTTTCTTGAGGAGAGGGTCGAGACAATCACGAACACCTCTCTTGAGTGTTCGCAAATGCGAGCACTGCTCTCGCGAGGTTTCGCCGGACGACGAGAAGCGGTCAATTCTTCGGAGAACAAACCGTAGCCGGCGCACGCGATAGGAGAAATCAAAATCCATCAGGAATTCGTTAAAACGGTCCTGATATTTTTCTTCACGCCATTTGCGAACGACATTGCGCACAGCAGCCAGATCGCCCGGGGCGTCCGAGAGGCCGGCGGCGCAGGTGATCATCAGGGCTAATTCATCCGTTGCCTGCGTGACCTTTAATTTGTAATAGCCGACGTAGGCGGCATCGCGGCCCTCTACTTCCTTCGAGAACGATTTCGCTTTCCACTGCGGATCGTCGACCGCTTTCAAATCCAGGTTCTCGATCATTTCCATTGCAGCGCGCGTGCGGCGGACCAGGCGATTGCGTTCGAGGATGCGCTGCACATCTTCGCGGATGGTTTCGTATCCCGGCAGTGTCACGAGACACGCCAGACCGTTTTGGATGAAATCGGGAGGAGTCTCCCGGGTGGGAATGTGGGGAACGTCTTCGGGATCCGGTTCGACGTACAAGAGCTTCCGGTCGACAGGAACGTTCGCTTCGCGTTGAAGCAACGCATCGATGGCGTGGCCGAACGGTTTGTTGTCGAGCGATCCTCCATCGCCAAAGGCCCGCCATCCCGAGTGTCCGGCGCTCTCGAACGGTTCCATGAACTCGTTCCACAGCGGTGAATCCGAATGCTTGCCAATGCCTTCTCTGCCGTAAATGAGGTCGACAACGGGATCGATGTCCACAAGGCGCATCGGCTCAAACGCCACCGGAAACGACGATGTGCAGCGCGCGGCAAAAGCGAGAAACGGTGTGTAATCCTTGTTGAGGTGTCTCGACTTGAATTGAAAAAAGAATTTGTGCCGAAGTTCCTCGACTCGGCGGCCCATGACTTCGAGCGCGGTGGGCATTCCCAGCAGATCCGTTGTTGTAAGGTAAAGGTCGATGTCTTCAGCCAGGGCCGCGCGCTCGGGAGAATCATCCATTGCGCGAAGCGCCTTCAGGATTTCGAGATAAAGGCGGCTGCTGTTCAGCAGCGATCGTGGCGGTTCCTGTGGTGCGAGGCCTTCACCTCGAATGGAAGCGTCGTCGTTGAGGAGCAGATTGAAGTCTGCTTCGTTCAGCCAAAGATCCTGAAGTTCCGAAATGTTCTTTCCGCATGCGAGCGCCTTGCCCAGAAACAGTCCGTTAATGCCGCCGGCCGAAGTGCCCGAAATGACGTCCACCACAAAACGAGTCTGGATGGCGCCGGACTCCGCAAACGCGCCGCATCCCACGGTCCTCACGCGCGCGATATCGCGATAAACCTGCTCGACCTCGCTGAGGTATTCGGGATCGCCTGCATGATTGTGGGCGTGATCCCTGAACTGCGCGTGGCCCGTATTTACTCCATCGATTTTCGATTCCGATGTTGCCCGGACCAGATGCAGCAACTCCTGGACAACACCATTGATGTAAACAGCGAGGGAAACGCCGCCATACAGAACAACGGCCAGTCGAATCTCTTTCGCAAACTCGACCGGCGGCGGTTGCAGCGTTTCTGAGTCAGCATTGGACATGGAGTTAGCTGCCGTTAGTGAAGCGCTTGCGCCTTCTTCCGGATGATCAGCCAGTGTGGGCACTTTTCCTGATCCATATAGAGACGCTCACAGTCATCGCAGCGGACGCATTCAGCGGCGATAATTTTCGGTCCCCGAATCGCTCCCCACTCGCATTTCTTTTCACAGATCCTGCATGAGTTGCATTCCGACCATCGCTTGATGCGGAATACCGTGAGGTTCGAGAGCAGCCCCAGGAACGCGCCTACCGGACAGAGAAAACGGCAATAAAGATTTCTGACGAAAACAGTTCCGATCAGCAACACTGCCAAGCCGGCCCACATTCCCGTTGAAGCCACCCGCGAGAACATCCAGAACGGTTCGACATACCTGTAGATTGAAATGTCCTTGGTTGCGAGGAAATAAAGGACAACCGCCGCAAGCAGTCCGTACTTGATGCCGGCAGCGCGACGCTCGATGCGCGCAGGCACTTCATAGCGCAGCTTTGCGGGGACAATCTTGTCGAGAAGCTGGGTCATTGCTCCGAACGCGCAGACACGGCCGCAATAGACCCGGCCCCACAGAATGGTCGTCACCACGGTGAAGATGGCGAATAAATACCAGACCATATTGTGACGGAACACGGGAAGGTTCCACTGAGTCAGCGCGAAGATGTTTACAACGGTGATCAACTGGCTTCGCGCGAACCCCAGATACACGACAGCACTTCCCATCGTGATCCATTTCAATCTCTCGCTCTTTCGAAAGAAGCCGATCATTGCGAGTGTAGCGAAGCCTGTGAAAAGCGTGAGATCGAGGGCCTGATCTTTCAGGTCCTGTGTGAACGTCGGAACAGCTTCTTCTTCGTCCGCAAAATTCCATACGTCGCTTTTCTTTTGCGCGTGGACCGCCTGAACGGATGCGGCCAGAAGCAGAAGCGCAATGACCAGTTGCCTCATTTAGCCGTTCCCGGCGGCGTCAGCAGGGCTCGCGCGACGCGGCGCGCGCCGTTCCGGATCGCGCGTGAAGAACTGTTGATGCTGATTGATGCGCGGGAGACCGCGGCGACATCCGCGCCGACCTTGAAGGCGTCGCGAATGTCCTTGCCCTTGAATTGCTGCGCGAATTCGGGAAGATCCACGGAGAAGTATCCGTACGGTTCGTGGTGTTCGGTGACGAGAACTCCTGTCAGGTGCGCGTTCAGATCCATGCCGACCAGCATTTTGATCGGGCCGTCGTATCCGCGTTCCAGCGGTTCGAGTTCGGTCGTCCAGAAAACATATCCGGCGACGGTCTGTGATCCCGGGGCGCCGGTAAAGGCCGTGTAGTGGGGGACGGGAGCGGGCTGTTTCGGCGAAAACGAGGTCGCATTCGGAAACACTTTTCGAAGCTGCGCCTCGATGGTTTTGTCGAGAGCGGTTTGTCCCGCTGCAATCGATAGGAATGCGATCGCAATCGTCAGTCCTGCGGCAATTTGAAATCGGCCGGGCATTCCGCGATTACCTTGGAGGGACGAGTTTCCTGCGATACTCGGGATAAAGAGTTTCGGGGAAACCAAGAACTGCCGGCCGCGGCACCTGATATTTTTCCGTCATTTCATCGATGAACGGATTCTTTTCGGGTACGTAATGGGGAACGCTTGCGCCCGATCCGCCTTCGAAGGTTGTCACGCAGGGCGGGCCCGTCGATGCGAGCGGAGTTGGGCTGAGCTGAAAACTCTTCGACAGAATCCAGGGCTCGGCAAGATAGATCGGATCTTCCACGATCACAAGAACCGTCATGATGTCGCCGTGACGCAGGAATCGCGTCGTCATCGTGGCCTGGTCGCTGCTGGGCGGTCCGGTTTTACGAAGGAATCCCGCTTTCATGTGTGTGGTGTAGGCGACCAGCGTATTGCCTTCCCACTTTCCGGTCGTGAATCCCGCTCGGGTGTGTTCGGCATACTGCGAAGGATGCGGCCTGCCGTCCATCCAGATTGTGAGCGGCGCGCGATCTTCCCACGCGCCGATGGTGTACGAGATGACACTGCCCTTGATCGGATCGTTGTCGCTCCAGATCTTCAGTCCGAAAGGTCCCTGCACCATATAAAACGCAGGCCATCCCTGGCATTGACGTTCGACCATCGCCAGTTGCGATTCAGAATAACTAAGGGCCCTTGTCCGCCCTTCTTCGTTCAGCGGAATCCCCGTGAAATCCACGGGTATTCCGTCGCCCGCCGTAATCTTGTGATTTCGCGCGGCCCATGAACCGGTGATCTCCGGCTGAGCAAAGGCGCCGCGGTTCATGCACGCGCACATCAACAGGAGCGCGGCGAGTGTTGTGCGAATGGTGATCATTTCGCGCTGCATGGTGTGGGATCCCACTTGGATCCGTCAACCTCCTTCTTGAAATGTGAGGCCACGATCAATGGCGTTTGAAGATATCGCGGATCGTCCACCACTGCCGTGACGGCGAGAACCAGACCGCCGCCCGGCAGAGGAGCGAGATCGTAGTATTCGGTAAGAACCGCGTTCTCGCTGTAGGGAATGCCGTTCTTGCGAAGGTATCCACTCCGCATGCTGGTTGTCGTCACTTTCAAAGACCCGCCGCCCGATGCGGGCCGTTCCCATTGAGCGGACGAATAACCTTGCCATGCAGGCGCGCCGGTTGCCGCCGGCGCCGGTCCAAAGTGGAGGATTCGCGTTTGTGTGCCGGCATCGGTTTCCATGCGAAGCGTGTTTTCGTCTTCCCACGTGATGTGAATGCGAGTCGGCACGCGCATGATCGCGGCAGCGCCATACGATTTGCATTGATTGCCGGCGGCTTCGTCGGCGGCCGGATCCCACGCATCGGCGATCTTGCGGGCATCCGGAGTCATCGGCACTCCCGCGTAATCGCCCTTCGGCGGCGTTTGCATGCGGTATCGCCAGTCCTCCGTTACGAACGATGCCCAGTATCCCGTCATGTCGATTGGAGCCTGCGCTCGTGGAGTCGCCGGCGCCGCGCCTCGATTTTGCGCATAGGCAGAGGAAATTCCTGCGACGGAGATTTGCACCAGGAGTGGAATGATGAGGCAAGCTTTTCGCTGACGCAGACCAGGCCTTCTCACGGTTTCTCCTGTATGAGACTTTGATAAACGGCTTCGACGAAATTATTCGTCGTCCATCCGGTACTCGAACCATACCTGCGCGTGTACCCTCTCGCCGGATTCGCCGCCTGGACCAGAGCGAGAGTTGCGCCCGACTTGATCAGATCCCGCACACGATCGCGAATGATCGTCACCATGTCGCGATACTCCACAATGTCCAGTTGATCGCACACACGGCCGTGGCCCGGAATGACGAGAGTGCCTTCCTCTCGGGAGACGATGGGCACAGAGGGAATTGCGATATCGACCAACCGGTTGAGGGCCGCGATTTCGCCGCGGATACTGCCGCCTTTTGCCGTGTCGATGACCGGAAAACGCGTGGTGTCCAGAACATCGCCTGCGGCGACAACGTCGGATCGCCGGAAGAACACAATCGAATCGCCATCCGTATGCGCCGAAGGCTGATGAAGGATCTCGATGCCTTCACCGTTGAGGTACATGTATTTTCGCGGTTGATTGAAGGTCTCGGACGGCCACGCGTCGACACCGAAGGGCGGCGTCTTTCCCGTTGGCGCGCTCATTCGTGTCAGAACTTTTTCGAAAGCGAGAATCGAAGCGGCGCCACCCAGGAAATCCGCGGGTACTCCAGCTCCGCCGCCTGCGACAAACAGCGTCTGGCCGGCCTTCGCGACTGCCTCGTTGCCGCCAACGTGATCGGGATCCGCGCTTGTATCGATGACGTACCGGATTGGACGCGGCGTGATCTTTTTGATGGCGGCCAGTACCGCTGCGCTATTCGATGCCGCGCCCGCATCGATGACAACGGCGCCATCGGCGCCCACCTGCACGCCGATGTTGGCTCCTGCCCCGGCGATCATGTAAAAGTTCGGCCGAAGCTGAAGCACTTCAATGCCGGAAGACTCCGAAGTCTGCCGAGCCACTCCGGCAAGCAATCCGGAGAAAAAGAGAAGCCCGATCGTGATGCTGATTTTCATCGTGCGCGATTCTAGCAGAACACGCCGACATATTCCTCTTAGCGTCCTGTCGTGGTGGCCTGCCCTTTAAACACGGCATCAATCGCCGCTTGCGCGCATTTCTCGCCATCCGCTCCCGACACGCCCATCGCGCCGATCACCTGACCGTTGAGCACAATCGGAAGGGCGCCGGGTTGCGGAAAATCATTCATGAAAGTCGGCGCGAGATTCTCCCCGCTCCGCACCATCTTGTTGGTTTCGGATGTCGGACGCCGCCATCGCAGTGCGGACTTTGCTTTCAGCAATGCGGTGTCGATCGCGTTCGCGGCCGCGCCCTCCATGGCGTGGGACTCGATGAGGTTTCCGCCCCAATCGAGAATCGCAATCGCGACTGTCTGCTTGTTCTGTACAGCCCACGCCGAGCAGGCATCCACCAGAGCCCGCGCGCCTGCGCTCGAAATGAGCTTGATGTCCCTGGTGGGTGGCGCTGTCTGCGCGAACGCATCGAACGTAAAGCAGAAGACGATCAGCGCGCAGAGCAAAAACGGGAAAGACCGGATGCGCATACGTTATTCTCCTTGATGGAATTTCCACCCATCATAAAATCATTCGCAGCCATCTCAAAGAAGCGGAGGATTCATGACCGATCGACGAACTTTCCTGAGTACTGCGCTCGCTTCTCTCGGCATTGCGGCAATCGAAGGCGGCCGAAGACTCGTGTTCGCGCAGGCGGGAGTTGCGGCCAGGCCTTATCGCATCGACATCCATCATCACTTCGGACCGCCGGTCTGGGTGGCGGAAGTGAAGGGACGTCCACTGCTGCAGCCTGCGAATACGGCATGGACTCCTGCAAAGTCCATCGAAGACATGGATCGAGGCAATGTCGCCGCTTCCGTGATTTCGATTACAAACCCGGGATTGTGGTTCGGCGATAAAGCCGTTACGTCGCGCGTCGCGCGCGGCTGCAACGAATACGCCGCGAAGCTCGTGGCCGATTATCCGAATCGGTTCGGGTTTTTTGCCGCGATGCCCCTGCCGGATGTGGATGCCACTTTGAAGGAAATTGCTTACGCGTACGACACGCTCAAAGCCGATGGTGCGGGTTTCTTTACAAGCTATGGCGATACCTGGCTCGGCAATCCCGCTTACCGGCCGGTTCTTGAAGAACTGAATCGGCGCAATGCCATCGTGCACGTGCATCCGACCGCCGCGAACTGTTGCCGCGATCTGACCTATGCGCCGGGTGTGGGTCCCGGGAGCATGGAATATGGAACCGACACTACGCGGGCCATGACCGGAGTTTGCTTCAGCGGCGACGCCGCGCGCTTTCCGAACATTCGATGGATCTGGTCGCATGCGGGCGGCACCATGCCGTTTCTTGCCGGCCGGATCGAAGGAGCTTCCGCCAATTTCAAAACGCAAATGCCCAACGGTCTAATAGGAGAATTGAAAAAGTTTTATTACGACGTTGCGGGGGCGGCAAATCCCGGCGCGATCGCTTCGCTGCAGAAACTCGTGAACGCGGACCGGATCATGTTTGGCACCGATTTTCCTCCCGGCGGCAGCAGCGCGGGTGTGGCGCAGTCGCTTCGCGATCTCAAAATGTTCAGCGAATCCGATCTTCGCGCGATCGAACGCGAAAATGCGGTCAGGCTGATTCCGCGGTTGAAGTCGAGCGGATAGTCTAAGACCGGCCAAAATTATTGTAGGGCCGGCGGGGAGACTACCATGCCCATCGGGCCAGGCGGGCGAGGCCGAGGAGAATCAGAAGGAGCGGCCACCATGTATGGAAGACCACGGAATTCAGAATTCCAAGGTTGACCAGAAGAAAAACAATCCCAATCGATACCATGACGAAACCGCCAAAAGCTCCGGCCCTGATGCACTCTCTGGTTTCCAGATCGGATCTCATGTTTGTTTGTGCCTCCCGACGCGTCCAATTTACGGATGCGGGCCGCCCGGCAAAATGACGAATCGGCGAGTGGCGGTTATGGGCCGGTGGATTTATTTCCAGGGCAGGAGCGAGGCGTGGATGACGTTCGGCACACCGTTCCCGCCGACGGACCGTATCGCGAGATCGACATCCTTCAATCCGAACGTATGAGTCGTAATTTTTTCCAATGGAAAACGTTTTGACGCAAGTTGATCGAGTGCGAGCTCGCAAGCCTTGTAGCTGTGACCTCGTGCGCTCTTGATCGTGATGAACTTCAGCGTCACTTTGGCGATCGGAAAATCCGGAAACACCGGCATTTCGCCTTGAACCACAATTGTTCCTGCTTTGCGCTTGAGCGCGTCGACACCAAGCAGGACCGGCATTCTTCCTGCGCCGGCGGTACAGTCGAGCACAACATCAACGCCGCGGCCGGCGGTGACATCCATGATTCGCGCCAGCGGATCCTCTTTCTGCACATCGATGACACAATCCGCTCCCAGCGTTTTTGCAACATCGAGACGCGCGGTGTCTTTCGAAGTTCCTGTGACGATAATGAGAGACGCGCCGGCCTGCTTGCAGATTACGGTCTGCGACAAACCCTGCTGGCCCGGTCCCTGAATCAGAACCTTCGAGTTGTAGCCGACGCCGCCGTCGAAAAGCGACCATTCGACACCGTTCGCCATTGGCGTGACGAGCCCGGCAAGCTCCGGTGTAACGCTCTTCGGGACGCGATGCACAACCGCATTCCATGGAAGGTAGACGTACTCCGCAAAGCCGCCCCACAGATGAGGCGCTTTCTGAGCGGAAGTGTAGCCGTAACGAATCGCATCGGGGTTGTTGCGCCAATCCGTGTTTTCGCAATGACGATACTGGCCGGTGTGACACCATTCGCACTTGCCGCACATCACATAGTGCTCGACGAAAATGAGGTCCCCTTCCTTGAAGCCCTTCCGCCGCGTGAATTCCCGTCCTGTTTTTGCGATAACGCCGATATTCTCATGACCCATGATGACCGGCGCGTCGGAAGGCGGCGTTTGGTACATCTTCACGTCGGTGCCGCAGATTCCGGCAACCTCCATCTTCATCAGCGCGCTGTCTTCCGGAACATCCGGCATTGGAAACTCCCGGATCTCCGTTTTGCCCGGACCAATTCGCACGGCCGCATGGACTCTTTCCATTTTGTGCCGATCCTCCCGGCTTCGATACTGTGCAAGAATACAACACGAAACGAAAACGAGATGGATAAGGTCACCATATCCGCGCTTCAGCAGATGAAGCGCAACCGGCAAAAAATCGTTGCCGTGGTTGCATGGGATTATTCGATCGCGCAGCTCGCGGACCGCGCAGGTGTGGAGATTGTGTCGGTGGGTGATTCCGTCGGCATCAATCTGTGGGGCCATGCCGATCCTGAGGAAATCACTCTGGATGAAATGTTGATCGTTTGCAAAGCCGTCCGCCGGGGTACGAAGCGAGCGCTCGTGAGTTGCGACTTTCCGGGATTGGGCCCGCTGCGGCAAGGTATCGAGAACGCCGTCCATGCTGCAAAGCGCCTCGTGAACGAAGGCGGCGCCGATCTGGTCAAAGTCGACGGCGCCGCGGAATTTCCTGACGCGGTTCGTGAGATCGTTCGCGCCGGTATTCCGGTGTTCGCGCAATTCGAAACGAGTCCGGAATCCGCGCCGGACACGGAGAAACTGATTTCGAAGGCTCGAACGCTCGAAGCTGCAGGAGCGTGCATGCTCGATTTCAAATACTCCGGCGCGATTGCCGGTCCTGCAGTGACGCAATCCGTTTCCATTCCCGTGCTCGGCGGTCTCGGCGGCGGACCCTGGCTGGATGGCCGCCTGCGAATGGCGCACGCCGCGATCGGATACGGGGCGGCCACGCTTGATTCAAAAACTCCCGCGTACGCTTCAGTCGCCCGGATCACGCTCGATGCTCTTGCGGCGTATGCGAGTGATGTGCGCGCCGGCCGCCAGATCAGGTGACGTTGTGGCGACCGCAATCATCGAAGGCATTACGACTCGTTACGAGGTGATCGGATCCGGTCCTCCGTTGTTGATGTTCTCACCCGCAGGTTTCGACGCGACTCTTGAGAAGTGGACAACCCAGAGCGTTTACGCAAAGACCAATATGCTGGCGCACCTTTCGAAGAGTTACAGTTGCGTCATCTTCGATCGGCGGGAATGCGGCCTGTCCGGTGGCCGCATTGAGGCCATCACGTGGCGTCATTACGCGGCGCAGGGAAAAGGTCTGCTCGATCATCTCAAGATCGAACGTGCCCATCTTATGGGCGGCTGCATGGGATGCTGTCCGGTCCTGAACTTTGCGATCGCCCATCCCAATGCCGTGGAAAGCATGATTCTGTTTTGGCCGGTCGGCGGAGCGAAGTATCGCATCAATAGCCATCAGCGTTTCGCGAACCATTTGAAATTTGCCCGTGAATCCGGACTCGCTGAAGTTGTTTCGTTTGTCCTGAAGGAAGGTAAGACTTTTGCCGCGGACCCACGCGGTGGACCGTGGGCGGCGGTCATCAGGAATGACGCCGCTTTCGCGGAATCGTACGCGCGCCAGGATCCCGGAGAATACGCCCAGATCGTGAACGCCATGTGCCGTAATCTTTTCGATCGAGATACGGCGCCGGGCGCCGAGCCCGAGGAACTTTTTCAGGTCCACATTCCGGCTCTGATTGTTCCCGGCCGCGATGTGTCGCATGCCACATCAGCAGCGCGATACCTAGCAGAGTGCCTGCCGAAATCGGAGTACTGGGATGCTGCAGTCGAGGATCAAACGGAAGAGGCGGTTTGTCAGCGCCTGCTCGAGTTCCTGCGGCAGGGAACCAAAGGACCTAAACTGCGAAAGAATTCCCCGAATTAGGTGATTTGGTTCCCCGCCGCAGAATCTCAGCCCGCGAAATCCAGGGTTCCGGGAGCGAACAGTTCTTCCATCGAAAATCGGCGAGCCAGGATTCCCTGTTCCTGTCCGTATTGAATGACGGCTTCGATCATTTTCCGGTTCGGCTCGACGCCGTAGGGAAGAGGATCGCGCCCTGTGATTTCCATCACGCGCGCGTATGTCTGATCCGTTTTCGAAGGATTTGAAATCTCATTTCTCCGGAGCTTTTCAACATAGGGCTTTTTCGCCTCCACGAATGCATTGAAGAGCGACGGAGCGAGATCGTGAAACTTCTTCAGAAGTTCATCCTTGACGACGACCGTGTGATTGATCGGATAGTGACCGGTTTGCCGCAGGGCCTCAAAGCCGGCTTCCTTCGCATTCGGGACAAGAGTCTTCACGTCCGGATGCTCGACGTCCACATTCACGGCTGCCGGGATTTCACCGGATACGAGGAGGTCTTCGAGCTTTTTTCCTTTTTCAATTCCGATCACATTGCCGGGCGGACGGAACTCCTGGACATGTTCATCGCCCGAAAGCAGCCATGTGATTTTCTTCAAGTCCACGCCGTACTCGTGCTGCAGGATGCTCCGCGCCCAGACGCCTGTTGTCACGGTGTAGCCGCGAGAAACGCCGACAATTCGTCCTTCGAGATCTTTCGGCGTTTGGATTCCCGATTTGGTGTTGTAGAGGATTGCGCCGTGATGAAACACGCGCGCAGGGAAAACGGGAATCGCCGTAAATGGTTTTCCATGAGCTTTCGCGCACATGTAAGTGGTGAACGCGAGTTCGCAGACATCGAATTCGACGTCGCGCACCATCCGGCGGAAAGCCTGAATGAGAACGGGAACGTCGATGTATTCGATTTCGAAAGGATAAGGTCTTACCGATCCATCCTTGAGCGCTTCGGTATGGCCGAGGAGGCGAAAAACGGTTTTCAATGTCACCGGATTGCCGGCCGTCATCAGCCGTTACGCATGGCGGTGGTCATCGTGATCGTGATGATGGTGCGCAACGTCGTGATCATGATCATGCTCGTGAGGATGATCGTGATCATGATCATGATGGTGATCGTGATCCTCGAGCCGGCCCTGTTGTTTCGCCTTTTGCAGTTCCGCTTCGAACATGCGGCGGATAGCCGGATCCTCCTGTTCCTTTTCAATCTGCTCCACCTCGAGTGGAATTCCCAGGCGCTTTGGAAAGTCTCCTTCGGTGATGGCCAGATAGCGGGCCACGGTTGTGCCGGTGTTGAAATGCTGATGGAACCAGAAGAATGGCGGAGAAACGACAGAGCCCGCTTTCCAATCCATCTTCACAGCTTCGTTGTCTTTCAGATTGCCCTTGCCCGCCAGCGAGAATCCTTTGCCGTTGAGCGTCAGGATGATCGCTTCGTATGGATGGCGGTGGCCGAGCTTGTAAGAGCCGACTTCAAACTCCGAAACGTGGGGTTCGAGAATCGTATTGCCGGCCATATCCCAGTACATGCTGGCGTTGCCCTCGCCTCGTTCTTCCCATGCGACGACGTCGGCTTTTCGAATGTCTTTGACGAAATTCGCCTGCTCCCATCGCTTGCGAATGCGTTCGTCGCGCTTGAAATAATCCGCGGCTCCGTCGAAGCGATCGTTAAAGTCGTATTGCATGTTATCGAGCAATCCAACGCTTCCGAAGGACTGCAATGCGTAAGGAAAAGTGCTGAAAACCAGCAGGCGCGCGGGATGCGCGGAATCGGCGTTGAAGTGGCGGTGGACGAGGTTCATCGGAATCGAGAACATGCTGCCTTCCGCCCAATCGAATCGATTTGTCTTCTTCCCCTGAACAAACGTGGTGTATCCGCGGCCCGACAGAACCGTCACGACCTGCTCATAAAAATGGTGGCGCTGCACGAGAGCCTTGCCCTCCGGGATTTCCCAGATAGCCGCATCCATGTGAACATTTCCCGAGAAGTTCAGATACACGCCGCGTCCGCCGATTTCGGCCCATGGCTGGACTTCCTGAGTTTTTGCGTCGAGGATCGAATAGCCTTCGACCATCGGAACCTTGCTGGTCTTGATCCAATCGCGATAAAAATCACGCTCGAGACGTCCGCCGCCTCCGATGTTTGCCGGACTGAACTTCTGACCGTCCTGCGCCTTCGGCAATGTTTGTGCGGCAATTTCCGCCAGCGCGAAATTCGCCATCGGCAGCGCGAAGCCTGCCCTGGCTGCGATATCAATGAACTTCCTGCGCGACACAGCGCCTGAGAACAAATCGTCCAGCAGATTACTCATGAGTCCTCCGAGGATACAGCTTCATGTCTATACATCCGTTCAGGGCTGTTGTCTACGAGTGAAAGGTGTTTTGACGTAGAATGTCGCCACCATTGCCGCAACGGAGAAGGCCATGTTGTCCCATGAAGAAAGTAAACTCCTGACGCAGACGAATGCGGGTTCGCCAATGGGCGAATATTTTCGAAGATACTGGCTGCCGGCCTTGCTTGCGACGGAACTGCCGTCGCCGGATTGCCCTCCCGTTCGTGTGCGGTTGCTCGGGGAAGACCTTGTCGCGTTCCGCGACACCAGGGGCCGCGTCGGATTGATCGGGGAGTTCTGCGCGCATCGCGGAGCGAGCCTGTTTTTCGGCCGTAATGAAGAGTGCGGCCTGAGGTGTGTTTATCACGGCTGGAAGTTCGATGCCGATGGAACCTGTGTCGAGATTCCGAATGAACCGCCCGAATACGCATTCGAGCAGAAAGTGCGGGCGACGGCTTATCCCACTCGCGAGTACGGTGATCTCATCTGGGCGTATATGGGAACTCCCGATCGAATGCCCGAACTTCCAAAGCTGGAGTGGGCGCGGGTTGCCGGCGATCAACGCTACATATCGAAGCGCTTCCAGATTACGAATTATCTTCAGGCGATCGAAGGCGGCATCGATTCGAGCCATTCGAATTTTCTTCACGCGAGTGTGGACTCTTTCCGCCGGCCGCCCGAGTACCTGGAAAAAGTCAGGAACAGCGCAAATCTCCGAATGAAATATCACCTTCGGGACCGCGCGCCGCAGTTTACGGCGAAGAAAACCGACTATGGCCTCCTCATCGCCGCGCGCCGTAATGCGGAAGAGGACACCTATTATTGGAGGCTGACGCAGTTTCTCCTTCCGAGCTACACGATGATTCCGTATCAGAAGGGCCTTTCCATTCATGGCCACTGCTGGGTTCCGCGGGATGACCAAACGTGCTGGGTCTGGACGATCAGTTGGAATCCCGATGGACCGCTGTCCGCAGAAGAATGGGCCGCGATCCGCAACGAAACTTTCGTTCACGCGAAAGTGGAACCTGTGACGTTCCATCCGGTTCGGAATATCGGCAACGATTACAAGATCGACCGCGAAATGCAGCGCACGACGAACATGACCGGCATCCATGGATTCGCATCGCAGGACCAGGCGATCCAGGAAAGCATGGGCCCCATCGTGGATCGTACGCGTGAACGCCTCGGAGCGAGCGATACGGCGATTATCGCGATGCGCAAACTCCTGCTTCAGGAAGTCCGCGCGCTGCAGCAGGGCCTTGAGCCATTTCCTGCGAAACACGGTGATGTTTACTGGGTTCGATCTGCATCCACGGTTTTGAAACGCGATATCGATTTCGAAGAGGGTTGCCGGGATTTCATGAAAGCTGAGGTGTAAAGTGATCCGTGATGTTCCGGCAGTTCAACGAACACGGAGCACGGATCATTTGACCTTCGGACTCGCCCGGGCCCTTCTGCCTGTTCTGATCCCCATCCTTTTCTGGTTTGCTCCCTTCGGCCTCGAGCCCAAGGCGCAGCACGCCATCGCCATCACGCTTTTCATGATCCTTGCCTGGGCCACCGAAGTCATTGATCACGGCCTAACCGGGCTGATCGGGTGCTATCTGTTCTGGTCTTTGAAAGTTGTTACTTTCGACGTCGCGTTCAGCGGATTTGCAAACGACACGCCTTGGTTTTTGATGGGTGCGATTCTTTTCGGAACGATGGCGGGCAAATCGGGCCTCGCGAAGCGCCTGGCTTACCTCGTGACGCTGCGGATCGGTACGAGTTACTCACGGTTGTTGCTGGCGCTTATCGTGTCGGATTTTCTACTCACGCCGCTTGTGCCGTCGGGGATGGCGCGCGTGACGATCATGGCCACCGTTGCAGCGGGTTTGATCGGCGCCTTCGGTCTCGGGGCCGGCAGCAATATCGGCCGCGGAATGTTTCTGATTCTGACGTACACGGCCGGCGTCTTCGACAAAACGATCATCGCCGGAGCAGCGGCAATCACGGGCCGCGGCGTGATTGAGAGCGCCGGTCACACCCACGTTTACTGGAGCCAGTGGCTGATCGCATTCCTGCCTTCCGATATCGTTACGATTCTGGTGGCGTGGCGCCTGACGTTGTGGCTCTATCCGCCCGAAACGGCATCTCTGCCCGGCGGTCTTCAATACCTCCGTGAGGAATTGCGTAAAGCCGGCCCATGGACCACTCTTGAGAAAAAATCGCTGGCGCTGATGCTCGCCGCAATCGTTTTCTGGGCGACGGATTTTCTTCATCACATTTCCCCGTCGATGATCGGGCTCGGTATCGGCCTTCTTGCTGTTTTGCCGTTCATGCGGATTCTGGATATCGCGGATCTGAGGAAGCTGAATTTCCTGCAACTGTTTTTTGTCGCGGCAGCCGTCAGCATGGGAAATGTTTTGAGCGCGACGAAAGGCCTGGCCGTTCTGACCAACACTGTACTGGCCTGGATGGAGCCTCTGCTGACGAACAATCCCCTTTCGTTCGTGGCGCTGTATTGGACCGGATTTGCGTATCACATCTTCCTTGCGAGCGAGATCTCGATGCTTGCGACGTCCACCCCGCTGCTCATGACATTTGCAAACGAACACGGCCTCAACGCGCTCAAGCTGGGAATGCTCTGGGTTTTCTCTTCAGGTGGGAAGATTTTTATCTATCAGTCGGGCGTTCTGGTGATCGGCTATGGCTACGGTTATTTCCGCGCGAGAGACATTCTTCGAATGGGCCTGCTGATGAGCATTTTCGACTCGTTGCTGCTCTTGATTGTCGTCCCGTTCTATTGGCCGCTGATCGGAATCCGATAAACGAAGAATTAAAGGGACGCACCCTCGAATTCTGATCTGCGAATTCGAGGGTGCGTCCCTTTAATTCCCCTGCATGCTGAAATTAAAACGTGTACTTCAGCCCGAATTGAATCTGCCGCGAAGGCGTTGTGGTCTTTGTAATCTGACCGTAGCTGCCGGCGAGCAGGCCGTTGGTATCGAAGATCTGTCTCGTGGCGGCAAGCGGCGGAGCGAGATTCGGATGATTCAGGATATTGAAGAACTCCGACCGGAACTGCAGTTCTCGTCCTTCGCTGATTCGGAAATGCTTGTTCACCAGGAAGTCGAGTTCACGCAGGCCCGGTCCGATCAACGTATTCCGTCCGAGATTTCCAAACGTGCCGAGCGCCTGCGGTTCGAACGCGCAGGGATCAAACCAGAGAGCCGGAGTTCCAACCGGAGTGCCGGCCGCAATCGAAGTTCTGTTGCCGTTGGTTGCCGTAAACGTGCAGCCCGCGGAGATTCCCGACGTTGGGTTGATGTTGGCCCCGGCTTTCAGGTTTGGCCGGTCCGCGCGGTCCGCGCCGCTTGTCTGATTCTGAGAACGATTGGCCGCATTTTCGACGGTGAACGGAACTCCCGCCGATAAAGTCGTGATGCTCCCGATTTCCCAACCCGCTGCGATCTGCCGCGCAACTCCGGTGAGATTCTTCCCGAAGGGCAGTTCGTAATTGAAGTTGATCACAGCGTTGTGGCGGATGTCGAAATTCGACAGGCCTTTTTCGCCGAGGAAGTTGTCGGGATTCACGGCGCCGACCGGAGCGTTTCCGGCTTCTTCACTGAACAGGCCGCTGCTGGTGTCGATGGATTTCGCGAACGTGTAGCTGCCCTGAATCTGGAGGCCCTTCGAGAATCGTCGCGTTACCGAAACCTGAAGCGCGTTGTAGTCGGAAAATCCGGCGAGCCGTCTCGTCGGAATATTTCCCCACGCGGGATTGCGGCGTGGAGCGCCCGCGGGCGTGAAGAGCGTGCCATCGGCGCGGAGCGTCGGCAGCGGTGTGTTGCCGTCGAAGCGTTGAACCAGATGTTTTCCAATGGAACCGACGTAACCGATCGTTGCGCTCAGGTTGGGTATGATCTCCCGCTGCACCGAAAGGTTGTACTGATAGGCATAGGGCGTCTTGAAATCGCTGCGCCAGATAATCTGCGGACTCAGTTGCGCGGTCACCGACGCATCAAGAGGATGAGGAAACGGCGCCCCGGCCCCGCTCAGCCGCGCCGTCAGCCAATACGGTGGATTCCGGTCAAACAGATTCAGGAACTGATTCATAAGAATCTGATCGTAGAACATGCCGAATCCGCCACGGACGGCGGTCTTGCCGTTGCCGGATAAGTCCCAGGCAAAACCAAAACGCGGAGCAAAATTCAAATGGTTGCCGGGATAGGGCTGCTTCTTTTCGAGCGTTGTATCGTAGGGGTCATCCAGAAACGACAGCTTGCCGTTCACTTCAGTCGGCACCGTCGTCAGTTCGTACCGCAGCCCAAGGTTCAGAGTCAGCCGCGGCGACAAGCGGTAATCGTCCTGAATGTAGGTTCCGAACAGGGAGGCGCGTATGCCTCGAAGCGGATCGCTGCCGGGAAACGGCACGTCGACGGTGCTCACCGTTCCGCGAAGAAAATTGGCAAGACTGGTGAAAACATAATCGCCGCCGATGCGGTTGAAGTTGGCGGTGTTCCACTGAAAGCGTTCGAGAATGAATCCGGTCTTGAGCGTGTGCTTCCCGAACGTGAGGCTCAAGTCATCCGAAGGTTGAAACGAATTCATTCGGAAGTAGCGCGGATCGTTGATCGTGGCACAGCATGGCGACATTCCCGAAATGGACATTCGCCCGAACGGCTGTCCCGGAATGAAATTTAGTGAATCCGGAACATTGCCGATCTTCGAAAGGTCCACAATGCTGACCGACCGGTTGAATCCAAATCGGGCGACGTTCACGACGGAGGGAGAGAACGTGCGCGTCCATTGCAAGGTCGTGTACTGGTTCCGATGCCGTTCGGCCTCAGCAAAGAGGCCAAGCACGTGATCATCAGCATCCATGCGCAGTTTATCGCTGTCGTCGATGGTGTAACGCGTGAAGAACGAGTCTTTGCCTGACAGCCAATCCACTCGTCCGGTGCCGTAATCCGCTCGTGTCGGTTGGTTCTGCGTAAAGCGATACTGGCCGATGCCGTTGACGCTTTGACCGAAATTCGGCAGCGGATAAAGATTCAAATATGGAACGACGGCTGGGTTGACATTGATGTGCGCCTGTCCGGGAAGGTCGCCGTTGCGCGCCGCCTGATCCGGAACCAGCGCGTTTTTCGAAACGCCCCGGCGTTCCCGGAATCCTTCGTAGTTGAGGAAGAAGAACAAGTGATCCTTCTGGATCGGCCCGCCCGCCGTGGCGCCGAACTGATTCCACTTGAAGGGAGGTATCGGCGCGGAGGGGTCATCGAAGAAATTCTTGGCATCCACTGCGGAGTTCCGCAGAAATTCATAAGCGCTGCCGTGAAGTGCGTTCGTTCCAGATCGCGTGACGGCGTTAATCACTGCGCCCATGGACCGGCCGTATTGAGCGCTTTGATTGTGCGTCAGGACCTGAAACTCCATGATCGATTCGACACCGAACAGTTGCCCGCCCGCACCACCCGGCGTGAAATTCTGCGAGTCGTTGATGTCGGTGCCGTCGAGCATGAAATAGTTCGAGGTCAGCCTCGCTCCGTTTGCCGAGAACTTGGCGCCGCGGCCCTGGTTCGGACTGGATCCCGCCGCCGGCGCCACGCTGATTCCCGGCTGCATGTAGATCAATTGATCGAAGCTGCGGCCGTTCAGCGGGAGCGCGCGGATTTTCAATTCGCTGACAAGCTCAGACACTGCGGCATTCGTGGTTTGAACGAGTGGAGCGTCTCCGGTGACTTCCACTTTCTGGGAAAGTTGTCCGGGCGTCAGGCTGAGGTTAATGACGGCTTCGGTTCCGACTGTCAGCGTGATGCCTGATCTCACGACCGTTTCGAAACCGCTCAGCGCCGCGGAGACCTTGTAGTTGCCCGGATTCAGCGCCGGCGCGTAATAGCGTCCGGTTTCGTTCGTCAGGACAACTCTGGATTGTCCCGTCCCGGTGTTCGTAACGGTGACCTCGACTCCCGGGATTACGGCGCCGGTGGCATCCGATACGGCGCCCGTGATCGTTGCAGATGTTTGCGCCAATGCCGGCGAACACGCAATCAATGTAAATGCCAAAAGCAGTATCGATTTCCTCATGGTTCCCTCCCTTACGAAATTCCAATCAACGGCCAGTAAAAACGCGCCAAAGCCAGCAGAAACGCCGATTCCAGGGCCGTCAGAATCAACCCGACTTTCAATAAATCCTTTGCATCGAAATGACCGTATGAATATCCAACGATGAGAACGGCGCTCTGATAAGCAAAGATTTTTCCACCCGCTGAGAACGTCCAGATCATGCCGACCGGCAGAGCATGAAATCCGAGCGCGCCGAAATGCTGAAGGATGGATGGAAGCGAAGTGCTCAGCATGGCCGTTTCGTTTGCAAGAAAGAAATGATAAATGAATCCCGTCCAATACAAGACGAGCGATAACGTCATCGGCCCGCGGACCAGGGGCGTCATCCAATCCAGCATTGCCCTTGTGAGAATCTGCAGGCCTTTCGTTTCGGTAAGAATCCGGCTCATGCTCAACGCGGCCGCGGTAAACCAGATCGCGCCGAAATTCAGTTTACGAAGATCGTCCGGATTCAAAATGCCGGCGCCGGGGATTACGGCGATCAAACCGATCATCAATCCCACCATGGACGGACTCCAATGATGAATGGCGTCCGTCATCCAGAGTGTTATGGCAATGCCCGTCAACAAGGCGCATCGCTTTTCCATCGGCGACCACGGTCCGAGCGCTCGCAGTTGCGACTTGAGATAGTCGCGGCCTCCTTCACTGAGATCGCTTCTTTCCGGCGGGTACAGCCACAGAATAATCTGCCAGCAGCAGAGAATCGTGAGAATGCTGCAGGGCAGGTAAGCCAGAAACCACTGGCTGTAGAGTACCGGCGTCTTGCCGATGTCCTGGATAATGCCGCGCGCGAGAATCGAGGTCGCTCCAGCGATGACCATCTTGTCGAAGATGGCGGCGGTGTAGGTCACGATGATAAGCAATCCTCTTCCAATGTTGCTTCGATTCCCGAAGCCGAGGGCTTGAACGGTCCCCACCGCAATCGATGCAAGAATCGCGACGCGGGCGATGCCGGAAGGAACCAGAAACGTCATGAGGAAATCGACAATGATGAAGCCGAGCAGCAGCCGGCTGTAGGAAGTTCCGATTCGCGTCACGATCGTATACGCGATCCGCTGCGCCAGTCCCGACTTGGCGGCCATCGCCCCAATGAGAATGGCGCCGAGCAGAAACCATGTTGTCTCGTTGGCAAAGCCGGAAAAAGACCGCTCGAACTCCGCGACGCCCAGCGCCCAGAAAAGAAAAACACCGATAAAGCCGGTCAGGGCGTGATCCAGGGCCTCTGTGGCCCAGAACACAATCATCATTGCTGAAATTGCAATAGCGTGCTGAGCGGCCGGCGATTCGTGAGTCGGAGCAAACCACAACACAAGCAGCAACAGCGGTCCGGCGATGATGCCGCTCCGCTGTTTCAGGCCGATCTGCGTTCCAGTTTGTAGTTCCGCTGTTGCGTGCATGGGGCGACTGAAGCAACTCAGTCCGGTTTCTACTCTCCGAGAATCGCTCTGAACTGCTCCGGATATTTCTCCAGCATTGTTGCCTTCAACTCTTTCGACGTTTCCGCAACGGGCGAAAAATCATTTCGGTGCTCGTATGGCTTGCATGCGTCCACGACGACTCTGGAGTTGTAATACTTGTCGTCGAAGGTGAGCGGATCGATCTTGCTGCTCCAGCACTTTCGCATGATTTCGAGGTCTTCCTTCGGATCGCAACGCGTTCCCATCGCCCAGATCACTTCAGAAAGATTGGATGGATCGATGTCTTCATCCACGACGATCGTCCATCGATTTCCGTATGCGACCGGGACCATCTGGCTCGCGAGGATTCCGGCCTGCCGTGAATGCCCGTAATATTTCTGACGAATGCTCACGACGTTGAACGTCCGGCCCGATCCGGCTTCGTGCACCCACACACCGTGAATTTCAGGCACCGCCGCTTTTTCGAGACCTTCCCACAACGACGCCGAACGAATGAATGCTCTCTCGTAGAGATGCGAGTGCGGTGGTTTATTCGACGCGGCGCAGGTCAGAATGGGATTGTCGCGAAACATCATCCGTTTGATGCGGAAGACCGGTTCTTCTATTTTTCCGCCGGCGTAGTAGCCCGGCCATTCACCAAACGGTCCTTCGAGTCTCTTCTCGTCGTGACGGAATTCACCTTCGAGAACGATTTCAGAATTCGCCGGAATCGGCAGGCCGCTGTGCTTTCCGCGCAATACTTCCATGGGTTGTTCGCGCAAGCCTCCCACCCAGTCGAGTTCGGAGAGTCCCGGCGGCACCTGATAGCGCGCCGCGAGAAACAGCAGGGGATCAATACCAACCACTGCAACGGCGGGACACGGCTGCCCGCGTTCGAAGTATTTGTCGCGATGCAGGCGTCCGTGCTTGCCGGGCGAGATGTAGCACATACCTGCGTTCGGTTCGACAACCTGAATGCGATACGTGCCGGCATTGATCCATCCTGAATCCGGATCGCGTGTGATGACGGCGCACGCAGTTCCGATGTAGCGGCCGCCATCGAGTTCGTGATGAATCGGAACCGGCAGCTTGAAAACATCGACGGCGCTGCCTTCAAGCACATTCTCGAACAGGGGACTCGCATCCGTTTCGACAGGTGGAATGTATTGAACGCCGTTCATGCGTTCGCGGTAGCGCTTGAGGTATTCCATCGTGCTGTCGACGGACGCGACATCGATGCCGCCGATCGTGTACGCGAATCGCCGTGGAGAGCACATCATTCCGTACAGACACCGATGGCCTCTCGGATAGCCGGGAATGTCATCAAAGAGGAGCGCGGCGGTTTTCGAGCCGCGGCGCCTGTAGCACATTTCCACCATCGCGCCCATTTCGCGATCCCAATGGACGTTTCGAACGGTTTTGATTTCTCCAAGGCTGGAAACGCCTTCAAGCCACTCGCGCAGGTCGCGATAGGCAACCGGTGAGCCTTGCTTAGTGCTGGATGTCACGCTTTTCCCGTTCGCGATAATACTCCCACCTTTTTCTGATGCTGTTTGGAGTCCAGGATTCCTTGATGGCGTCTTCGATCTCCGCGGGTGTCATCCGGCTTACGGGACCCAGGGTTGAAGCCGTGAGCTGCATCTTCGCGTTTTCTTCAAGCTGGATCGCCGCGCAAAATGCTTCTTCCAGATAAGCGCCTGCGATGGCTGCTCCATGCATCCGCATCAAGACGGCTCGATGAGAGCCTAATGCCTTTGCAAGATCGTCTCCTTGCTGACGTGTCGTGACTTTGCCGGCGCGATGATATTCCGGAACACCGTCGGCAAAGATAGCGCCATGGACGCTGACCGGCAGGATTTCCTTTTGAGCAACAGTGAAGGCCGTGGAATAGAGAGCATGCGTGTGGATCACACTCATCACATCCGGACGTGCCCGATAAATAGCCAGGTGGATAAAAACTTCGTCGGGTTCGCGATCCTTTCCGGCGATCTTCCGGCCGTCCAGATTGATGGTGACAATGTCCGCCGCCTGAACCACCTCGCGGCTGGCATCCCGGGAATTGATGAGAACGTGATCCGTTCCCGGCACGCGCACACTCACGTGACCGGATGAACCGACAAAACCTTCCGCCGCCAGCATGCGCACGGCTTGAGCGACCTTGATCTTCAATGTCTCTTCGTTGTCCTGCGCGCACAAGCAGCGGCAACAAAAAAACAAACACGACAGAATGATTGCGAACTTCCGCCTCAACGCCATCCTCCGAGAAAGTTGGCGGAATTATGAGTCACCGCGAAGAAGCCGGTCAAGCGCCGACCCTCACCCGGCCCCGGCCTGCCCCTGTCAGATCGGAGAAATGCCTTTGCTGAAGAATGTTGTAGAATTTGCGCACGTCCATGCGAATTCGTTTAACGAAATCATCCGTGCTGGCTTTTGTGGTGCTGGCCGGACCCGCGGCTTTGTTTCTCTATTCGCAATTGCGCGGCAACGTGCAGCCGATCCGAAGGGTTCAGGACCCGTATCCGGTTTTTGCGGATATTGCCGTGGATCCGGGCGCGAACATCATCACTGTCGCAGACGAAAACAAGTTCAGTTTGCGCACATACGACCGGAATCTCTCGACGGGAGATGTTGCCGATCCACGGACGGTGATCACGGGCACGAAATCGGGAATCGATTTCGTTTGCGGAGTCGCGATCGATCCGGTTCAAAAACAGATCTACACGGCCAACAACGACACTGCAGCGGATCTCATGGTCTTTAATTACGACGCTCACGGGGATGTGCCGCCAGAACGCGTCCTGACGCCCGCGGCTACCGGCACATGGGGCATCGGCCTCGATCTTGTTCACGACGAGGTCGCTGTCACCGTTCAGCACATTAATAAGGTTGCCGTATACAGGCGCCTTGCGACCGGCGAGGAGAAGCCTGTCCGAATCATCCAGGGTCCCAACACGGGCTTATCGGATCCGCACGGCATTGCCATCGATTCCACAAACAACGAAATCTTTGTCGCCAATCACGACTCCTGGCATGAAGTGCTTTCCGGACAGGCCGACCCCAACGCCATCACATCGCAAATTGCGCGCGGCACCGTGACAAAGGAAGCGCTCGCCGCGGTGGTTCGGCTGGACCTTCGTCCTTCAAAAGGAAGATTTGTCGAACCGTCGATCACTGTCTATTCGCGCACTGCGGCAAACGATGCGGTCCCGGTTCGAACCATCAGCGGTCCGCGAACCGAACTCAGTTTGCCCATGAAAGTTTTCGTGGACGATGTGCACAACGAGGTCTTCGTCGCCAATAGCGGGACCAGCGCCATTCTGGTTTTCAGCCGGACCGCATCCGGCGATGTGGCGCCTATCAGGAAAATCCAGGGACCGGATACACATCTGAAGAAACCCGTCGGTCTGTTTGTGGACGTGAAGAACGATGAGGTTTGGGCAACGAATCCCGAAGAGCACTCCGCAACAGTCTATCCGCGAACCGCGGCAGGCAACGTCAAACCGCTGCGAATGCTGCGCGCCGCGCCTGAGGGCGCGCCCGCTCCCGGCATCGGTAATCCGGGCGGCATTGCTTACGATCCTATGCGTGAGCAGATTCTGGTGCCCAACTGAGTGGCCAATCCGCGCATCGCGATATTCGCCAGGTTGGCGAATGGGAATACAGGTCCGGTAAGAGTCATCGAAGGCGGACACACGCGGCTTGCCCGCACGTCTCACGCTGTCGCGTTCGATGATCGCAATGACGAGATCGTTGTCCCGAATCCGTTTGCGGAAGCGGTGCTGTTCTTTCGCGGCGACGCATCGGGCGACGCGGCTCCGATCCGCGCGATCCAGGGACCCAGGACATTACTCCAGGACAACGATGAATTGACTCTCGACACATTGCACGGGGAAGTGATTGTACCGACCCGCCAGGCCATTCTGGTTTTTTCCAGGTTGGCAAACGGCGATGTGGCCCCGGTGAGAATCATCGGGGGTCCAAAAACAAGGATCAACCGCGCGCGGGGAATTGCGGTGGATCCCGTTAACGGCATCATTGCCGTCGGCAATCGCGATCCACAGGGCATTCTGATTTTCAATCGCACCGACGACGGAGACGTGGCGCCGCGGCGCATCATTAGCGGCCCGAAAACCGGGATCTATGCGACAAAAGGTTTCACCGTTAATCCCGCGCGCAGGGAACTCATTGCGACTGTTGAGGCGCGAGGTGTACAGGTCAACCGCAATCTCGGCGAATCGTTTGTCGGCGTCTGGAATTATTCGGACAACGGCGACATTGCGCCGAAGGCTATTCTCAAGGGTCCGGACACAATGCTCATCGCTCCGCGCGGCGCGGTGCTGAATCTGAAAGACCAGGAGATGTATGTGATCGACAAGGTTCAAAACGGATTCTTCGCATACGCGCTATCGAGGATTTTCCGTTGAACACAAGATTGTTTCTCGCAGCATTGGCACTCGCCGTTGTCTGTTCCTGTTCGCAAACGGGCGATCATCCACCGGCAACTCTTGCTGAACTGGAAAAAGTGACGGCGGCGAAGAATGCGCATGAAATCGCGGCGTACATCTTCGATAACTACGGCTGCAGGAACTGTCACACGATTTCGAGCGGCGGCAAATTCGGATATACGGCCAAAGGTGAACAACTCCGGAACAAGTCGGAGGGCTGCATCGCGATGCTGACGACGGTCAGCCGGATCGTTACGCTTCCTGAAGCCAATCGAACAGCCGAACACAAAGAGAAGCTTGCACACTTCAACGATTACGGCTGCACTTCATGCCATCGAATTTCATTTGGCGCCGTCGATTTGACGGAAGTCGGAGCAAAACTCAAGACCATGCACCTCGCATGCACCGACGTTCAGAAAGTTTTGAATTAGTCTCTGAAAACATCGTGGAGGAGATATGTCTGGGAACAATAGTCTGTCTCGGCGGCACTTTCTCGGTGGCGCGGCGACCGCCGGCCTGAGCGCGCTGGCGCGGCAGCGGCAGCCTGCAAATGCGGATGAAAGGGATCTCGCATTCATCAACGGAAAGATCCATACGATGGATTCAGCCAACAGAGTGGTTTCGCAGGTTCTGATCCGCAACGGCCGATTTGTTGCTGCCGGCGACAACGTGGGCGCGCGCGGGAGCAACGTTCGCGTCGTGAACCTGATGGGAAAGACCGTTATCCCCGGGATCATCGATGCGCACAATCACATTGTTCTGGTCGGAAACCGGCCGGGGTGGCACACGCCTCTTGAGCACGTCCTGACGATTCCCGATGCGATCGCCGTATTGAAGGCCCGCAGCAGCTCGGTTCCTCAAGGTGAATTCATTACAACGATCGGCCCAGTCTCCGCGATGCAGTTTGAAGAGCGCCGTCTTCCGAATCTGATGGAACTCGATGCGGTGAATCGGCCTGTCTACATTCAGGGGGCTCAGGGCGGAACACGAACAAACAGTCTCGGCAAATCGTGGCTCGAAGCCCGCGGCGTCATGGTTGGAGCGGATGGCGCGGTTGCGGGACAAGCGGCCGGCATGGCGTTGCAGGCTTTGAGAAAGCAGCTCCTGACTCCGGAAACAAGGAAGCGCGGCGCGATCGATGCGCTGCAGTATTACGCGAGGCTGGGCATTACGACGCACCGCGATGAGGGAGCCTTCCAATCTGATGAGCCGTCGGGCGGCGTCGCGAATGAGAACACCTACACGATGCACGATCCCTTTCGCGCGATTCATAACGAGGGGAAAATGCCGGCGCGATTGCGAGTCGATTTTCTTCATCAGGATCCTCCAAATGCGAATCCGCCGCTTCCCACACTTGGTCCGCGATTGAAGAATTCGTTTCCATTTTTCGGCGATGAGTGGCTGAAGACGGGAGGAATCGGCGAATTCACCGGCGGCGGAGTCGAGGGCCTGCGCGCAATTGCGAAGGCCGGCTGGCGCGGCGAGGATCATGCATTGAACCTGGCCATGGTGACGAACCTCATTACGATGCGCGAAACCGTGAACGCGGAAATTCCAATTGGGAATTTGCGGTGGATCATCTCGCACATTCCGGAGTTTCCTCCGGACCTCGCGAACCGCGCGAACGCCATGGGCATCGGTGTGCTCGTGGGCTGGGGACCGCTGCGAACGGGTATGAATGTCGGGCCGCCCTATCGCATGCTGATGAACCATCCGATTCACAAGGGCTATCACTCGGACGGCGGCGACATCACCGTCATCAATCCATGGCTCAACTTCTATACCATGATTACCGGCAAGAACCTCGCCGGCCAGCCGATCCTTGGGGATCAAACACTGACACGCCAGGAAACGCTCTGGCTGGCGACGTCAGCGAATAAGTGGTTCATCTGGGAAGATGACCTCGGTTCGATTGAGGCAGGGAATCACGCGGATCTTGCGGTTCTCGATCGGGATTTTTTCACTGTTCCCGATGAAGACATCCGGCGCGTCCGGTCACTCGCAACGGTCGTCGGCGGAAAGATCGTTCACAACGAGGGCGTGCTGTAGCCGGGCGGTTACAGCGTCGCTTGTCTGCGCCGGTCGTTTGCGGTTGGAGGTCCTTCGAGTCGAGGTTGAACGGGATTGAGCACGGAATCGATCGCCTGTTGAAGACGGCGAAGGCTGAAGGGTTTATCCAGAACGGGATCCGTACGCCGAAAAGTCGCATCGGCGTAGCCGCCGGTCATGAAGACGACTTTCAAATCAGGTCGAATCCGAAGCATTCGTCGAACCATCTCGGGGCCGGTGCTGTAGGTCAGTTGTATGTCGGAAAGAAGGACCTGCAGCGACGGCGTCGTCTCGACAACGGCGATGGCGCTTTCTTCGTCGCCGCGTCCGACAGCCTGGTAGCCCAGTTGAATGAGGGCGCGAACAGAAAACTCCTGCATCGCGATATCGTCGTCCACAACCAGGATCATCGGCATTGGATTCGACATAGCTCCATAGAATGCCATATCTGAATTCATCGTTCCAATACTACGGCGTCTATTGCCTCGCGGATTTCCTGAAGCGGCCGCGGTACGAGACCCACGCTTTCCTGCCGCCATCGCTGGAATTCGCGTGGCATCAAATGAAAGATGAGGACCTATCGACTACGATCAGGAAAACGCACCGAAGCCGATTGTTGATGCCGTCGATGTGTGGTTCGACCTCGTCGAGAAATGTGATACCGTGCCCAGGGCTTTCTGGCTCGTAATACAATGCCGCCATCGTTCAGTTCACGCTCAGCCAATTCGTGAAATGAGATTGTCGCTGTCCTCGTCCGCCCAACGTTCTGCCCTGAGCCGCCCCGATTCTCAGCACTCCGGTCTGATGGTCTATCATCCGCTAAGTTGAGCGGCAGCGGCCGTGTTGGGCCAACATAAGTCGATGACCTTGATCGGCTGGACCCCCTCGCTAACGGAGCGCAACAGCTCGAACTCTGCCCGACTGAAATGCTCTAACACGCTCGGCTGTGCTCCATTGGCGCCGATAGTTGCAATACAAAACGTTTTGCCGACAAGTCGTGCCAAAACCTGCCCTTGAACGTATTGGCGAATGAGCTGACGAAGTCCTCCTCGATCTTGGAAAATCGTTTTTCGGCCGGGCGCAACCTCTTTTGCCTCGATGAAAATGAAGTAGTGGTGATCCTCCACCAATATATCGATCTCGCTGTTGACCATCTGTTTCACATAAGTTCGAAGCGCCTCATTTTTTGCGGCCTTGCGATTGAGCACAAGTTCAAACACATGGTCATAGGGTTTCTTGCGGCCCTGCTTGTGGCTCGCCCAGTAATACAACGGATAGACGTTCGTTTCCCAGCGTGGCTCATTAATGCGGCAATCCTGAAGACATCCCGACCGCTGAAGACCAGCAACTAGTGGTCGAATGGTCTCTTCATCAGTCCTGGTCCACTTGTGCAAGCGACGCCGTACACGACTCGCTTCCATTTGGTCCAACCCGATCAGGTTGTATTTTTCGCTAGTATTGTTGCTCAAAGTGGCTCCAAGGTCGTCGAGCGTCTAATGGCTCGGTAGTGTCTCAGTTTGAAATCTCAGCGGTTATTGCGGAGATAGTCCATCGCGTTCTGCAAGCCCTCCGCTATTGCTTCGGCCTGATCCGTGTTAATGTGAACCATTCGACTCCGGCCAGCATCACGGCGTTCTCCTAAGCGCAGTTCAATATACATGCCGCCAGTATCCGTCTTAACGACGTTGATCAGTACCGGTTTTAGCTTTGTTCCATAACCAGTTTCAATCTTCACGATATTGATAATTGTCTCGGACATTTATGACGCCTTCTTTGTTTCAGATCGGAGCGCGGTTTTCAAGAGGGGCGGATTTTCAAACTGAGACGCTACCAATGGCTCAATGTTCCGCCACAAGCCGCGCGAGCAAACATTACCGGATTTGAGTTGCGCGTGTTAGGCCGGCTCAGTCCCCGCAATAGTGCCAGCCGTTGATCTTTCCAGTTCGCATTTCCGCCAGCCATTCTGCCAGCTCGTTAACTGTCGGCATTAGTCGAGTAGCGGCGAGGTAATGCTCGATCGCCTGTGCTTGAGCGTTGGTCCGCTGGGACAGCAACGGTCCTTTTACAATGTACTGTTGGTAGCAATCGTACTTGTAGTCGCGGGGCACGCCAGCTTCTTCCTCCTGAAAGACCTGGAATAAGTCCGAATAAAAGTTCGCGATTGCAACGTGAGCCTGAAAAGCGAATGGGCCCGAGGGAAACTCTTGAAGATAGGCCCTGGCCGCTGTGACGGAAGGCATCCCAGCTTCTTCTTTGTTGCCAAATACTGTGGAGTACAGTGTGTAGCTGCGTTGGATTTTGGGATCCCGTTTGTGTGCTTCAAGAAGTAGTTTCCCCGAGTAAGACAGAAGGCTCGGTTCGAACAACGCCGGTGTTACGCCGATGGTCTTGTATTCGGGACGATAATTCTTGCTGGCCGCCGGTGCACCTTCCCAGCTCCAACTGGGCAAGAGCCGGCGCAGTTCCTGATCGAGCAGAACGAGACGGCCGACACCCGGTTGTCCCCGGGACGACGAATACTCCTTGTAGATGCGCTCTAATGCTGTGTCGAGAGTCCCCTGCGACTCAATCGAGAGCAGATTCCCGAAGGCCGCCCAAAAAACAACCAGCAGAATTAGCCCTCTCAGCGTCGGTCGAATATCCATAGGTTGTCCTGGTCATGATCAGTGCCGCGAAGTTGTTCAGCCAGTCGGAGGCGCCTCTCTGCATCGAATTCGTAGAGGAACGTTATCGTCATACCCCCATTCCGGATCGTACATACCAGAGCGACTCCATCCCAGTGCAGTCCGGGGCGCTCTGTTTGGGTAGCTTCCAGTTCGTCCGCCGTCAACTTAAAAGCCCACTCGACGGGCTTGCTGTTGACGAAAGAGAACGAGCCCTGACAACTGAAGCTGGGCTCGTCGTGCTTGATGCGTAGACTCGCATTCTGCACACTTTCCGCAACGGCAGCGCTTAGCCTACTTGCCTGTCGGTTCAGAACGTACTCGCCCGAGAAGTCAGGCTTCATGATCGCGTACGAACATTTTCACGGAGAACCAGCCCTTCATCCGGATCACCCAAAAGCTGGATTAGCTTTTCTTCGACCGCCGAGCTTACCAATTGCCGCAATTCGCCAGCGGTCATGTCAGCAACCGTCTTATCCACCCAGTACTCCTAAAGTTCGATGATTATAGCGTGAGTGGTTCGAATCTCTGTCCCTGCTCGAGTTTCGCTAACGGCTCTGCGAGGGGCCCCAAACGGCGAAAACACATTTCGTTTCGACGAAGCCAAGAGCGCCGTTTGCCGGCCTCATCGCAGCGTTAGCTGGCGTGTTGAATCGCGAGAATTTTCTTTCGTACCGCAGGCGGAAAATCGACCAGGACAAACTGATCCTTGTCGAAGAGGTAATCCTCGCCGCTTTCGTCGATGACTCGCACAAAGTTGTCCTTCGCAGCTCGCGTATCCGGCACGACTCGGTAGACCTTTCCCAAGATGAGCGATGCCTCTGTTCCTGTGTTTTCGATACACAGTGCAAACCGTTTCGTTGATTGCTTCATTCTTTGTCCAGGTAACCCTTAATTTTGAAATCGCGTCGGCCGATGCCATGCGCCTCGTACCAATGTAACTCGACTCGTCGCAGGCTGCCGTTTCGCAGACGGACACTGGCAACTCCTTTGAGTTTTCGCCACCGTCCACGACCATGAACTTTGCGGAGAAACGACTGTAGTTTAACACCTGGACCAGCCGCGATTGTCTCAACCTGCTCGATGGCTCCAACAATCTCGAATTTCACTCAGCGATTCTCTTCGACAACTGATGCGAGAGCAAGAGGCCGGAATAAACTGTTTCCCGAGAAAAGTCTTTCAATTTCGCCGCCGCGAGAGACAACTCGTCACTTTTTTAATCTTCCAGCAGCCGGACGTACACTTCCACTTGAACTGTCTGGCCTCCGCCACCGAGGCTGATGCCTTTAACGGGAGTCACATCGCCGTAGTCGCGGCCCCAGGCGAGGGTAACGTGGCTGTCGGAGACCACGAGGTCATTCGTGGGATCGAAGCTCACCCATCCGTTTCCCGGCACGAACACCGCGACCCATGCGTGGGAGGCCTGTGCGCCCTGTACTTTCGGGCCGGGCCGCACATAGCCGCTGACATATCGGGCGGCCAGGCGCTGGGACCTCAACGCGCCAATCATGACATGCGCAAAATCCTGGCACACACCCCGGCGGTTGCGCATCACATCGCTGAGAGGCACATCGATGGAAGTGGACTCGGGAAGATACTTGAATTCCGCGTTGATGCGGTGCGTGAGATCGCGAATTGTTTCGATCAGCGGCCGCCCCGGCTGGAACGTCTTTGCCGCGTATTCTTCGAGCTGGCGCAAGGGAGCAATGTAGGGTGAAGAGCAGATGAATTCCGAAGCTTCTATCGTTGCCAGGTCGGCCGGGTCCGCAAGAAGCCCGCGCGCCTTTTCCCAGGAAAGGCTCGCGCCGTCTTCTGTGGAGTGCGGAAGTACTTCGACAATGCTTTCGGCTGTGATTTCGAGATCGGCATGTTTTTCGAAAACTTCGAAGGAGACCACATCATTGCCGTAGTAATCCTTCCGGTGATGCATGAAAGCCGGTTGCGGTTGAACGCGGATGTCGGTCTGGCGCACCTGCTGGCCGGGAAGCGGGCGCGGCGTCAGTCGCACCTCGTTTAAACAATGCGAAACCGCGCTTTGATACAGGTAGTGAGTGCTGTGTGTGACTTGAAATCGCATCAGGACGAAGTTGTGAATTGGCATGCGCGCAGATTGCTGAGGTACCGCGCGGTCAAGGCGTCGGAAAGTTCCCACAGCCCCGCTTTGAGATTTGCGGTGAGTTCTTCCAACTCGGGGAAGTTTCCATTCCCGTCGCGATGAGAGAGGCTCATCATGTTGCCGGACCGCACAAGGTCCACAACTTTCTGTGCCAGATTCTGTTCAAAGGATGATTCTTCTTTTTCGTTCTCCTGGAGACGATGGACCTGATGAAGCAACGTCGCAAGCTGAAAACCCAGCGAGCGAGGATTCGATTCATCCGAAATCAGGAGTTCGAGCACGAGGTCGGTCTGAAGGACCGTGGGATATCTTGAACGATATGTGATCGAACTGTCGCCGATCTGAAGCAGAACGCGAAGGCAGGGCTCCAATTCCGATGCCGCCGATCCCAGCGCGCAGCGGAGCAACTCGGCGCTTTGCAGCGCGCGCTCAAGACGGCGCCCGATTTCGAGGAAACGCCAGCCGGAACCACGCGTTGTGTTTTCCATCAGCAACCCTGAAAACGCCGAGAGTGTCAGGACGACATTATCGAGCAGATCCAGACCCACGAGATAACGATGCTCCGCGCGCGCAGGCGCGAAGCTCGAGAATTGTGTTTCAAGCTGTCGCAGCACGCGCCAGGTGTCCGGAGACAGGCGCTGCTTCAAATGCCACGCGACCCTGCGGAGTTCCTTGAGATTCCAGCGCAGGCTTGACGTTTCTGAGGGATCGTAGACCATTTCCGTGAGGATGTGCTGTACCGACCGCAACTGCTCGCCGATCGATGCCGCCGCGGTTCCCGCCGGCAGATAACCCAGTCCGGCGAGCACCCGAATCGCAGTGTCGAGCGAAATAGCGCCGCCGAAATCTTCTTCGCTCGAGAGCGCAGGCCAGAGAGCGCGCACAAAGCGCACCCGGGCTTCCACGCGCTCCGCATAGCGTCCGAGCCAGAAAAGGTTGTCGGCTACGCGGCTCGGCAGATCTTCGCTCTTTTCGATCGCGGCAACCGCCTGTGGCGCCTGCCGCCGCGCGGAAGCCGCATCCTCCCAGCTTCCGAGCACCCATGTATCTTTGCTTCCACCTCCGAGGTGCATCGAAACGACAAGCGATGAGTCCTGCGTTGAGACGCGTGACAGGCCGCCGGGCAGAACGCTGTACGACTGTCCGTTCCATGCCGCGTAAACGCGGAGCACCGCATGACGCGGAGCGACTCCGGTTTCCGTGCGCACCGGAACCGTCGAGAGCGCCACGCGTTCCTGCGCGACAAAGTCTTCCGGCCTCGCTTCGATTCTGCGCACCAGGGCATCGCATGCGGCCGCCGGCATCAATTCCGGGAACTCCGGGTGCTGCCCGAGGTGGGGAAATGTGGGTTTGATGACCAGGTCCTTCAGGTGTTTGAGAACATAACGGCGAGGTTCGTCCTGTCCGCACCACCACGTTGCGACCGAAGGCATGCGCAGTTGTTCATCGAGAAGCTGGTGAGAGAGGCCCGGCAGGAATGCCATCAGAGCGGCGGTTTCGACGAGTCCGCTTCCGAGCGCGTTGTCGATAACGACCGAACCATGCCTTACCGCTTCGACGAGACCCGGAACACCGAGCAGCGAATCGCCCCGCAATTCAAGCGGATCGCAAAACGTATCGTCCACGCGCCGCAATATCACATCGACCGGCTTCAGGCCGCCCAAGGTTTTCAGATAAACCCGGCGATCCATAACCGTGAGATCGGCGCCTTCGACGAGCGTGAATCCCCATTGCCCCGCAAGAAAGGAGTGTTCAAAGTAAGTTTCGTTATGTGGGCCGGGACTCAACAGGACGACCTTCGGTTGGTTCGATTGATCTCCCGCCAGCGCCAGCAGAGAACTCCGCTTCATGTCATAAAACCGGGCCAGTTGCCGGACGTTACTTTGATCGAATGCGCCGGGAAAAGCCCGTGCGCTGACCCATCGGTTCTGCAGTGTGTAGCCGATACCGGAAGGAGCCTGAGTACGATCGGCGATGACCCACCAGCTTCCTGCAGGCGAGCGCGCGATGTCCATGGCATAAGTGTAAAGATGCACACCGCCTTTGGGCCGGAGTCCAAAACACGGACGCAGGAACTGGGGATTTGCAAACACGAGAGGCGCGGGAACGGCGCGCTCGTGAATCAACTGCTGCTGGTCGTAAAGGTCCGTCAGGATCGCATTAAACAATGTGGCGCGCTGAATCGCCGCATGCTCGATGGATGCCCATTCCCCCTCATCGATGACGAAAGGAATCGGATCCATCGGCCATGAGTATTCGCTGCCATCGACGACGTTGCTGCGGTTATAAGTGACGCCTTGCGATTGGATTAATTGCTGGCCGCTTTGCCAGCGCCGGCTGAGTTCTCGAAAGCCCATGCGGCCGACCTCTACAAAGAGCTTTCGCCAGTGCCGGCGCGGAAATCCTGAAGGCAGCAGAGCCTCGTCCCAATAGCCCTCGGGCGGTTGGTATTCGATCCGATCGGTTGTAGTGCGAACCGGCATAAATCTTTAATGGGCAATTTCAGGGACAGACCCCGAATTCTTGCACATCAGAATTCGGGGTCTGTCCCTGAAATTGCCCGGCGCAAATCAAGCGTCGCGGGGAATTCCGGATTCACCTCGACGGGCGGCACTATCATCGGTCCGGGCGTGTGCCCGAATCCGAAGAATCGCGCGACACGGCGCGCTTCAGCCTCGTTGGAGTTTACCGGAAACGTCTCGTAAGTTCGCCCGCCGGGATGGGCAACGTAATAGGTGCATCCACCGATCGAGCGTTCGGAGGAAATATCGATCACATCGAAGACAAGCGGTGTGTGCACGGGAATCGTGGGATGTAGGCATCGGGGAGGCTGCCACGCCCGATACCGCACTCCGCACACGAACTCACCGAGTGTTCCTGTAGGCTGGAGCGGTAATCGCCGTCCATTGCACGTGACCGCTGTTCGTTCCGCAACCAGGCCGTGTACGCGCACCTGCAACCGCTCGACCGATGAATCCACATATCGAGCCGTGCCTCCCGTTCCGGGTTCTTCGCCAAGCACATACCAGGGTTCGATGGCCTGCCTCAGCTCCACCTCCACGCCGTCATAGCAGACGCGGCCATAGACCGGGAAACGGAATTCGGCATGAGGGGCGAACCATGCGGCTTCGATGGGATATCGCGCATGGCGCAAATCGCGAATCACTTCATCAAAATCTTTCTCCACAAAACACGGAAGCAGGAACTGATCGTGAAGGCGCGTGCCCCAGCGGATCGGCGGCTGCCGGTAAGGCTCCCGCCAGAACCACGCGACCAGAGTGCGCACCAGGAGCTGCTGGGCGAGACTCATTCGCGCATGAGGCGGCATTTCAAAGGCGCGCATTTCAACAAGCCCGAGGCGTCCGGTCGCGCTGTCGGGCGAGTAAAGCTTATCGATGCAGAACTCGGCTCGATGCGTATTGCCGGTCACATCGACCAGCAGGTTACGGAAGATGCGATCCACGAGCCACGGTGGAGGGGGCATAGGGGTCTGACCCCTTGTCCCCGTTGTCCCCAGAGTTTCGAATGCCAGTTCAAGTTCGTAGATGGCATCCGCGCGAGTTTCATCGACACGCGGCGCCTGGCTTGTCGGGCCGATAAAGACGCCGGAGAAGAGATAGGAGAGCGAGGGATGGTTCAGCCAGTATCCGAGGAAACTCTTGAGCAGATCGGGCCGGCGCAGGAACGGACTATCGGAGGGCGTCGTGCCGCCAAGAGTCACATGGTTTCCGCCTCCGGTTCCGGTGTGCCGGCCGTCGAGCATGAACTTCTCCGTGCCCAGGCGACACAATCGCGCTTGTTCGTAAAGCGTCGTGGTGTTTTCCACCAGCTCACGCCAATTCGAAGCCGGATGAATGTTGACTTCGATCACGCCGGGATCGGGAGTGATCTTGATCACACGCAGCCGGGAATCGTAAGGCGGCGGATATCCTTCAATGAGAATCGGCATTTGGAGTTCAGCCGCGGTGTCTTCGAGAGCCGCAATCAGTTCGAGGTAGTCTTCGGTGGTGCTGACCGGCGGAAGAAAGACGTGAAGCCGTCCGTCCCGCGTTTCGACAGCGAGCGCCGTGCGGACCACATTTGGGGTGACCGTTGCGGGTGGAGCCGTGGTGGTTTGAATGCGGCGCTGGCGCGGCGCCGGAACCGGTAATGGAGTGCTCGGCGCCATCGGATCGATCACCCACATGACAGGAACTTGTTCAGCCGGCTCCCACGGGAGGCTTTGAAGAGGAAGCCGAAAACCAATCGGAGAATCACCCGGTACCAGAAACAGATGCCGCGCGCGCAGCATCCACAATCCGGTCTGCCACTCGGGCCCATTTTTCCCATAACCGCGCTGGATCGGCAGCACGAACCCAACCGGTTTGCCTAAACCTCGTTCAAACACGCGGCGAAGGCGTTCGCGTTCCTCGGCATCGTCCAGCTTGTTGTCTTCGGGATCGATATTGACCGGCAGTTGCCGTTCCTGGAGCACATAAGCGAGAGGGTCTTCGTATGCGGCAATGAGATAGTCCGGATTGATGGACAGCCGGTGCGCCAGCCCTTCGCCGAATCGTTGGGCGTCGGCCTCGCCGAAACCGTAATCACGATCCGGATCCGCCACCCAATCCGGATCGTTCCACATCGGTAATCCATCGGTGCGCCAGTAACAACTGAAGGCCCATCGGGGAAGGGATTCGCCCGGATACCATTTGCCCTGTCCGAAATGAAGGAAGCCGCCCGGCGCGAAGCTCACACGCAGCCGCTTGAGAAGATCTCCGGAGAGTCGCAGCTTATCGGGGCCGAGGGCCGCGGTATTCCATTCTTCGCCGTCCATGTCGTCGATGGATACGAATGTGGGTTCGCCACCCATTGTGAGCCGCACGCCGCCGATCGCAAGTTCGGCATCGATCTGATCGCCGGCTTCGCACAGGCGCTGCCACTGTTCTTCCGTGTAGGGCTTTGTGACGCGCGGGTCTTCATGGATGCGCGTGACAGTCATTTCGTGAACGAACTCCACTTCACATTCACTGACTAAACCGGAAACCGGGGCAGCGGACTGCGGTTCGGCTGTAGCGGCGAGCGGGATGTGTCCTTCGCCTGCAAACAATCCGGATGTGGGATCGAGCCCGACCCATCCCGCGCCAGGCAGATACACCTCCGCCCACGCATGAAGGTCGGTGAAATCGTCGTTCGGACCGATGGGACCTTCGAGCGGCTTCACGTCGGGTTTGAGCTGGATCAGGTAACCGGAAACAAATCGGGCAGCTAGGCCCAGGTGACGCAGTATCTGAACAAGGAGCCAACCCGTATCGCGGCATGAGCCGCTCGCGAGCTGCAGCGTTTCTTCGCAACTCTGCACGCCGGGCTGCATTCTTATCATGTAGCGGATTTCACGCTGGAGGCGTTGATTGAGTTGAACCAGAAAATCAACCACCCGGGCTTCGCTTCGGTCGATCGAGTGAAGGAAGGTTTCAAGCCGGGGTCCGAGCGGAAGCGTTTCCAGAAACGGTCTTAACTGTATTTCTTCGAGAGCCTCGTATCGAAACGGATATTTCTCGGCATAAGGTTCGAGAAAAAAATCGAATGGATTGATCACGGTCATGTCGGCCGCGAGGCTGACTTCGAGAGAAAACACACGCGTTTCTTTCGGGAAAACCAAACGCGCAAGGAAATTGCCGTGGGGATCCTGTTGCCAGTTGATGAAGTGATCTTTCGGTTCGATTCGCAGCGAATAACTGGTGACGGGCGTCCGGCTGTGCGGCGCAGGCCGTAACCGGACGATCTGCGGTGAAAGAATGACGGGCCGATCGTAGTTATAAACAGTCTTGTGATGAAGAACGACGCGAATGCTCATGTTCTTTCAAAAAAAAACGCCTCGGAGTCTCATACGATGAGGTCCGGGACGTCGTTGTTCCAGGTTCCACTTTTTAAACGACGGCAAACGCGCTGTCAAGCAGCGGTTTCACGGCTCCGGCGCCGCCGGAGGCGGGCCGTGCTGAAGCGGTACATCCTTGATCAAGGCATTCAACCCGAACAGTCCCACCATCAGGATCGCACTGATGAGAAAGATCCACTGAATTCCGCCAAGCAATGCGGTCCCGACATTCGCGTACAACGTCCTCAAAAGATTCGGACCGTTGTCATACCGGCTGAACGCCGCTTCCAGTTGCGAATGCATTTGCGGCAGCAGCAAAGGATTCGAGAAAGCGGCCAGCGCTGAGCGCGGAACGTTTAATGGCAGCGCTTTGTCGAAGTCGTGATGGTAGTGAGTCAGAAGAAGGCTTCCAAAGATGGCAACGCCGACGGTGCTTCCGATCGATCGAAAAAACGTTGAGGTCGCCGTCGCGATTCCCATGTGGCGCCGCGGCGCTGCATTTTGAACCGCAACAGTATAGGCCGGCATGATCAGTCCCATCCCGAAGCCGGCCGTGATCATCGCGATAACGACACTCAGTGGTTTCGTTGAAGCATCCATCCGCGCAAAAAGTATCGTTCCGATTGTGATGAGAACCGATCCCGCCATGGATGGGGCTTTGTAGCTTCGCAGACGCATTGTGGCCTGGCCGCAAACGAACGTTCCAACGACGATTCCCAGCATCAGCGGTGTGAGAAGATTTCCGGATCGTGTGGCTGTGACGCCGAGCACTCCCTGCATGAACAGCGGCAGATAGATGATCATTCCGAACATCGC
>CAZWGA010000004.1:40698-168390 GCA_964633285.1 uncultured Solibacteraceae bacterium | reverse complement strand
TCAACGGCCGGCGGGATATCAGACGCATCTTAGTTATTTTCGCAATATGCGAAAGTCGGAGTCAATGAGATATTTTCGCAATATGCGAAAGCATCGTTATGGCAACCCTTCGGTGATCGCGTCGAACATCCGACGCTTGGATTTTCTGCCATAGCAGGAGCGCGGCAGAAGCGCGTGAGATGCTTGTGTGTGCATCGCAATTTCGTGTCAGTCAGACGCAAAGAGCGGATAGATTAAGGCTGACACAGACGGAAAAGGGGTAGTTGGCTATATGGCTTCGTCGCCCCCGAAACAGCTATTAAATCTGCTCAGGCCGTATGACCGAGCGGTTCAGGAACTCGCCCTCGCGCTGCGCGAGCTGGTGCTCGAAGAGATGGCGCCGTGCTGTGAGTACATCCTGGAGGTCTACATCATTTCGATTCTCTATGGTCCGACGCATCGGATGAAGGACGGCATTTGCTATATCGGTGTGTACAAGGATCATGTCAACCTCGGTTTCCCGCGGGGAGCCGGGATGTCGAATTCGGCGAACATTCTGGAGGGCACGGGCAAGCAAATGAGGCACATCAAGATTCGTTCGATGCGGGATTTGCTGCGTCCGGCCGTGCGGACCTGTCTTCAGGAAGCCTGCGAACGCGCGGGATATGAGACGGGAACGGACAAAGAAAGAACGGTGAACACGATCATCAAGTTGAAGTCGGCGCCGAAGAAGAGCCTTGGTATCGCAAGGTTGTGACCGCGGGAGTGAGGCCCGCGTTTACACACTGGTTTTCAGAGCTGTCGCGGAAGTGGATTTCGGCGGCCCGGAAAAGAAACGATAGAGCAGCCATCCATCGAGACAAATAACTACAGCGAAAAAGAGAAAGGCTTTCGAGCCCTCGATGATTCTGAGTTCGCGGATGACCGTTGATGCGCCGAAGGCGACGATCCACGCATCAAAACTCATGCACAATCGGCGGAACGTGTCCGCAGGCACCCGGCGGATCAGGTACGCACCCACGGGAACGCCGATGAGGACGCTTGGCAGGATCTGCGGAATCAGCGTCATCGATTTGAATGTAAAAAGGCCTGCCAGCAGATACGCGATCGCTGTAAACGACGACTCCGCAAGGCGGATGATTCCGAGCGCGGCCCGAAATTCACGCTTTGCCAATCCCTGATTGTTGAGCACAACGGCGAGCGGCGGCCCCGAGATCGTCGTTACCGAATACAAAACGCCGAGACCCGTGCCGAACGGGAGACCCACAGCGCGCTCGGACCGGATCGGCCTGCGGTATCCCAGCACCTGAATAAAAATCAACGGCAGCAGGACAAGATACGTTCCCAGCTTGAGCCACGACTGGCTCAGTTGCGCCACAATCCATGTTCCTGCGATCACGCCGGGCATTAATCCAATCACAATCGGCATGACACGCCGCCAAACGGCGGGCACAGCGTCACGGTTGACAATGAGTACCCATGCGTTCAATGCGACTTCGATGAGTACGAGCGCCGGATTCAGAATGCGGTTCGACAGGAACAAAAGAGCGAGCGGCACGGTTATCGACGAAAACCCATAACCGAGGCCGCCGTTGACCACAGCGGCAAATAGCGTTATCGCGAGGAGATACAGAATGTGAACGTCCATTTCTCAATATCGATGAATCATAGTGCATTAAGCCGATCAAACAGATAGGATAAGCAGATTAAGCGACGCTCACCCAGCCGTCAATATAAATCCTATAAATCGAATAGGGTAATTGGGGTATTTGGTAATATGGACAGCCGTTATGCTTTCGATGAAAACCAAATATGGATTGCGCGCTCTGGCGGTGCTGGCGAAAGAGCACGGCAAGGGCCCGATTCTGATTGCGGATCTCGCTACACAAGAGCGCATACCGCATAAATTTCTGGAGCTCATTCTCCTCGAGCTGAAGAAGAAAGGAATCCTCCATAGCAAGAAAGGCAAAGGCGGCGGTTATTTGCTGGCAAGGCCGCCTGCTGAAACATCCGTTGGGGAAGTTATTCGGGTGCTGGATGGCCCGCTAGCTCTGCTTCCCTGCGTCAGCCAGACGGCCTACAGGCGGTGCGACGAGTGTCCGGATGAAGAAACCTGCGGCATCCGGAGCGTGATGAAGGAAGTCCGCGACTCCACGGCCGGCATTCTTGATGGAACAAGCCTTGCCGGCATGCTCGAACGATCGAAGTCGAATCGGCGCTCTACTTCAAAGCGGAGAGCGTCGGGCCGGACTGGCCGCGCGGCAAAAGGCTCGGCCCCGAAGGCGAAAAAATCGTATCGGGATTGATCTTCGGATCGATCAGCACGCCGACAAAACAATTCTGCATCTCATCCCAGTTTTGATCGCCCCACGTGACAAGTTTCTTCGGATCCGGATTGTATTTGTTGTTCGCGGAATTGTCGTAGTGAGCGATGCCGATGATACGAGTTCCCTTCGGCAAAGCAAGCGGCTTCGCCAGGTCGTAACCGATCTGCCAGTTGAAATCCCATTTTGCTTTGAAAATCGTTTCGCTCTTTCCAGCCGGATAGACGACCCGCAACTCATAGTCTTTCCCGCGAAGGTGCATGTGCGGTTGAAGGTATTCGAGCTTCATATCGACGTTCGTGGTCATCTCGGAAACGATTTCCGCATTGTTGTCGCCTGCGGGAATCGCGAGATTGAACGCCGTTGGCCCGTTGTGCGTGAAATGGCGCAACGCCGGCGGATGTTTCGCAAAAACAAGACCGACTTTGGCTCGATCGCGCGTCGGTTTGCCAATCGACGTGTAATGAAGGTTAAAGACGATATCGGATCCTTTGGGTACGAACTTCGCCGAATCGAACAGACTGAAATCCTGCGCTCCGAGTCCCGGATTGAATTTACCTAACAGATCCACGCCTTCCTGTTTGCCGGTTGTGACACTGCCGGTTTCGTAGAACTCACCGGGAATGGCGTCTTTCATGAAGGTCGAAGTTGGAGGCCTCACGATTGCCCGTCCATGATGCAGAACCTGCGGATTTCCTGGACGCATCTCGGCGGCGATCACCCATTTGTCTTCGGGAAAATTCACTTTGACGAGGACATTCTGATAATTCACGGTGCCCGTCGCCGGCACTTCGAAATCTTTGGGCATCTCGATAATCATGTCCGGCTTGATATTCCATCCATCCTGAAACGTCACGGGCGCCGGCTTGTCCTTCGCGTCGCCCTCAACCGCTCCGCCATCGGCCCACGCCACGATCGTTTGGATGTCGGGGTCGCTCAACTTGCGCTCATTTGCAAAATGGGCGTATCCGGGATCGGCAAACCACGGCGGCATGACTCGACTCACAACCGCCGCCTTCATGGCTTTCGCCCATGGCCGCGTGTCCTTGTATGTGAGGAACGACATCGGCGCGACTTCACCCGGCCGATGACAGTTTTGACAATTCTTCTGTAGAACCGGCAGGACGTCTTTATTAAACGTAACAGCATCCGGCTTCGACGCCGGCGGCGTTGTGGCGCTGATCGATGCGGTGAAAATTGCGCTTCCGAGAACAAAACCAATCCAACCGGCACGTCTCCACATCATTGTCATTCTCCTGAAAAACAGATTTTTACTTCCCCGCAAGCGCCTGGCGAACGGGTTCGTCCACGACCCGCGCACTGAAGTGAGCCGGATAAATCGGACTGGGCGCCGTCATCTCATCGAGCTTCGACAATTCCTCCGGCCGAAGCTGCAGACTGGCTGCGCCAAGATTGTCTTCGAATTGCGAGATCTTGTTTGCGCCCACAAGAACCGACGTCACAAATTTCTTGCTGAGAACCCATGCAAGCGCAACCTGCGCCGGCGTGCGGTCGTGCTCCGCCGCGATCGCCCGCAGCCGATCCACCACCTGATGACCTTTTTCGCGGTCATAGACCAGCACATCGAATGCATTCAGCCGGCCGCCGTCTCCTTTGGGATTTTCCCGCGTGTACTTACCGGTAAGAAAACCTCCGGCCAGGGGGCTCCACACGAACACTCCAATACCCGCGTCCTGAACGAACGGCACCAGTTCATGCTCGAGATCGCGCCCGACCAGCGAGTAATACAATTCGGCCGCGCGGAAGCGCGCCCAGCGTTTCTCGTTTTGCAATCCCACGGTTTTCGCCGCGAGCCATGCCGGCCAGTTTGAAAAACCGATGTAGCGAACCTTACCCGCTTTCACCAGCCGATCGAGCGCATCGGCCGTTTCTTCCACAGGAGTATTCGGATCGAACTTGTGCACCAGGTAAACATCGATGTAATCGGTGCGCAAGCGGCGGAGAGTTTCATCGGCAGAAGCGAGAATGTGATGCCGCGAGAGCCCCTGATCCATCAGCGCGGGACTTGTGCGGAATCCGACCTTCGTCGAAATAATCACATCTTTGCGACGGCTTCCCAGGGCCTTCGCCAGGAATTCCTCGGACTGACCGGCCGTGTAAACGTCCGCCGAATTGAAGTGATTGATGCCGGCATCGAGCGCTTTGGCAACAAGTTCGTTTGCCAGCTTCTGATCGACGCGGGAGATTGCAGCAAAGATGGTGCCTTCGGCCGAACCAAAAGTCATCGCGCCGAAAGCCATTCGCGAGACGATCAATCCGGTATCACCCAAACGCGTATATTGCATGTCTATTTTTCGGGAAGAGAAAAACGAATACCACGGCTGCGATTTTCTTTCTGAGTCGCTTCGAGATCCAGGTCCAAAGTGGAGATTTTGGTCGATGTTCGTTCGTCGAACACCCATATCGTCGAACCCACAATCGCATAATTCTGGATTTCGATCCGATGGCCGTCGCGAAAGATAAGGACCGTCAGTATGGGGGCTCGGTCCGGTACATACTGAGGCACGGGCTGAGGAACCGCCGTCCGAATCGCCTGTTCCGCGCGGAGCTGCTCCACTTCCTGTGAGAGCTGCTGGACCTGATAGGAAAGCTGAATTTCATTCGGATTTACCGGAACCGGCTGTGGGGCCGCCGAAACGTAGACATCCGGATACACCGGAGCCGCATATGCGGGCAGAATCGGCGAGAAGGGCGAGAAATAGGACGGGTAATATCCGATTACCGGAGGAACAACGATCGTTCGCGAAGGCCGCACGTACGGACGTTGCACAATCACCGGTACCTGGGGTCGCGCGATGGGAGCAGGACGCCCGGCAAACACAGGCGGCGCAGCGCGCACTACCGGGGCCGCGGCAACCGAAGGCGCCGAAACCGTTCCGGAATGGTGCACGCCTGGACCACCTCCGCGGTGCTGGGCGTCAAGTGTACTGACCGTGATTAAGAGACAAACAATAACCACGAATGATCGCATCATATGTTCCTCTTTACGCTACGCGGGGTTGCAACGAATAAGTTTTTCTTTTCGTTCTGCTGGACGCAATTTGACTACAGATGGCAAAGGCCGGTCAAGCCTTCAACGCCCCGTTTGCATTGCATCGTAAAGTAGCTTTCAAAGAGGAGGAATTCGATGCGGTCCCTGCTCCGTTTTCTTTTCCACAACCCGGAAGTCCCGGAAGACCGGATTCAGAGATTAAACCTGCTTCGGAACGAACTCGCCACGGCGAGTAACGACGAGCTTCGCGAAAGAAACAAACGATCGGCGGATCTGCTCGAAACGATTGCCGTGACCGCCGTCGTTGCGGAGCGAGTTACGGGACTCGTGATGTTCGATGTCCAGTTGCAGGGCGCGCTGGCTCTGGCCGGCGGCGGGATTGCCGAAATGCAAACGGGCGAAGGAAAGACCATGGCCGCCGTTCCCGCCGTGGTGTGGTACGCCAAGCAAGGCCGGGGCGTCCACGTCATGACGGCCAACGACTACCTTGCGCGGCGAGATGCGGAATGGATGGGCGGAATCTATCAATTCCTGGGATTGAGCGTGGGATGCATCCAGCAAACGTTGAACTCATCGCAGCGCCGGACGGCTTACGCATGCGATATCACGTACGGCACAGCGAACGAAATGGGGTTCGACTACCTTCGCGATCAGCTTGCTCTGCATACCGCGGATCAGGTCCATCGCGCTTTTGCAGTGGCGCTTGTGGATGAAGCGGATTCGATTCTGATCGATGAAGCGCGGCACCCGCTCGTGATTGCGGGCGATCAGGAAGGCTCCGAAATGTTGGCCTACACCGTGAATTCGCTCGTCCGCCGTCTTCGACGGCATGAGCATTATGTTGTGGACGACAGCCAACGCAACGTCGTGCTGACGGATCGAGGCGTTAAAGCGGTGGAGGACTCCTTCGAATGCGGCAATCTTTTCGACGACGAGAATCTCAGCCTTCATGCCGCCGTCCAGGATTCCCTTCACGCCCACGCTTTGCTTCATCGCGATGTGGACTATCTGGTCAAAAACGGCGCCATCGAATCCATTGACGAATTCAAAGGCCGCATCATTCAGGATCGGCGCTGGCCGGAGGGACTGCACACGGCAATCGAAGCCAAGGAAGGCGTTGCGCCCAGGAAACAGGGGCGCGTTCTCGGTTCGGTAACGCTCCAGAATCTCATGGCCCAGTACCCCATTCTCTGCGGCATGACCGGTACGGCGGCGACACAGATCGAAGAATTTCGCGGCGTGTACGAACTGGATGTCGAAGTTATTCCCACAAACAAGCCGATGATCCGTGTGGATTATCCGGACGTCATCTTCTCAACGAAAGCCGAGAAAGAAGCCGCTGTCATCGATGAAATACGCCGGGTTCATGCAACCGGGCAGCCGATCCTTGTCGGAACTGCAAGCGTCGAGGAATCCGAGCGTCTCAGCCGGCGCCTTCAGAAAATCAGGCACTTCGTTCTCAATGCGCGCAACGACGAGGAAGAAGCCGCCATCGTCGAACAGGCCGGACAACGTGGCGCCGTAACCATATCGACAAACATGGCTGGACGTGGAACGGATATCCGGCTCGGCGATGGTGTCACCGACCTCGGCGGGCTCTACGTCATCGGAATGAATCGCCACGAGAGCCGGCGTATCGACAACCAGCTTCGAGGGCGCGCGGGCCGTCAGGGTGATCCCGGCATGTCACGATTCTTTGTTTCATTTGAAGATGACCTGCTCGTGAAGTACGGCATCAATAATCCCGCGTATGGAAGTGATCCCGAAGCGGTGCAACGTCTGATCGAAGGACAACAACTTGAGATTCGACTCTTTCTTAACAAATACGAAAGGGCGACCGAAGGGCGGCGTCTGGCCATTATGGAGCGCCGGCAATCGATTCTGGATGGAACAACCCCGTGCGATTCGGAACTTGCAAAACTCGTATTCTTGTCGACGATCGATGATCTGTGGGCGGAGTATCTCGCTTCTCTCGCCGAATTACGCTCCAGCGCACATTGGGTATCCCTGGCACCCGGCAATCGAGACCCGCTGCAGGCATTTCACAAACTCGGCGGCTTTGATCCCTTCCGGGAATATATCAAGGACGTTGACAAACTCTTTGACGACTTACGGAATGCGATCGATGCGGAAACTCCGGAACGCATCGCGCATGCGGAGATCAGCGGCATGGATCCCTCCCGCCGCGGCACCACCTGGACGTACATCACCACAGACCAGCCATTCGAATCATGGATGCAGAGTGCGCTGCGAAATTGGATCAGAAAAAGAGTTGAAACAAAATAGCGGCGTCCCGCCGGGACAGAGTTGAGGACCGAAGTCCCGGCAAATACGGGACCCTCGATAGGCGTCAGTATTTCAGCAACGAAACCACTTCGTAGCCGTTGAGCCGGTCGCGTCCCTTCAGCGCTTCGAGTTCGATAACAAAACTGGCCGCGGCAACCGTTCCTCCGAGTTTCTCCACAAGACGAACGGCAGCGAGGGCGGTCCCGCCGGTGGCGAGCAGGTCATCAGCAATCACAACGCGTGAACCCGGCTGTATGGCGTCTTTGTGCACTTCGAGCGTGTCCATTCCGTATTCAAGTTCGTAGCTGATGCGCTCTTTTTCGGCGGGCAGCTTGTTGGGTTTGCGAACGGGAACAAAGCCGGCTCCGAGGTTGTATGCCAATGCGGGCGCGAAAATGAAGCCGCGAGCTTCGATTCCCAAAACGGTGTCCGGCTTGTGCGAACGAATCTGATCGGTTAAAGCATCGATGATTTTCCGAAAGCCGGCTCTATCTTTAAGTACCGTGGTGATGTCGTAAAAGAGAATGCCCTTCTTGGGAAAATCGGGAACTTCTCGAATCAGTTTCTTTAAATCTTCCATGCTCAACCTCGTATTCCAAATGACGAATAGACTCCCGAAACCGCCGCATCGTTTTCCGCGATTTCGGTTACGTGCGACATCCGAGGGCCTCTTTCCAGTTCCTGCCTGAACAGTTGCAGGACTGTTTGATCGGCTTCCGCATGAATCTCAACTTCGCCGCTCGGAAGATTTCGCGCATAACCGCAAACTCCGAGACGTTCAGCGGCTCCAAGCGCGAAGTACCGGTAGCCGACACCTTGAACCCGGCCTCGAACAACAAAATGTTTCGCGCGCAACAACGAAGAGGATTCTATCGAATTATCCGGTGATTTCCAGCATGCGATTCAGGGCGATCCTGGCATTGTCGGCGACATCGGCGGGAACCGTGATTTGATTGACAACGCGGCCTTCAACAAGATTCTCGAGCGACCAGAGCAGATGCTGCGGATCGATCCGGAACATCGTCGAGCAAAGACATCCGCAATCATCGAGGGGAATAATGAAGCGGTCCGGGTTTTCGTTCTTCAGTCGATTCACCAGATGAATCTCGGTACCCACGGCCCACTTTGTGCCGGCAGGCGACTGCTTGAGGCATTTAATAATGTGCTCGGTGGAACCGACCTCATCCGACAGTTGAGCGACTTCGAAGCGGCATTCCGGATGGGAAATGACTCTAATTCCGGGATAACGCGCCCGAACCTGCTCAACATGTTGTGGCAGAAATCGCTGATGAACCGAACAGTGCCCTTTCCAAAGAACAACTCGGCAGTCGTTCAGGCTCGCAGGCGAGTTGCCTCCCACTTCTTCATAAGGATCCCAAACCGGCATTTGGTCCAGCCGCAAACCCAGACTGTAGCCGGTGTTGCGCCCGAGATGCTGATCCGGTAAGAACAAGATCCTGTCCCCCCTTTTCAGCGCCCACTTCATTACCGCTCGGGCATTCGAAGAGGTACAAACCGCGCCTCCGTGTTTCCCACAGAACGCCTTGATGCCGGCGGCCGAATTCATGTACGTGATGGGAAGGATGTTTCCGCCAACAACCTTTTGAAGATCGTCCCAGCAGGTCTCAACCTGATCCAGCGCCGCCATGTCGGCCATGGAACAGCCGGCGCTCATATCCGGAAGAACAACCTTCTGATGAACCGCGCTCAGAATTTCCGCGCTTTCGGCCATAAAGTGCACGCCGCAAAAGACGATATATTAAGCGTCTTTACGGCTGGCGGCCCATTGCGCGAGTTTAAAGGAATCGCCGCGCACATCCGCAAACTGAATAACTTCATCTCGTTGATAATGATGGCCCAGAATTACCAAACGCTTTCCCAGTTTACGGCGGGCGCCGCGGATTCGGGCTTCGGTTTCGTTTTCATTGAGCCGCATAACGCGGTCGGGAAGAATCGTCTGAAGCATGAAACGTTTCATCCTAACACATTAGAGCCGACTAAAGTCGTGCGCGATTTTCTCCGATATAAGAACCTGAGCTTTGAAAGCCTGCTCTGACAAGCCCATGAGCACTGTCATCGATAACAGCCGAAAACTGCAGTCGGTACGAAACCTTCCCACGTTACCGGGAGTTGCCCGGCAGGTTCTTGAATTGGCGGACAGCGATTCGGCAGGAGCCGAAAAGCTGACGGAGATGATCGCCAACGATCAGGCTCTGTCGGTGAAGGTCCTTGGTCTCGCCAACTCGGCTTATTACGGCCGCCGTTCCAAAATCGGCACGATCCGGCAGGCCGTGGTTGTCATCGGCACCAATACTCTCAAACAGCTTTCTCTGTCCGTCCTGGTGACCGGCACGATCGACGACGATAAATTTGCGCATATCGATTACTGGAAACATTCCTTCGGTACCGCAACGGCGTCGTCATTGATTGCAAAAAAAACCGGAATTTCTTTCGATGATGATCTGTGTTTCATGGCCGGACTGCTGCACGACGTCGGCAGAATGATCATCACAACGCATTACAATAACGATCCCGCGCTCGATCACACTGAGATCGGCGCGCAGATGGCACAGCGATGGCAGCTTCCCACGGAACTCATCGAAGCAATCGCTCACCATCACTCGCTCGACCCTGCGCATCTTGCGCAACCCCTCATTGTTTGCGTGCACGCAGCCGACATTTGCGCGAAACTCGCGTTCACTGAAGAACAACTCCCAATTCCACCCGAAGTACTTACGGCAGCAAAACTGACAGAAGCGGTTTTCCTGGAAATCGTCGAAGACTTGCGCAAGAGAAAGCAGGAAGTCGAAAAATTCCTGACGTGATTTATGCAAGAAAACGGCGAACGTAGAATTGCAGCCCTTACTGCGGCCCTGGAGCAGGCGAACACGGCGCTGCTCGACAAGATTGAAGAATTATCGCTGGCACGGCGCGTCGGTGATGCGATCAGCCACCACCGGGCGATCTGGAGCCTGTCGTCCGAACTGGCAGACGCCATTGCGGAGACGGTAGGCTGCAAGTTCGTTCTGTTTTACGCTCTTTCGCGTTCAGGCTCATTCGAGCTGCAGGCAGTCTCAAGCATGTCTACAGGTTCTGAAAAATTTCCTGTTTCCATCGAGGAAAGCCGCGTCACGCCGCATTTTCCGAACAACGATCCGATCCAGATGAATGATCTCGCCGAGAGTCCCGCGTGGGCTCGCGACTGGAGTCTTCCGAATACGCTCCCTTCCTGGCTCTGCATTCCATTACTTTCGCAGGATCGGCTGCGTGGAATTCTTTGCCTCAGCCATGATGCGCCAAACGTTTTTGATGAGAGAGTATTGAGAACCCTGATGATCGTCGTTCCCCAAATTGCGGGCGCTTTTGCGAACATCGACCTGTGCAGCACGCTCCGCGACTCCGAAGCAGAATACCGTTCGCTGATTCGGGGAATGCAGGATGTGGTTTACATCTGCGATCATCGTTGGAAAATTGTCGACGCGAATCCGGCGGCAACGGATCTTTTCGGGGAATCGATCATTGGAAAGACGCTGACGGAATTGTTCGCCTCGCCGAACAGCGCGAGTGAATTCGTGGATGCCGTTCGCAGCCTGAAATCGGTCCGGGTGTTCGAAACCCAGCTTGTCGCGGCCGGAAACGAACGAATCGCTGCCGCCATCAGTTCATCGGCAAACGGAACGCGCTATTCCGGAACCATCCGGGCCGCTGGAGCGCGTCCTCAAGTACTCCCATTCAACAACTCCAGAAGAAAGATCAGTCGCGGCACAAAAACGCCGCCGGAGAAAATCCTGATCGCCGACGATGAAGTTGAATTACTCGTCCTGCTGGAAAATGTGTTCAAGAAACTAGGCTACACGGTTTTGTGCGCGCACAACGGAGTAGAAGCCGTGGAGTATGCCACCGACGACATCCGGCTGATCATTCTCGACATGATGATGCCCGAAATGGATGGTGTCGCAGCCTTGCGCAATATCCGCGAAAAAATCCCGCAGGTGAAAGTTCTTATCGCCAGCGGATACTCATCCCCTGAGAAAGTTCCCATCCTCGAAATGCTGGGAATCGAAGGCTTCGTGAAGAAGCCTTTCGAGCTCAACAAACTCGCCACCACGGTAAGAGACGTGCTTGACGGCCTCGCTGTCTAAAACGTACCCTAGTCCGGATTAGCTCAGGGAGTCATTAATGGCCGATAAGTCGAACACCAAAGAAGAGAAATGGCCTTCATACACGATGGTCGATCCGCGTATGCGGAAGATCTATTTTCAGTTTTACCAGGAAACGTACAAAACATCCCGTCTGGATCGTAAAACAAAAGAATTGATCGCCATTGCCGCGTCGCTCGCGACCCATTGCAAGGGATGCCTCGAAGGACACATCAAGAAAGCCCTCAAGTACGGCGCAACCAGGGAAGAACTCAGCGAAACAATTGCCATTACCATGGGCGTAAGCGCCGCATCAATCGTGGATCTCACCGATATTGCAGCAGAGAACATGCGCATCCGGCACTTCGACGGTACACGTGCCCCGGAAGAACCGCGCGAGGTTTCTCCAGAGGAATAACAATGCTTCGAGCCCTCGTGGTCCTGCTCGTCTTCAGCAGTGAACTTCTCGCTCAACAGGTCGAATACAAAGCATTCCCCAGCAAGCTGCTCGGCCGCGATTTGCGATACGGTGTCTATCTGCCCCCTTCCTACAGCAGTTCACCGGCGAAGAAGTATCCCATTTTGTATTTCCTTCATGGGCTTTTCGAGGATGAAACAAGGTGGAGCACTCGCGGACAGACCGACCAGATCATGACAAAAATGATCGCAGACGGAAAGATCGGCGAGTTTATTGTTGCAATCCCCAACGGTGGAACGAGCTTTTATACGAACACGCGCGATGGAAACGAGAAGTGGGAAGACGTCATCGTGAGCGAGTTTCTTCCGATGATCGAATCCACCTATCGCGTCAATGCATCGCGTGGAACCCGCGGCATCAGCGGCACGTCGATGGGCGGATACGGCGCGCTGAAAATCGCAATGAAACATCCGGACCTGTTCGGATCGGCGAGCGGGCACAGCGCCGTACTTCTTCAGGACCTGTCCGCCGCCAAGGTTTCCGCCGGCCGTCTCCAAAGATTTCAGGGACTGTTCGACAGAATCTACGGGATCGGCCAGGATCTTTCTTATTGGGAAGCCAACAATCCGATGACGCTGGCAAAAGATACCCGGAAGCTGAATGGTCTGAAACTTTATTTCGATTGCGGCACTGAGGACGACTACGGCTTCGATCTCGGCACTCGCCAACTCGACGAAATGCTCACGAAGGCCGGCTACTCCCATGAAGCGCATCTCTATCCCGGCAACCACGGCTGGGAATACGCCAAACAGCACACCAACGAATCTTTGCTGTTCCATTGGAAAGCGTTCAGCGGGAAGTAACTCTTATAATGAGGTCATGGAATTTACGTTCCATGCCATCGACTATGACGGAACGCTGCCGGTCCTGCCGAAGCACTCGGGCGTTTACAAGATTTTTGACCTCCACGGAAAGCTGATCGTTCTCGACAAATCCAGCAACCTGTTTGACCGGTTCGAACGTTATTACGGTGAGCGATCCGAAACCGTTCGCGATCTCGATCTGCGCCAGATCACAGGACGGATCGAATACATCCGGACCGACTCCCCATTCGAAACCCTTTACGTCCTTTACCGCGAGCGCAAGAACTATTTCCCGAAGACGTACCGGAAAATGCGCACATACCGCTTGTTTACGCTGATGAAAATCAATCGCAAGCAGCGGTTTCCACGCATCTACGCGAGCCGGCAGATCAAGCCGGGCGTGGATTACTTCGGTCCCTTCGTGTCGCGCGGACAGTTCACAAAACTCAAGACCACGCTCGAACGGACTTTCAAGCTTCGTCCATGTCTGTACAACATTCGCGGCAACGATCCACATCCCGATTGCCTGTATTTCCAGATGCACACCTGCTCGCGCCCCTGCAACAACGACATCGACCGGCAGGGGTATCTGGACGATGTGCAACAGGCGATCGCATTTGTCGAAGGCCGCGATGAGCAAATGGAGCACGCCCTGACTCAGACGATGAACGGCTTTTCATTGGAGACGAAATTCGAAGAGGCCGAACAGGTTCGCCGGAGAATTGAAAAAATTCATCGCGGACGGCAGGAATGCAAGGATACGTTTTTCGGAGTGTGGAATTTCAACTACATTGCCCTGCTTCCTTCCGATTCTGTTTCGCGATGCAAGATTGCATTTATTCGACAGGCCCTCATTCTGGGATTCGAGCAATACGAAATGGAATCATTAAAGGACGCCCTCGCTTCCGATCTGCGGCGATTATTCGAAGGCCCCATGCCGAAGGATTCCGCAGCCGGCCGGTACGATGAATTCTGTCTCGTGTCGACGTTCATCGTAGATCCACTGCAGAGCGTGGATCTGTTGCCGGTTCAGGACATTGAGAACCTCCCCGATCGGGTTCTCGATCGCATTCAACAACGAAAAAAGAAACGGAAAACCGACCATGTTGATACTGTCGCGGGATGACATGCGGCGAGTTCTCGACGCCGCTTCACTTTTCGAAGCCATGACCGAAGGTTTTCGGCAACTCAGCGAAGGACGATGGAAGATCCCGTTGCGCACGGTCATCGAAATGCCCGCGCACCAGGGCGTCTCGCTTTTCATGCCTTCGTACTCCGAAGACCTCGGCTCGGCAGGCATGAAGCTCGTCACGGTGATGAACAGCAATCCCGCAAAGGGCCTGCCTCTCATTCATTCAAGCTATCTGTATTTCAGCGCGGAAACCGGAGAAATCCTCTCCATGATGGATGCCGAATACCTGACGGGACTGCGAACCGCCGTCGTCTCCGCCCTGGTAACGGACCTTCTCGGTAAATCCGGAGGCCGCGTTCTCGGGGCTTTCGGGACCGGGGTCCAGGCATGGAATCACGTGGAAGTCTTCACCAAGCTGTTCACGATCGGCGAAGTGCTCGTCTTCGGCCAGACTGCCGAACTGAGCGAAGAGTTCGCTATACGCATCGAAAGGCAATTAAGAATTCCAGCGCGCCGCGCTGTCATGGCGGAACTGAAGCGCGCCGAGATCGTCTGTACCTGCACCACAAGCGCAAATCCGTTGTTTGATCTCAAGGATGTCCGTTCGGACGCGCATATCAACGCAATCGGCGCGTATCGCCCGAACACGCGTGAGATTGGATCCGGCATTGTGGGAAACGCAGCTATCGTCGTGGATTCTTACGAAGCCGCGATCCACGAAGCGGGTGATATTGTCATGGCGTTGAAAGAAGGCGCGCTTCGCGAGGACGGTATTTATTCCTCCATCGACGAACTTGTTTCCGGCGCGAAACCCGCGCCCGAGGATTCGCGTCTGACTTTATTCAAGTCTGTGGGAATGGCTCATGAAGATCTTGTCGCCGCCGATCTGGCCTACAGAACAGCCCGTCAGAAAGGAATTGGCACGGATATTTAGCGATGTCCGTTGAGCTTGTGTTCGGCAATCTTGCGGTTCAGTGTATTGCGATGCATGCCCAATACCTTTGCGGCCTTGGTTTGATTTCCACTCGTTCGGGTCAGGGCACTCTGAATAAATTTCTTTTCGAACTCGCTCAAGGCTTCAGGAAGGTAGATGCGCCGTTCGATCATCTCTGAAACAAGGGACTCCAACTTCTCTTTCACACGTTTTTCCTTCAGATCGGATTCAGACCTCGTCCGTTGAGACGTCTCCCTGACGCTATTTCTGCTGCCACCAGCGCTCCAGCGCGCGGTAGCCGACGAGAAATTTTGCTTTTAATTCGTAGGGTGTTGCTACTGCAATGACTCTTGAACCAGGCAGGAAATACGGCGCCAGTTCGGAGTTCTTCACCCTCTCCGTTTGAATCTCAAAGGACGTCAGTGCCAGCAGGATCACGGCCCCGATCAACCATCCGCGAACAAAACCAAAGGCAGCTCCAAGGAGGCGATCCGCCCATTGAAGTTTCACGGACTTCATGACTCGAGTAATAAGCCAAATGATCACAAATCCGGCAACAAGAGTCGCCAAAAAGATCACGGAGAAGCCCAAGAATAGAGCAAGGTTTTCTGTTCTGACAACATCTTTAAACATGCCTGCCACACTGCGGTAGAACCACGATGCAAGGAGGGCTCCGGCCAGAACGCTGATCAGTCCAAGAACTTCGCGGACGAAGCCTTTGATTGCGCTCGTGACAATGGAAGCGGTGAGGATGACGAGGATAATCCAGTCCAGCAGCGAGAATTGAGTGATCGATAGAATGAAAGCCAGAACCGGTAACGGTTTCATCATTCGAGGTCCCGGCCTGTCAATATTTTCAGGGCTTCGGCGTACTTTGCGCTTGTCGCGGCGACAATGTCTTCCGGAAGTTCCGGCGCCGGAGGCTGCTTGTTCCAGCCGACACGTTCGAGATAATCGCGGACGAACTGCTTGTCGAACGAAGGCTGCGCCTTGCCGGGCGCATATTGATCGGCGGGCCAGAAGCGTGACGAATCCGGAGTCAGCATCTCGTCGACAATAGAAATTCGCCCATCGATAGTCCCGAATTCAAATTTGGTATCGCAGATAATGATCCCGCGTTTTGATGCGTACTCCACGGCACGCATGTAAACCGACAACGTCAGTTCCTTAAGCTTTGAAATGTTCTCCTGCCCGATGATTTTTCCCGCCTGCTGTTCGGAGATGTTTTCATCGTGACCCGTTTCGGCTTTCGTTGATGGCGTAAAAAGCGGTTGAGGCAGCCGGTCGGAATCGCGCAATCCCGGAGGAAGCGCGATTCCGCACACCTGGCCCGTCTTGTTGTAATCCTTGAGACCCGATCCCGTGAGAAACCCGCGCACCACGCACTCGATGGGAAACACTTTCGCCTTCTTGACGAGCATCGATCGTCCCTGAAGCTGTTCGCGGAAAGCATGGAGGTTTTCCGGATAGTCTTCCACGCGTGTGGAAACCACGTGATTCGGAACAGAGTCTTTGAAGTGATCGAACCAGAATGCCGACATCTGCGTCAGCACTTTGCCTTTGTTGGGAATCGGCGTTGGAAGCACAACATCGAACGCCGAAAGGCGGTCGGTTGCGACAATAAGAAAATGGCCGCCGAGATCGTAAATATCGCGAACTTTGCCGCGGCCGTGAAGCTTGACGCCGGGCAGGTCCGTTTTCATCAATGCCATTTAGTTCAACCGCACCGAAACGATCTTTGAAATGCCGGGCTCTTCCATGGTGACTCCGTACAATTGAGAAGCGCTCTCCATTGTACGCTTGCTGTGCGTGATGACGATGAATTGAGTAGTCGCACTCATGTCGCGCACCATCTGCGCGAACCGGTCCACATTCGCTTCGTCGAGCGGCGCATCCACTTCATCCAGGACGCAGAATGGACTCGGCTTGAAACGGAACAGCGCGATCAACAGCGCAAGCGCCGTCAGCGCTTTTTCGCCGCCGCTCAAGAGAAGAACATTCTGAAGTTTCTTTCCCGGCGGCTGAGCCACGATTTCCACACCAGCGTCATCCTGGCGCCGCTCCGCATCCGTCTCAGGACTTTCGAGCAGACGCAATTCACCCTGGCCGCCGCCAAAGAGCGAAACGAAAGCTTCACGGAATCCTGCATTGATCGCTTCAAACGCTTCCCTGAATTGTTTGCGGCAAACAAGATCGATTTCCTCGATCGCCTGCATCGTGTCGCGGATCGAATCGAGCAGATCCTGGCGCTGTACCGAGAGGAATTGAAAGCGCTCTTCCGCCTCCTGGTGCTCTTCAACCGCCATCATGTTTACGGCGCCCATCGACTCGATCTTTTCCCGCAGTTCGCCGTACTCGCGCTCTCTGGCTTCGAGTTCCATCGGCGGCAGCGCCTCGAAATATTTCAGGCATACGGCTTCGATCGTTTCGCTCAATTCATGCAAACACGATTCGGCCAGATGCTTCAGGTCCGAATCGACCTGGGTTCTCTCGATCTCGAGCGCGTTGTGCCGGTCTTTCCATGAATCGAGCAGCGCCCGGGTCTCGTCCCACTTTGCTTCAGCGCCAAGAAGTTCGGCTCGCAATCCTTCCAGGGCGTTGGATTTTTCCTGAATCATGCAATCCAATTCTTCACGCTCGCGGGCAAACTCTGCGCGCGCCACTTCCAGCGATTCGATTGTGGCGTGTGTCTGCTGCTGTTGCTCGCCGGCCTGCTGGATTTGCTGCTCCGCCTGAGCACTGCGGTTTTGAAGATCGGAAACCTGTTGGTCGAGGAATGCGATTTCCCGCTGGACCGTCGAACGCCTTTCCTGCAGGACTGCAAGCTGCGACTGCAAACCGGACAGATCCCGGCGAAGATTCTCCGCAGAGCTGCGCAGCTTCTCGAGGTGCTGGCTCCTGAAATGAAGTTCCTCCTCGACCGCTGCTTTTCTTGAAGCAATCTCCGCGAGTAACGCTTCGGTTTCACCAAGCAGGTTGCCCGCAATCGTTCGTTCGTCCATCAGGTGCGCGATTTCAGCGGATACCGCCTTCAACCGTTGCTGGGCTCGCTGAAAATCACCAGAGATCGACTGCACGCGATAATCGGTGTTGAGAAGTGCTTTCTCAGATTCCTGCAACTCGACGCCAAGCCTTGCTTTCAGCAACTCGCTTTCGTGAACCAACTCTTCCAGGCGGGAGGCTTCATCATGAAGTGTTACGGATTGCCGTGACGCCTGATCCATCTTCGAGTCAAGCTCTCGGATTTCGCGTTTCAACGACAGCGGGCCGTGCGCTTCGTGTTCACCCCAACTGACAACATATCCACGAACCATTTCACCGGTGCGCGCGACGAATTCCATCTGGGGATAACGATCGGACAATTCCCACGCGCGATCCAGGGTATCCACAATGTAGGCATCACGAATGTATTGATTGAAGTGCCGGACACAATCGTCAAAACGAACCACATTCACAACCGGCAGAGCGCCTTCGATCGGAACGGGCGGCTCCGGCCGATTTGTGCCGTTCAGAACCAGGCAATCCAGCCGTCCTTTGCTGGCATTCCTGACAAGTTCGAATGCGCGCATCGCCTGATCGCGATCCTGGACAACCACGTACTGCAGTTTCCAGCGAAGAAAGTCTTCAACGAGAGATTCGTATTCCGGCTCCACCTCGATGAAATCCGCGAGGATGCCGAGCGGCGCCCAATCGAGTCCCCGAGCGGCATTGAAGAATTGCTGCACGGACTCGGTGCTGTATGCCCGTTGCACCGCAAGTTCGCCGATGGTTTGAAGGCGGTTTCGGATACTTTCTTCGTGGCTCCTGGCCTCCACGGCAGCTTTCAACATGCCGGCATGATCCAGCTTGCGCGACGAATACGCTTGTTCGGCTTCGGCAAGCGAGTGTTTCAACTGTCCGAATCCCGCTTCCTGACCCAAATACTCATCGCGGGCGGTGTTCAGTTGCTGTTCGAACAAGGAGCTTTGAGTTCTCGCTTCCGATTCCTCATGATGCAATCGCTCAAGCTGAGTTTCGATACGGCCGATCGCCTCACGGCGCGTTACGGCTTCATTGCGCAGATGGGCTTCGCGGCCCACAGCCTCAAATTGCTGGTCGCGGAGGAGAGCGATAGCGCGGTCCTCCGCATCGCGACGTTCGGTCACATCCGTTACCGCCGCCGATGTTTCAGACAAATGAGTCTCGACCGCCTGAACGTCCTGATCGATGCCGGACAATTGAACGGATTTGTTTTCGCGGTCCCGGTTGTTCTTCGCGAGATCTTCGAGCAGGCGGTTCTTCTCCGCTCCGAGGGTGACCTTGCGCTCTTCGAGGGCTTTGATTTGATCCTGCAGCCGCTCGGCGCGCTGGATGGCTTTTTCGTGTTCGAGTTCGATCTCGGAACGCCGCGCCCGCGTTTGTTCGAGGTTGCGTTCCTCGGTGCCGGCTTCGATCCGGCGCTGATGAACGAGAGCGTTCAACCGCTCGATGTCCTGTTCCAGTTGTTTGCCTTCGTTGAACATCAGCGCGAGAGAAATTTCAACTTTATCCTGCTGATCGATGAGCATCTCGGCTCGCGTCGAAAACACGGCCGAGAGAATATCGCGCATGCGATTCCGAAGCTCGATGTAGCGCCGCGCCTTGCCGGCCTGCCGTTTGAGCGAGTTTCGTTGACGGTCCACTTCCGCAAGAATGTCGTTCAACCGGGATAGATTCTGGCGCGCCGCCTCGAGACGCGATTCCGCCAACTTTCGTTTTGCTTTGAACTTTGTGATTCCCGCTGCTTCTTCGATGAGCGCGCGCCGGTCTGAAGGCTTCGAACTCAGCAGTTGGCCAATGCGTCCCTGTTCGATGATCGCGTAACTGTTCGGACCCAAGCCCGTGCCGAGAAAAATGTCTTGAATGTCCCGCAACCGGCACGGCCTGCCGTCCATTAAATAGAGACTCTCCCCCGAACGATACAGCCTCCGCTGCACAACAATGTCTTTCGCCTCTTCCTCCGGGAGAGGCCGATGCGAAGCATCGGGTGAGGACCCACTTGCGCCATTTCCATTCCCGTGCCCATTCCCGTTTCCGTGCCCGTTCCCGTTTCCGTTCGCGAGCTGGGTCAACGTGATGGTGACTTCGGCCATTCCCATCGGAGCACGGTTTCGAGTTCCGTTGAAAATGACATCTTCCATTTTTTCGCCACGAAGAGATTTCGCACTCTGCTCGCCCAGTACCCAGGCAATGGCGTCGGAAACGTTGCTCTTTCCGCAGCCGTTGGGACCCACGATGGCCGTGACTCCCGCATCCTGAACGATGATCTCGCCGCGGTCGGAAAACGACTTGAAACCAATAATTTCGATACGACGTAGTTTCAGCATGAGTTTTTTTGTTTTATCAGAAGTCCGGCACTTCTGTCGCGATATAGCTTCCCTGCTGTGAGTGACAGATTGGGTCCACATAAGGTATCGTCGGAAGGCCAACGTTAAGAAAAATGAAGATTTCGGCCAGAGATGAATATGCCTGTTCCGCCGTACTGGAGCTCTCGCTCAATTACGGCAGCGAGGCTCCGGTTCGTGTGCAGGACATCGCGCAGCGTCAGGGCATTCCGATGAAGTTCCTTTTTCAGATCATGCAGATCCTGAAGCGCGTCGATCTGGTGAGAAGCCGCCGCGGAACTGAAGGGGGTTACGCCCTGACAAGACCGCCGGAGCAGATCACCGTCGGCGAAGTCATTCGCGCGATGAGCGGCCCGTTCGTACAACTCTCCTGCATGGACTCCGGGAATTTCGACGATGACTGCGGGAAACAGGGAACCTGCTACTTCAAGCCGATCTGGGGCGAAGTCGATCGCGCGATTGCGGGAGTTTTGAACAACATCACCTTCGCTGAACTTGTCCGGCGGGCGCGGGCCAATCAGCAACAGCTCATGTATCACATTTAGTGAGCGCGGATGCAATCCATCCTTCATGTGGACATGGATGCGTTTTACGCATCCGTCGAGCAACTCGACCATCCCGAATATAAAGGTAAACCGGTCATCGTCGGCGCCGATCCCAAAAGCGGGGCGGGCCGCGGTGTTGTCGCTGCGTGCTCCTACGAAGCGCGAAAGTTCGGCGTGCGTTCGGCGCTGCCGATCAGCCGCGCCTGGAAATTGTGTCCGTCGGGGGTGTACGTCCGGCCGAGAATGGAACGCTACGCCGAGGTCTCGCATCAGGTGATGGACGTCTTCAGCCATTTCACGGACCTGGTGGAACCCCTCAGCATTGACGAGGCGTTTCTCGACATCACGGGTTCAGTCGCGCTGCTCGGCGCGCCCGATCACATCGCGCGATCCATCAAACAAGAGATCCGCGAGTCCACGGGGCTGACCGCATCCGTCGGGCTTGCGCCGAACAAATTCGTGGCGAAGATTGCATCCGATCTGAAAAAACCGGATGGACTTGTCATCGTGAAGGAAGGCGAGATCGAAACGTTCCTCCGCGACCTGCCCATTTCGCGCCTTTGGGGCGTCGGACCAAAGACCGAAGCGCGATTGCATGAAATGGGATTCCGGACAATCGGACAGATTGCGGCCACCTCGCGTGATTCGCTCGTGAGATCCCTCGGAAGTCTCGGTGAGCATTTATACCAATTATCGCGAGGCAACGACCGGCGAGCGGTTGTTTCCGGGTGGGACGCGAAATCCATCAGCAGTGAAACAACGTTCGATGAAGACACCAACGATCGCGATTTTCTTTTGCGAACGATTCTGGATTTGTCGGATCAGGTCGCCGCGCGCCTTCGAAAGGATGGATCGAGAGCGCGCAAGGTCACACTCAAGCTTCGCTATTCGAATTTTTCGACCCACACCCGGCAGCACTCTCTTTCAACGCTTCTTCAAACCGGAGAGGAAATCGCGGCTGTCGCTCGCTCTCTTTTTGCTCAATTCCCTCTTGATCGGAAAATCCGGCTGATCGGCGTCTCGGCAGGGGATCTGCGCCGCGATGGCGACGATCCGCGGCAACTGTCTCTGTTTGCGCAATCCGAGGTGAAGGAAAAGCTCGGTCACACCGTCGATGAACTCAAACAGAAATTCGGCGGAAGCTCCATCCGCCGCGGCTCTGAATTGCTATAAAATCCATCTCTCTCTGGAGAGGGTTGATGAATCTGTTGTTCATGCTCGCTGTATTGCTGTTTTCACCGCCGCAGGAAGATCTGAAGCAACTGCAGGCAGTCTTTGATACATCGGCCGGAGTCTTCGTCATCGAGTTCTATCCCGAACAGGCGCCGAATCATGTCCGCAAGTTTGTGGAGCTGGCCAGAGCGGGCTTTTACACCGGCACCACGTTTCACAGCATGGTTGGCCACGGCATCGTTCAGGGAGGCGATCCCGAGACGAAGAATCCGCAGGCTCGAGCAAAGTATGGAACCGGAGGCTTCAATCTCGGGCTGAAGCCGGAACTCAGCAGTATCCCGTTTTCTCAGGGAACCGTCGCGGCGACATTGCTTCCAGGCGACGCGAACAGCGCGGGATCGGAGTTTCTGCTGATCGTTACGGATCAGCCCCAGTTCACGGGACAGTTCACCGCGTTTGCGCATGTGGTGGAAGGAATCGGGGTGGTCGATAAGATTTCAACCACGCCCGTCGACGACAAGCAAATCGCGAAAGATCGCATCGAAATCCGGAATGTGATTCTCCAGCCTCGTCCGCTCCCTGCGCCGCCGCCCTTCAGTGAAGAGACGGTCGACGAGTTATCGCAGTATCGCGTCGTCATGGAAACATCGAAAGGAAACATCGTGATCGAAATGATGCCGGACAAGGCCCCGAATCATGTTCGGCATTTCCTGCGGCTGACCTCCCTCGGCGTGTACGACAAGACGGCCTTTCACCGTATTGCTCCCGGATTCGTGATTCAGGCCGGAGACCTCAATACGCGTTCCGAACCCATTCCGCAGGCGGCGCAGAAGTATGTCGCGAAGATTCGGGCCGAAATCAATGACGTCAAGCACAAAGCAGGGATTGTTTCAATGGCGCGCGGCGAGGAAATAGATAGCGCGCTGACTTCATTCTTTATCGTACTTGCCGATCAGGCGCCGCTCGACGGCACCTACACCGTGTTCGGCCGGGTCGTTCAAGGCATGGATATCGTCGAAAAAATCGCAGCGGTGCCCGCCGACAATGAACGGCCCAAAGAACGTGTCGATATTTATTCGATGAAAACGGAACGCAGGAAGTAATCGCGGCCCGTGTTGAAGTCGTCGATCGCAAATGTCGCGCCTGCAGCCCTGAGTTGATCCGCGGAATAGCTGCCCGTTCCGACACCCACGGTTTTGAAACCCGCACGGTGACCCGCCTCGATGTCCAGCGGCGTGTCGCCAATGACGAATGTCTCCATGGCGCCGATCTGAGCTCCGTTTGGAGTGGACGCCTTCTCTGCTCCCTTTCGAACCAACTCCGCCCGGTCTTCCGAATCCGAACCGAAACCGCCGAACCGAAAATACGGATTGAGTCCACCGCGGTTCAGCTTCACCCGTGCTCCCAGTTCGATGTTTCCGGTCGCCAATCCGAGAATGACGTCCTTTCTTGCACGCATCTCATCCAGAACCGGCAGAATTCCGGGCAGAATTCGATATGCCGGGGATTGCTGGACTTCGTCTTTCAGGAAAAAAAGATAGGATTCGAGAATCGATTCGATATGGTTTTGAACCGAGTTCGAGTCCTTTCCGAGGCGAACGCGAAGGATTTCACGAGCGATGGCGGGATCGGTTTTGCCATGCGGACTGATTCCATCCATGGCTTTGGTGACCCCAAAGAGTTTGAAACAGGCACGATCGAGCGCGCGTAAACCCGCGCCCCCCGTATTGATGAGTGTTTGATCGATGTCGAATAGGAGAAGTTTCACTCCCTAACAACACACCAATTCTTCCTCGGTTTCAAGGATCTCGTGAGCCGCCAGAGGCTCTATTTCGACTTCGAATCCGCAGCCGGCTTCAAGGCAAACCAATCCATTGGAAAGAACCGAATAAGCCATTTCATTCTCGTTGCCACATCCTGGACAAGTCATCTCGATTAACCTCCATGAACGACTGAGCATTTCAAATTCCAAACGTGAATCGGTTAGACGCGTGCGATGAAATAAACGTTTAGTTTTGCGGCTGAATTTGTTTATGCTTTCGGGGTTTGTGCGGAGGCCTTGATGGTCGAACTTTCCGAACTTACTCTCGATAAACTTCGGCTGTTCACCGATCGATCCAACACATTGATCACGATTGACGCACCTTTGTTCGGAAGCCTGATGATCTTCAACGGCCGCGTCCTCATGAAAAGCCCTCATTACGTGGAACCTGAAAAGATCGGCAGCTCGATAGGATTTCCTTCATACGAACAGATTCTCGCAGAGGCCTCTCGGTTCTGGCTTGTGGACGAGATCGGCATCCGCCGCCGGAAATGCCGCGAAGAAATGGTGAAATTGCTGGAAGATTCTGAAACCAGATTCTCCCGCAAATCGCCTTTGAAATCTGCAAAGTCCGTGTAATTCCGCAAAAACTTTTACAGTGAAGCAGTGAAAGCCTGGCTGATTGGTTGGATAGGATTCTTCGTCATCAACATCATCGGCCGAACCGTTCGTTGGGAATCGGAAGGCGATGCGTATCTCGAGGAGATCTATAAATCGGGTCATCGCGCGATCTTCACGTTCTGGCATGGACGGATCTTTCCGGCAACCTACTATTGGCGCCACAGGGGCATCGTTGTCATGACAAGCATGAACCGCGACGGTGAAGCGATCGCCCAATGCATTCAACGGTTCGGCTATGGCGCGGCGCGTGGTTCCAGCTCCCGGGGCGGGTTCCGGGCGCTGGCCGAGATGGCGCGTGAAATCCGGCATGGCCGGGATGCGGCATTCACGATTGACGGGCCCCGTGGCCCGCGGTATGTCGCCAAGCAGGGCCCGGTCCTGCTGGCGTTGAAGACGGGGTCGGCAATCTTTTGCTTTCATATTACAATGCAGCACAAAATCCAGCTTCGAAGCTGGGATGAATTTCAAATCCCCCTGCCGTTTACCAGGGCCGTTGTATTGAAGGCCGCTCCTATTTGGGTCCCGCCGGATGCCTCCGAAGCGCACCTTCGCGACCTCCATGACCGCATGCAGGGCGTTCTGGATGATCTTCGGAAGCGCGGGGATTCCCGCTGGTAGTCGACAGGTCCGGCCACTTCGCGTATATTCAACCTTTACTAACTTGATGAAGTAGGGATAACGATGAGCGATTTTCAAGAGATACTCGGCCAGGCGAAGAAACAGATTAAGGAAGTATCGGTTCAGGATGTTCGCGACAAGTTGAACCCGGAGAACGGTTTTACGCTTCTTGATGTTCGCGAAGGCGACGAATGGGAACAAGGCCATCTGGATAAAGCCATTTTTCTTCCTCGAGGATTCCTCGAAATCCGAGCCGACAAAACTTTGACAGACAAAAGTCAGCCCATCGTCGTTTATTGCGCGGGCGGCACACGGTCGGCGCTGGCAGCAAAGACACTTCAGGATCTGGGCTACACCAACGTCTGCTCGATGCGCGGCGGCTTCAACGAATGGAAAAACAACGGGATGCCGTTTGTGACGCCGGAAAAAGTGGGCAAAGACCAGATGGCGCGATACAGCCGGCATCTGCGGATTCCCGAGGTCGGAGAACAAGGTCAATTGAAGCTGCTGAAGAGCAAGGTACTGCTTGTGGGCGCCGGCGGCCTGGGCTCGCCTGCGGGTGTATATCTTGCGGCTTCGGGAGTCGGAACGATCGGGCTCGTGGATTACGACGTGGTCGATGAGTCGAATCTGCAACGGCAGATCCTCCATTGGACTTCTTCGGTCGGAATGCCGAAAGTGGATTCCGCGCGAAGGACATTGTTTGAAGTCAATCCCGACGTGAAAGTACGTTCACACACGGTCCATCTCGATGCATCAAATATCCTCGACATCATGGCGGACTACGATGTGGTCGTCAGCGGCTCCGATAATTTCACTACCGCATACATGGTGAATGATGCGGCGCATCTTCTTAGGAAGCCCGTGGCCTATGGAGCGATTCTGCGATTCGATGGACAGGCGTCCACGTTCGTTCCTTATGAAGGTCCCTGCTACCGCTGCCTCTTTCCTGAAGCAACTCCGCCGGAACTGGCGCCGAGTTGCGATGAAGCCGGCGTTCTGGGCGTACTACCCGGCGTGGTTGGATTGATACAGGCGACCGAAGTCATCAAGGTGTTGCTGAAAATCGGAACTCCATTGGTGGGCAGCCTGTTGCTTTACGATGCGCTCGAAATGTCGTTCCGGAAATTCAAAATACGGCGTCGCCCGGAATGCCTGACCTGCGGACAGAATGCGCGTATTGATCTGGCGTCGATTCCGGAATTCGTCTGTTCCGTACAGGCCTCTGCGACTCGAGGGTGAAGGCCGCTTCAATCCAGGCCGGTGATTTCGTCTACTGCCGGTCGAAGTATTATCGGGACCAGCTTCAACTCCCGGAAGAACTGGGGCTGGTCATCGAAATCAAACGCAGCAACTTCAAAATCCTGTATTCCAACGATAAACGCTGCTGGCTTCCACGTGAAGCTCTCGCCCGAATGCGTCCTGAATTAACGTACGAAAGTTTTCTCGAGAAACTTCATTTCCTCATCAAGAAAGTGCATGCCCACGAATGCGAACTGGTCTCGGAAAAGGGCCTGCATCGTTTGACCTTGCGCATCGATCGCATCGATCATGAAACCATCGATGATCTCCGCCGCTTTCTCGGCTCGGCCTTTCTGTCCCTCACAGTAGTCCCCGAAGGAATGGCTTTCATGCTCCTTGAACTCCACTTCCGGGGATAATTCGGTGTCAGAGGCCTAAATCACCCAAATTTGTTTGGGTGATTTAGGCCTCTGACACCGAATTACGTTTTTTCGAAGATGCCGATGTTGTAGAACTTCGCGAGTTTTTCCATGGCAGGGACAGCCTTGCGCACCGTAAGGCTATTGAGCATGAGACTGCCATACATTGCGGGAAGTGAAGGCCGTGCGGCCTGGCAAGTCTGGCAAATGGGATAGGCGGAGATATCGCCTTTAATGTGAGCTTCACGAAGAGCCACCATGCTCTCGGAGTTCCAGACTTCCATCACCGATTGTTTCTTCAGGTCCCCGACCGGCGGCTCGTCATACATGTAGCAGCACGGATAAGCCAGGCCGTCATAGCGTACATAAAGCGGTCCGCGCCAGAGCAAATGGCAAGGATTGCGGCGCCGAGTGTGGAACTCAACATTCGGAATCTTTGAACCATCGATTTGAATTTCATCACGCTTGAACCGAATCTCATCGACTCCGGGTACCGACCACAGTTTTCGATACGCATCAATCTCGTGCGTGTTTTCTTTTAACAGGACCATCTGCAGCACAACGTACATCGACGACTTGCGCGCGAGTTTTCTTTCCAGAAATCCCAGAATGTTCTCTCTCGTTTTTTCAAACGTCGCGCCCGTTCGGTACTTTTCATACGTCTCTTTTGAAGCGCCATCGAAAGCAAGAATCACATAGTCCAGACCCGAATCGAGCAGTTGTTCAGCGCGGCGTTCATCGAGCAAGGTGGCATTCGTCGACATTCCGGTTCGGATTCCCGCGTCGCGCGTGATCCGAATCATTTCGAAAATGTTCGGATGGATCATCGGTTCGCCGATGCCGTAAGGCCAGATGAACTCCACATAATCCCGGCAGTCCTGGACGATTTTCCGATACAGCTCCAGGTCCATATTCTCGTTGTCGAACGTATAGATGTGGCGCGGACACATCGGGCAGTACAGATTGCACTTGGCAGTGCTTTCAAGCGTGATTTCGATCGGCCCGCCGGTGACGACCGCTTTGTGGCGGAAGTAGCTGGCGGCAATGCTCAGCCGATTTCGAAATTTTCCGTTCATTGTTTCCAGCCTTCAGCGATGAACCCCAGCGTATACGCGCGGTCTTGATCGAGGGAGTCTAGATAATAACAGCATAGCGGCAGCAGCAGGCCAAAAACCGGCGCCAGCACAGGAAATAACAGCCATCGCCAACCCTGTTGTGTATAGGAAAGAACACCCATCAGGCGGCGGCCGAGTTGCCAGAAGAATCCTCCAACGGGATGAATCTTCCGGATCCGGATTCCCGATCCCTGCAGCAAATAACGGATTCCGTTCGACGTAAACCGGAAAAAGTCGTTTGGCCGCTGATGCTCTTCCCACATATGCGGGACGACCATGTGCACCATTCCTTTGGGCTTTAGAACCCTCCGGAATTCTTCAACGACGCGCCCGGGCCGCGGCGTATGCTCGAGCACCACGATCGAAACCACATGATCAAAGGAGCCATCGGGAAACGGCAGTTCCTCGAGCCGGCCAAGGACATCCAGCCGGGAATAGTTCCAGGATGGATCGCCCTGAGCGGAGTCGATGCCGACGTATTCGGCATGCCCGAAAAACTCTTTGAACCGGCCTTCTCCCGCACCTGCATCCAGCACTCGCTGTCCCGGCGGGATCTCGGCGGCAATTCCGCGCACAAAGGTTTCAATCGCAGCTTCGAAGGGATCGAGTTTCCTATACAGTCCTTCGGGAACAAGGCTCCTGGCCAGAGCCATCACACGGGGATTAAACAAGCTCTGAAACTCGCTGGACAGGATGGTAGAGCGTGTCGCGTTCGACGGGTGTGCGGCCCGCGTCACGAATGAGTTTTTCGATTTGAGCGCGTGTCATGCCCGGACTCGTCGGTGTACCGGCTCCATGGATAATGCGCTCTTCGATGATCGTGCCATCGAGGTCGTCGGCGCCAAACCGCAACGCGATTTGGGCCAGAGATGGCGTCAGCGTCACCCAATAGGCTTTGATGTGGGGAAAGTTATCCAGCATGAGCCGCGACAAGGCAATGACCTTCAGATCATCCATGCCCGTTGTGGCAGGCAAATGCGAGTAGACCGTGTGCTCGGGATGGAACGCAAGCGGGATAAAACAATTGAAACCGTGAGTCTCATCCTGAAGCTCGCGAAGCCGGATCAGATGGTCGACGCGCTCTTCAAAAGTTTCGATATGACCGTAGAGCATTGTCGCGTTCGATCGAATGCCCATGTGATGAACCACCCGCGCGACTTCGAGCCAGCGCGGTCCCGAAATCTTGTGACCGGCAATCAACGGCCGGGCGCGTTCCGCGAAGATTTCCGCACCGCCGCCCGGACAGCTTCCCATGCCGGCGTCTCGCAATTCGCCAATGACCCACTCGAGCGGACGCCGTGAGATCTTCACGAAGAAATCGAGTTCAACCATCGTGAACGCTTTCAAGTGAACGGCGGGAAACCGCTGCTTCAATCCGCGAAGCAGATCCAGGTAGTAGTCAAACGGAAGGTCCGGATTCAAACCGCCGACAATGTGAAACTCCGTCAGCGAATCGGAGTATTCCTTTTCGGCGAAATGGAATACCTGTTCGAGCTGCATAGTGTAACCGCCGTCCTGACCAGGTTTGCGCGCGTACGCACCCTGGCAAAGCTGGCAGTCGATGACGCAGACGTTCGTGTAATTGATATGCCGATTGACGTTGTAATACGCCAGGTTTCCATTCAAACGCTCGCGTGTGTGGTTCGCCAGGCGTCCCAGGGCAATGATGTCGTTCGAGCGAAAAAGCTCGACACCCTCGTCAAAGGAGAGCCGTTCTCCGCGATGAACCTTCCCGGTGATGGTGTTTTCAATCGACACAGTTCGGAAATTATACACGGGAACGCGCCCGTTCAAATCGCTCGGGAGCATAGGGCTCCATCGACACATCCGGTTTCCGGCGGTCGACAAGGTCCGCGACAATCGCAGCCGTAATCGGCGCGAGCAGGATTCCGTTTCGATAATGGCCCGTTGCATAGTACACACCGGGGATGGCGCTGGGACCAATGATCGGCAATTCATCCGGAGTTGCCGGCCGTAGTCCTGTCCATGTTTCGAGTATCCGATAGGAGCCCACGTGCGATGAAATCTGCCGGGCATCGGTTAATAATTGCCCAAGCCCCGCAGCCGTTATGGACAAGTCGAATCCGGCATCTTCATTGGTGGCGCCCACGACAAGTTCACCCGTCGATCGCGGAACAAAATAAGCGCCGCCCCAGCGAATCATTCGTCGAAAGGCGTTTCGCGGCATTTCAAGCGACAGAATCTGTCCCTTGCGAGGCTTCACGGGAACAGGCGGATTCAACCCTGCAACCTCTCCGCTCCACACACCGGACGAAATAACGATCGCAGGAGCTTCCATCGTCATGCGTCCAAGATGAACCGCATTCTCTGAAATACGATCCACAGGCATTCCCGTACGGATTTCAACGCCGCGAATTAAACACGACTCCCGCAGGGCATTCACAAGGCGTCGCGGTGAAACCGAACGTTCATCGGGCATGAACGATGCCAGCACAACTCGAGCGGTAATTAAAGGTTCGAGCTTTAGAACGCCGGAGGCCGAAAGCAATTCCACATGAAATCCAGCGCGGTGCTGCCATTCAAATCGGCGCTGAAACAGATCGGCGCTTTCATCAGAGGAGGCAATCGAAATCAATCCCTCCGTCGAGTAACCGGTATCGACACCTGTTTCCTGCTGAAGTTCTTCCACAAAGGAGTCGAACATCGACAGGCTCGACCGGCAGAGCTGAAAAAAGGGTCCCTGGTCATCGGCCTCGCTCAGAGGACTCAACATACCCGCGGCGGCGCGCGAAGTTCCGTGACCCGTCGCGCCGCGATCCAGAACCAGCACGGATTTGCGGCCGGCAAGGGCGCGCGCGATCGACAATCCAATCACACCCCCGCCGATGATGATGACCTCATGCATCCGGGTATTCTACCTGTGTTAGGCTAGGCACGCATGATCCGCGCTCTGATCTTCGATTTCAACGGGGTGCTTGCTGATGACGATCCAATCCACATGGAAGCCTTTCGCCAGGTTGCCCTGGAAGAAGGACTGACGTTTACTGACGAAGAGTACCTGGATCGTTACCTTCCCTTGAACGATTGGGATTGTTTCAAAACCCTGTTTCAGGAGAACTCCAGACCGCTTCCCGCGGATAAACTGGACGATTTGGTCCGCCGCAAGAGCGTTCATTACTTTCAGGCGATCGCGGCAAAAACGGTATTGTTTGGCGGCGCCGGGGCCGCGGTGCGCGCCGCCGCGGCGCGATGTCCGCTGGCCATTGCATCCGGCGCGAGAGGAGAGGAAATTCGCCATATCCTTGGCCAGGGTGGACTTCAGGCTTGCTTCAGCGCCATTGTCTCGGCAGAAGATGTGAAGCTGGGGAAGCCTCATCCGGAACCGTTCTTACGCGCCCATGAGAGACTCAGAGACAGCGACCCGTCGCTGCTGGTTTCCCAATGTGTGGCGATTGAAGACTCCATTGGAGGTATTCAATCCGCCCACGAAGCCGGCATGCGTTGCCTCGCCATTGCGCACTCGTACGGGCCGGATCGCTTACGAACCGCTTCGCCGGAATGGATCATCGATTCGATCTCGGATTTTCGATCCTGGCTGGAGAGAGAAGTTTCAAAGTGAGTATTCGATCACGCAAAACGTTTCAACAACTCGTAACGCTGCCCGATAGCGCCGTTCCTCTCGCGGAAGCCGCGCTGCTCGTCGCGTGCGAAGAATACCCGCAAATCGAAATCAGTCCTTATCTCGACATGCTCGATCATATGGCCGAAGTCGCGCGGCAACGATTAAAGCCGGAGACCTCGCCGTTCGAAACCGCGGAAAACATCAACAGCGTTCTCTTTGAAACTTTCGGATTCCGCGGCAACACCGAGGACTACTACGATCCGCGAAACAGTTTCTTCAATGCCGTTCTGGATCGCCGCGTTGGAATTCCAATTACACTTTCCGCGGTTTATATGGAAGTTTCCCGACGCCTGGATTTTCCAATCGTTGGCGTTGGTATGCCGGGCCATTTCATCGTGAAATACTCCGGGCGCAACGAAGAGTTCTTTCTCGATCCCTTCAACCGCGGCGCGCTTCTGACCCGCGACGAATGCCGCGAGCGGATTCATGGGCGGTATGGCGATGCCGTTGAGTTTGAGGAGCGGCTGCTCGGACGTGTAACCAATCGCCAGATCCTTTGGCGAATGCTGCACAACCTGAAAGACATCTACGTCAAGTCCGATGCGTTCGACAAGGGCCTCATGATTGTCGACATGATGTTGATGGTCGATCCGGAGAATGTCGTGCAGTTTCGCGACCGCGGCCTGTTGAAGCTGCAGCTTCGCCAGTTTGACGGCGCTATTCGCGACCTTGATCACTATCTGAAAAATTCTCCCCCATCCAAAGATCGTGAAGAAATCGAGAGTCACGTGACGGAACTCCGCCGCATCCAGGCAATGATGAATTAGATTTACGCTACTATATCCCTCATGCGTGACCGTATTCGCGAGGCCAGGCGCGTTGTCGTAAAGCTGGGCTCGAACCTTTTTTTCAATGACGGCGGTGCGATTGCATTGGGGCGCATCTTCTCGTTCATCGAAGACATCGCCGCGGCCCGCCTGGCCGGCCGGCAGATCATCGTCGTTTCATCCGGCGCCGTTGCGCTGGGCGCGGACGCGGTAAAGATAAAATCATCCAACGCCTCGCTCGCGCAAAAACAGGCCCTGGCCGCGATCGGGCAAAGCCGCCTGATGAATCTCTACGAGCAGGGCTTCGCCAAATACAACCTGACGGCCGCCCAGATTCTTCTGACGGAAGAAGATTTTTCCGGCCGTCAGCGGTATTTGAATCTTCGTCACACGCTAACGACTCTTCTCGATATGGGAGTCATTCCGGTCATCAACGAGAACGACACGGTGTCCACGAGCGAACTTGAAATCACGGATCGCAGTCCAAGCTTCGGAGACAACGACAAGCTGAGCGCTCTGGTCATGAGTAAGCTGGAGGCGGCGCTGCTTGTGCTGTTATCCGATGTCGACGGACTTTTCACTGAGAATCCTCGCGAGAATCCGAAGGCCGAAATGATTCCCCTCATTCAGGAGATCACTGCAGAAGTCGAAGCCCTCGCCGGACGCAAATCCGCGCGCGGCCGCGGAGGAATGGCGACGAAGCTTCAGGCCGCGCGCATTGCAATGAACTCGGGCGGCATGGCGATCATTGCAAATGGCCTGAAGCCGCACATTCTTGCCTCAGTCCTCGGCGGCGAAGAGGAGGGGACATTGTTCGCGGGAAAATCCGCGCAGCTTGGTGAGAAGCGGCGATGGATCGCTTTTGCTTCATCCGTCGCCGGCCGGATCCATATCAATGACGGCGCGCTAGACGCGATCACGAAGAAAAACGCAAGCCTCCTGTACGCGGGAGTAACGCGCATCGAAAATGAATTTGAAAACGGGGATGTGGTTTCCATCATCAGTCCCGCCGGCCTGGAAATCGCGCGCGGCATTGTGAACTACTCGAGCGCGGATGCTTCGAAGCTCATCGGCAAACATTCGGACGAGATTGCGAAGCTGGCAACGTCAAAGAACTACGACGCATTTATCACCCGGAATAACATCGCATTTTATGAATGAAACACGTCAACAGGCAGAGCGCGCCCGCAACGCATTTCTGAAATTGTCCGCTGGCGTGGATCGCACTGCTGTCCTGAAAGACATTGCTGTGGCGCTGCAACAAAACGCGGCGCTCATTTCCGAAGCGAATGCAAAGGACCTTGCCGGGGCCAAAGGCGCCGTTCCCGAGCCTGTTTACAAGCGGCTGGTGCTGAACGATTCGAAACTGCGGGATGTAGTGAATGGAATTGAGCAGATTGCGTTGATGGATGATCCGGTCGGCCGGATCCTCGAAGAAACAGAATTGGACGAAGGTTTGCTTCTTCGCAAAGTTCAAACGCCGATCGGTGTGCTGGCCGTCATTTACGAATCGCGCCCCGACGCGGGTCCTCAAATCGCGGCCCTTGCGATCAGGACCGGCAACGCCGTGCTGTTGAAGGGCGGCCGCGAGGCCGCGAACACGAATGCGGCTCTGGGTGAAATCATTCGAGGCGTTCTTGAAAAATACGGCGTGGCCGATGCCGTCCAACTCGTTTCGACACGAGAGGAGATCGCCGAGCTTCTTCAGATGGACGATCTCATCGATCTTGTCATTCCGCGTGGATCGAACGAGATGGTTCGAAGCATTCAGAACAACACCAGAATTCCTGTGCTGGGCCATGCCGACGGCATTTGCCACGTCTACATCGATGAGTTCGCCGATGCCGGCAAAGCGGTGAAAATCGCCGTTGATTCCAAGGCTCAATATCCGGCTGTGTGTAATGCTGCCGAAACGCTGCTGATTCACGCGAACTTCCGGCATCGTGAGGAAGTGTTCGAGGCCCTGCGAAAAGCCGGAGTGGAATTGCGGGATTCCGGTTACGGCTCGGAATACCTGGATCTCATCATGAATTTCAAGACCGTCAGGAACATGGATGAGGCCATCGACCACATTCACCGGTATGGTTCGTCGCACACCGAATCCATTGTCACGGAGAACGAAAGCAATGCCCGGCGATTTCTGACGGAAGTGGATTCAGCGGGTGTCTATTGGAACGCATCCACTCGATTCGCCGACGGTTTTCGCTATGGCTTCGGCGCCGAAGTCGGAGTCAGCACCAATAAGACGCATGCGCGCGGTCCGGTCGGCGTGGATGGATTGCTGATTTACAAGTACCACCTGATCGGCAACGGACATATCGTAGCGACGTACAGCGGAGAGAACGCAAAGAAGTTCATTCATCGCAAGCGCCCCGGCTAACCGAATTTAGCGCGAAACTCTTTCGCGTAATTCCTGCCGATCTGCACTTCCGACCCATCGCCAAGTTTCAAAAGATAATGGCCTCCCGCGAGAGAGTGCACCTCGCGCGCATGAATCAACTGCACGATCGCCTGTTTGTGGACACGGCAGAAAACATCGGGATCGAGCCGTTCTTCAAGCTCCTTCATCGTAATATTCAACACAAATCGCCCTGACGCCGTCCGGGCAAAAACGAGCTTATCCTCGGACTCAAATGCCACGACATCCTTCACATTAATGACGATTGATTTCGAACCCGACCGCGCCATCAACCGCTCCAGCGGCCGATTGTCCCGCCGGGCCTGATCCAGGTGATCCCGCTGCAAGGCGGGTTTGATTTCTTCGAGGCGCGCGAGACATTCGCCGAGACGCTTCTGCGTGATGGGTTTCAGCAGGTAATCCAGCGCATGAACTTCAAATGCACGGATCGCGTAGTGTCCATAGGCGGTTGTGAAGATGACGATAGGCCATTGATGCTGCGGTATCGAGTCCAGAACTCCGAAACCGTCCAGGCCCGGCATTTCGATATCGAGAAACAGAACATCGGGCCGGAGTTGTTCGATCTCATACACCGCCGATGGGCCGTCAACAGCTTCACCGATAATCTCTATCGTATCCGAATGAGATTCCAGCAAACGCTCGAGGCGTCGGCGCGCTTCGCGCTCGTCGTCCACAATCAATGCAGTGCGTTTCATGACGGCACTCCAGCGGCTTCAGGCAAAATCAATTCGACTCGAGTGCCGCCATTCCTTCCCTCTTCAAGTTTGATTGTTGCCGATCCGCCATAGATGTGATCGAGACGCTCCCGCACATTGGTCAGGCCGATCCCGGTCCCACGCTGCCGTGACGCTGCCCGATAGCCGACACCCGTGTCCTCTACACCGAGCACTACACGAACCCCATCGAGATGCCCGCTCACCGTAACTTTGCCGCCTTCGACCTTGGGACTGATGCCATGTTTGACAGCGTTCTCGACAAGGGGCTGAAGAATCATCGGCGGAATCTGCAACACGCGAATTCCCGGATCGACATCGAATGAATACGCCAGCCGTTCTTCAAATCGGGCTTTCTCGATTTCCAGATAGGATTCCAGGAAACGCAACTCGTCCTCTACCTTGACCGACTCGAGCCGCGTGGATTCCAGGGCGTATCTGAAGATCTCCGCCAGTTCTTCCGTGACCCGTTCGGCTTTCACAGGATTGGTGTGAATCAAATTGGAAAGGACATTCAGTGTATTGAACAAGAAATGCGGATTGATCTGCGCCTGAAGCGCGCGCATCTGCGCGCGAGCCGTGTGCTCGCGTAGTTCCTGTTGATGAAGCCGATGATGGTGCGCGGCAAGTTGCAGCGCCGCAGTGCGCGCCATGCGCAGTTGCCTGCTCATGTAGTGGCGTCCGCGAATACGCGGGCCGATCGACAGCGACATTCCCGCGCCTGCGATGTCGAAGTGATGGACGGCATCCGGCCGTGAAGACGAACCGATTTCGACCCACTGAGCTTCCAGCTCGCGGGCAAGGATTTCGGAAACACGCGCATTGAACTCGTCCAGTTGGGTCAATGCCTGAATCGCGTTGCCGACCCGCTCTTCCTGTTCTTCAGCAGACTCGTCATAACCGAGCAGCACCCGTTCCACCCATCGCGTCACCGGGCCCTTGGAATAAACGAGAATGACGGCGCAAGCCACCATCCACGACGCCGCCAAACCCGCAGGCAGAACGAAACCTCCGAGAGCGATCGTCGCGACAAAGACCATCAGCAGGAGCGCGCCCGAAATGACTTCCCGAAGGAAAGCATCCATGAAAGGAAACTGATACAGACGGTACGCTACGCTGATGGCGTAAGGAACCGTCGTCATCATCGCCGCCAGTTCGACGTAAGGAAGGAACGGTATCGGAAAATGCGCGTAGCCGCCAAGCATGAGAACAAAGAGAACAGCCGCGGAGATTGCGGCGGCCATGGCGGCTTTGTGAGCTCGCACCATCGCGGCGATGCCTGAAGCCGATGCCTTTCTCTTTTCGATCCCGCTGGCCGCTGTGAAGAGACCGAAGTAGAAAAGCATGATGTACAACGTCGCTTGCGACACAACATTCGGATTGATGAAGCGGACGTCCATGCCTGCATTGACCGCAGTCATAACTCCGACGCCCATGACCGTCCATACCCACAACGGATATTTCAATCGAGCGCCCAGAGCGAGCAGCCGGGAGCCGCGTCCCCCTTCGATTTCAAACCCGAAGACACACATGTAACTGAACAGCAGCGGAAAACAAATGAGCGAACAGTCGCGAATAAAGTTTCCTGCCACTGCTACCGGACTCGCGGGCTGTCCGGTAGTTGCCCAAACCAGTGCGACAAGAAAGTTTCCGAATTGCCACAGAAAGGTAATGAGACCGATCGAAAGTCCATGAAGGAACGCGGAGTACTTCGGATCGGATTCGGGCACTCTGAGCTTGAGCACCAGCACGACGAGAATGGCGTGAATCACCGTGCCGGCGCCGAAGCAGATGACAAACAGTTGCTGCTGGGTCACAGGCGTCAATTCTATCGTGAGAGTAGTTTCTCCGGCGCCCCAAGATGGCAGGAGTGACAGCCGCCGAAGATCGGTTCATCAAAGATCGGCTTATCCCCGCCTTTCATGCGCGCGTTGATGACTTTGTCCAACATCTCGCGGCCCGCGAGTTGGCCCGGGTCGGCCGGCTTTTCGATATTCAACGCAGTTTGAAAACTTGAGCGCGCCTTCTCCTCGTCTCCTTTCGCCTTGTACGCCTCGGCGACGAAAGCATTCATGACGACGCCGGCGTGAGGGGCAAAATCTGAATTGAGGGGCGTCAAAAACTTCGCCACGAACTGAAGATCGTCGTCGGGATTGTAGTTACCCATCGCAGCAAGACCCTGCGGCGGAAAATTTCTGGCCGTGAATGCCAGAATGATACGGCTTCCAATGTTATTGGGAGACTGAGCTACAGCCGCTTTCATTTCGCCGGCGCCTTTCATGAACTTCCCAATGTCGCGGCCGGCGCTCATCTGGGTCAGGATTGAACCGTGGAAGGACAAGGCATCCATGTTTTTCGGATCCAATTCGATGACCCGCGCGAATGTCTTCTCCGCTTTCTCCACCGACTCCATTTTTCCAAACGTGATGACTTCGAAGAAATATGCGCGGGCAAGGTTGAAAAGATTGTTCGCATCTGTTGCGTCGGCGCTTTGTGCTTCTTCCATGTACCGTATCGCCTCAGGTAACTTCGCCTCGTCGCCGGCGAGGACCATCCGGAATGTGGTGTATCCCTTCTGCGCAAGTTCTTTCGCATCCGGTTCCGCCGCCTTCATAACACCTGCCGCCAGTGCAATACTCATGATCGTGATCAAGACTCCGTAACGCATGCTTGCCTCCTTGTTGTAATGAGGCAAGGTTAGGCAAACTTCTGCGCCGTCGCCACGCAAGCCGGACGAACTGCAAAAATACGGGACGAACAGCATCAACACGCTGCACAATGCCCTTATGGACTCGCGCCGGACGCACATTGCTTGCCTGACTTTCGCCTTCGCGATATTCAGATAAAGAGCATGATCAGGAAGACTGCAGTCATGGGCGCCGGCACGATGGGCGCCCAAATCGCAGCGCATATGGCGAACGCCGGATTGACCGTACTGCTGCTCGACGTAACGGCAGAACAGGCATCCGCAGGCCTCAAAGCCGTTGAGAAAAGCTCCCCTGCCGCTTTGTTTGTCCCCGGGAATGCGCTCCGGATTGAAACCGGCAGCTTCGGAAAGGATCTTTCTCGAATTCAGGAGGCGGACTGGATTGTCGAAGCGGTGATCGAAGATCCGCATATCAAGAAACAACTACTGGAAAAGATCGATTCCGTCAGAAAACCGCGTTCCCTCGTCACGACGAACACGTCGGGACTTTCTGTATCTGCTCTTGCTCAGGATCGCAGCGAGGACTTCCGGCGGCATTGGTTCGGCACGCATTTCTTCAATCCCCCACGCTATATGCGGCTCCTTGAAATCATTCCCACAGCCGCCACCGACTCCGCCGCGCTTGCAGACTTTGAAGAATTTGCGGAGAGCACACTTGGAAAGGGTGTTGTTCGCGCCAAAGACACACCGAACTTCATTGCCAATCGAATCGGATTGTTTGCCGCGCTCAAGGCAATCCAGTTGATGCAGCAGGGCAACTTCACGATCGAGGAAATCGATCGTTTAACCGGCCCGCTTATCGGACGGGCGAAGACCGCAACGTTCCGCACAATCGACATGGTTGGCCTGGACGTGTTTGTTCACGTGGCCGATAACATCCACCAGAATGCAACCGCCGATTCGCAACGAGACATTTTTCGTGTTCCTGATTTTATTCGGGAGATGGTGAATCGAGGGATGCTCGGGACCAAGACTGGGCAGGGGTTTTATAAGAAGCATGGCAATCAGATTCTCGCGCTGGACCGCCACACTTTCGAGTACCGGCCAATGAGCAGGTCTGAATTCCCTGCCGTCGACATGATCGCGTCCGTCGAAAACCTCACCGAGCGATTACGCGCCCTCATGAAGAGTCCGGATCGGGCCGGGAAATTCGTTTCAGCGTACATGGAATCGATTTTCGAGTATTCCGCATCGAAGATTCCCGAGATATCCGAGGATCCCAATTCCGTGGATCGCGCGATGGAATGGGGTTTTGCCTGGGAGATGGGCCCATTCATCCAGTCAAAAGCTCTTAAAGGCGAATCCGTTTCTCCGCCGTCATTCCTGAAGAAGCAGCGAGTGATCCGCAGGAACTCCGGCGCCTCGCTCTGGGACGCGGGCGATGACGTTGCCTGCCTGGAATTCCATTCGAAGATGAATGCGGTCGGTAACGACATCGTCTCGATGCTGTTTGAGGCGCTCGATGAAGTGAATGCGAATTTCAAAGGTCTCGTCATCGGTAATGAGGGCCAGCATTTTTCTGCCGGAGCCAATCTGATGCTGCTCATGATGGAAGCGGCTGAACAGAACTGGGACGAAATCGATCACATGGTAATGACCTTCCAGCGAGCCACCCAGGCCATTCGCTATAACACCAGGCCCGTTGTGACGGCTCCGTTCGGCATGACACTCGGCGGCGGCTGCGAGATTGCCATGGCGGGAGCGCGAATCCAGGCTTCCGCGGAAACCTACATTGGACTCGTGGAAACCGGCGCAGGTCTCATTCCCGCCGGTGGAGGCACAACTGAAATGTTGGGGCGGGCAGCGCCGGCTGGCCGGCGCAAGGTTCGGGAAATTTTCGAAAACATTGCCATGGCCAAAGTATCGAGCAGCGCCGAACACGCCCGACACCTCTTGTACCTCAGGCAGGAAGATGGAATCACGATGAACCCGGGCCGGGTGATACTGGACGCCAAGGCGGTTGTTCTGGAATTGGCCGCCACAGGATATCGGCCCCCCGTACCTGCTCCCCTTCCCGTTTTCGGCCAGTCTCTTTCATCAGAGCTCAAGCTGGGAATCTATCTGATGCGTGAAGCGGGCTATATCACAGACTACGAATCTCACATCGCGCGAAAGTTGGCCCATGTGATCTGCGGCGGAGATGTGACAAGAGCATCAAGCGCTCCGGAGCAGTATTTTCTCGATCTTGAACGCGAGGCGTTCAAGTCTTTATGCGGCGAACCCAAAACATTGGCTCGAATGGAACATCTGTTGAAGAAAGGAACGGTCCTGAGAAACTAGGAATTACAGGGACGCACCCTCGAATTCTGAACTACGAATTCGAGGGTGCGTCCCTGTAATTCCCCTGGCACGGAGGAGAGAGCATCACTTCATGAATTCACCGGTCATTGTATCCGCGGTTCGTACGGCCGTGGGAAAGGCGCCTAAAGGGACACTCTCCGCTACACGTCCCGACGATATGGCGGCCGTCGTTTTGCGAGCTGCGATCGAGCGAGTTGTGGGACTGCGGCCTGAGGAGATTGACGACATCTTCATCGGATGCGCGATGCCGGAGGCCGAGCAGGGAATGAACGTCGGACGGGTTGCGGCGCTTCGAGCCGGACTTCCCTACTCCGTGCCCGCGATGACTCTGAATCGTTTCTGCTCCTCGGGCCTTCAATCCATCGCATTCGCTGCAGACCGAATCTCTGCCGGCGCCGCGCATTGCATCCTTGCGGGTGGAACAGAATCCATGAGCATGATACCGATGGGCGGTCATACTATCGCTCCAAACCCGGTGCTTATTGAAGAACACCCCGAGACCTACATCAGCATGGGACTCACGGCTGAGAACGTAGCGCGTGAATTCCGCATCACGCGCGACGAGCAGGATGCGTTTGCACTGGAAAGCCATCGAAGGGCGCTTGCCGCCATCGACAGTGACCGCTTCAAAAACGAAATCACCGTGATGCCTGTGCGCGACGTGGCCATAGAAAATGGAAAGCCCGTTGAGCGTCATTTGTCATTCGATGTGGATGAAGGCCCGCGCCGTGACACCTCTATCGAAGCGCTTGCAAAACTGAAACCCGCATTCAAAGCCGAAGGAACAGTGACCGCCGGCAATGCTTCGCAAATGAGCGATGGCGCGGCAGCCGTCGTTGTGATGTCGGAGGAGAAGGCCGCATCCATGGGCCTGAAACCCATGGCCCGATTCATTGCTTACGCCACAGCCGGGGTTCGTCCAGAGATCATGGGCATGGGGCCGGTAGAGGCGATTCCGAAGGTATTACGGCAGGCGGGATTGAAGTTGCAGAATATCGATCTCATCGAACTCAATGAAGCATTCGCCGTTCAGGCGCTCGCAGTCATTCGCGAAGCCGGCCTGGATCCTTCCCGGGTCAACGTTAACGGTGGCGCGATTGCCCTCGGCCATCCGTTGGGCTGTACAGGATCGAAACTGACGGCTACCTTGCTGTACGAAATGCGGCGCCGCAGCGCCCGTTATGGCATGGTTACAATGTGCGTGGGCGGCGGAATGGGCGCCGCAGGAATCTTCGAGAGGATGTGAAAATGACGAAGGAACTCACAGCGCTGAAACGGGGTGGAAGTTTCCTGACGGAAGAAACACCGGCGCAGGATGTTTTCACTCCTGAAGATCTCTCTGAAGAGCACACGATGATCCGCGATATGACGGAGCAATTCGTCGAGGAGGAAGTCCTTCCCCAGGTCGACAAAATCGAGCACAAAGACTGGAATGTGACGGTGCAGCTCCTGCGCCGCTGTGGAGAACTGGGATTACTGGGCATCGAAGTGCCGGAGGAATACGGGGGTGAAAACCTCGACAAGGTATCCGCGATGATCGTCGCGGAACAACTGGCCCGAGTCGCCTCCTTCGCCGTTTCTTATGGGGGCCACAGCGGCATCGGAACGCTGCCCATCGTTTACTTCGGAAAGGAAGAACACAAACGCAAATACCTTCCGCCTTTGTGCAAAGCCGAAAAGATTTCCGCATACGCTCTCTCTGAAGCAGGCAGTGGATCGGACGCACTCGCCGCCAAAGCGAATGCTGTTCGCTCGCCCGATGGTACACACTGGATTCTCAACGGTGAAAAGATGTGGATCACCAACGCCGCCTTCGCGGATCTCTTCATTACTTTTGCGCAGGTTGATGGAAGGCAATTCTCCTGTTTCATCGTGGAGAAAAGCTTTCCCGGGGTTTCAACAGGCGCCGAAGAAAACAAGATGGGCCTGAAGGGATCATCAACGCGAACGCTCGTGCTCGACAACGCGCAGATTCCGATTGATAACATCGCGGGCGAAATCGGGAAAGGTCATCACGTCGCTTTCAATATTCTGAACATCGGGCGGGCGAAACTCGGCGCAGGAGCGGTCGGCGGCGCGAAGACGGCGTTGAATGACGCCATCCAATACGCGAAGCAGCGCGTTGCATTCGGTAAACCCATTGCCGGTTTCGGCGCCATTAAACAGAAGATCGCCGAGATGGCAATTCGCATTTGGGCTGCGGAAGGAATGGTCTATCGCACGGCGGGATTGATGGACCGGGGTCTCGACGCCGCCGATCGCGGCAATGCGTCACAGGTCCTCAAAGCAATCGAAGAATACGCAATCGAGTGTTCGATCCTCAAAGTATTCTGCAGCGAAGTTCTGGATTTCGCCGTGGACGAGGCCGTCCAGATTTATGGTGGGTACGGCTACAGCGCCGAGTATCCGGTCGAGCGCTACTACCGCGACTCACGCGTGAACCGTATTTTCGAGGGCACCAACGAGATCAACCGTTTGTTGATTCCAGGCATGCTCCTCAAACGATCGGCTGCGGGACAACTGCCGTTGCACGCCGCAACGCGGGCTGTTGCCGACGAAGTCATGTCGGTATCGGCGCCGGCGGAACCCTCAGGTCCATTAGGCGCCGAACGGGCCGCGGTCTCTCAAGCGAAGAAAGCTTTGTTGTTCGCCGCAGGACTGGCGATTCAGAAGTTCGCGGACACCATTCGCGATCAGCAGGAAATCCTGATGCACCTCAGCAACATCGTGATGGAAGTGTACGCAATGGACACGGCTGTCCAGCGTGTGCTGAAGCGAAACTGCCCGGAGATTCAAACCGACACGCTGCGTACCTTTATTAATGATGCGATGAGCAGAATCGAATTCTCTTCGAAGCAGACTCTGGCCGCAATATCGGAAGGGGACACCTTGCGCACACAACTAACGGCGCTGCGCCGGCTCATGCGGTGGCTGCCTGTGAATACCGTAAAGACGCGTCAGCGAATTGCGGATTTCCTGATCGAGTCGAACCGTTACGCCTTATAGGTAACGGGCTAAATCAAATTCAAGCCTTGCACGACCCAAAGGCTGCCGATCGCCAGAAGAAGAATTCCCCAGGCGATGCCGAGGAATTTGATGTACCTGCTTAATACATCGACCTTGTGGCGGATCGCAGCCTGATCTCGCGCGAGATGCGCTTCGGCGTTATCGAGAATGAGGTGATCCTCTTCCTTCATATCGAGCATGCCGCGGTAGAGGAACAGCACAATGGCGGCGCCCGTCAGGACTGCTTCCAGAACAAGTAGACTCATAAAGGTCCCATTCATCTGAACCTCCAAAGAGTGAAATTGCCGGGTTGTGAATTGTTGGATTTATTCTATAACGCTCAGGCGCCCGGAAGTACCACAATTAGGAAATGCAAGAGAGGACCGTTCAATGAAGAAGCCGTTGTTCATCACGCTGGCTGTGATATTCGCCGGGTCCATCGTTTTCCTGACCACGCTGTTGTCCGATGCGCCGCCCAAAGATTCCGAATTCACTTATGCGCGCATTCGCTATCACATGACGGCCGATGCATGGCAAGTCCGCGAGGCGCCATGGCACCACGATTACCCCTACGGCGATTCCACTTTTCCCACGGTTCTCCATGAAGTGACGAACGTCAAGACGAGCCCGACGTCCTATCAGATCGTCGACATCGACAGTCCTGAACTCTTCAAGTATCCGTTCGCGTATTTGTCCGAACCGGGATTCATCGAACTGAATCCCAAAGATGTGATCAATCTCCGGCAGTACCTCGATCGCGGCGGCTTTCTGCTTGTTGATGATTTCCGGACAGCCCTCTCTTCGGGCTACAAACGCGGCGGCTTCGAGGACGATATCGCGAATTTCCGGCATGAAATGAAGAAGGTCTATCCGAATCGCGATTTCGAGCGTCTGACTTTGTCGGACCCTATTTTTCATTCGTTTTATGAGATCAAGTCGCTGGACATGAGGGCGCCCTACATCTTTCCCGGACAGGGCCCTGTGGAGTTCCTGGGTCTTCGAGATGCTCATGGAAACCTGCAGATGATTCTGGATAACAACAACGATATTAGTGAATTCTGGGAATGGATCAATCAGGGCCAGATGTCCATGCACGATGCGGCGACTTCATTTCAGTTCGGCATCAATTACGTCTTATATGCCATGACCCATTGATGCTTCGGTAATCCGTTGTGAAAAGGCTTTTGGTCATCGTTGTTTTTCTTGCCGTTCTCGCCCAGCCTGGAATCTCGGACTGGTTCGAACCCACACCGGAATTCGTGTTTGCGCGGCTGGCCTGCAGCAATCGGGATTACATCCAATACTGGCCTCAATACTGGCCGGACAATCCGCCATGGCGGCACGACTATCCTTATTCCGACGAATTCTTTATCGGGTTGCTGCATGAATTGACAGGCCTGCGGGTCACTCCCACGTCTTACAAAATTGTGCGGCTCGACAGTGATGACATTTACAAGTATCCCTTCCTGTATCTTTCCGAACCGGGCTTCCTCGTTCTTAACGACAAAGAAATTGCGCATCTCGGCGAATACATTCGCCGCGGGGGTTTCATTATGGCGGACGACTTTCGGACAGCCGCGTATCTGGGTGGCCCAGAAGAACTGGAAGTTCTGCGCTATTACCTGAGGAGAGCTGTTCCGGAGCGCGAGCTCGTCCGGCTCGACATCACGCATCCGATCTTTCACAGCTTTTACAATATCGACACACTCAACATGTCGCCGCCTTACGGAAACTTTGTTCCCGAATTCTGGGGAATGTCGGATGCGCATGGCAGGCTGCAGTTGATTGCCAATTACAATAATGATATCGGCGATTTCTGGAAGTACCTCGACCAGGGCGATAAACCTCTAAAGGAAAGCGCCCGCGCCATTCGCCTCGGAATCAACTACGTCGTCTACGCCATGACCCACTGAATCCACTGGTTTGGATCGGGGTTGCCAAGATACAATCCGCGCCAACAACGATTGACTCTCATTCGCTCCATAGGAGGGATGGATGCTCAAAGGAGCTCGGATCCTGTTACTTCTGTTGACTGTCATCGAGCTGTCCGGTGTGGGGCTCGCACAGACGCCGGCCGCTAAAGCGCCGGATTTGACGGGCGTTTGGACCACATACAGAGGCGCGGGCGGAGGCCGAGGTGGAGCGCGCGGCGCACAACCAGATTTGCCTCTGAAACCCGAAGCGCGGGCAAAAATTCAAGAGTATCAGCGGCTGATTGCGGGAACAGGCGAGACTCCCGGCGGCCATTGTCTTGGCACCGGCATGCCCGGGTCCATGCTGGGCTCAGGCGGCTACCCGATGGAGATCATCCAACGGCCGGATCAAATCACCATCATCTATGAAGCGCACAATGAGATTCGCCGGGTCTATTTTGGAAACAGGATCATTCCGGAAAAGGATCGTTTGGCGGAACGTAATGGCTACTCGACGGGACGATGGGAGGGCGACACGCTCGTCGTCGAAACGGCGAAGCTGAATGAACAGGTGGACCAGCGCTATGCGCACAGCGATCAGGCTCGGCTTGTCGAGAGATATACGTTATCCGAAGAAAACGGCCAGAAAGTGCTGACCGCTCAAATGACGATGACGGATCCTGCTTTCTATACGGCTCCCGTCACCGAAACCAAGAAATGGTCGATTGTTCCAAACGGCTTCCTGATGACATACGAATGCAACGAGCCCGCATGGCTGGACCGGCTCGAACAGCTCCGGGCCAAAAGTTCTCAATCCGCAAAATAATCGATGGAGTCACGAATTATGAGAAGCGCTGCTATCGCACTGGCAATTGCATTGATAATTTCGATCGGCCTGCCTGCCCTGGCACATCATTCAGCGGCAGCTCAGGATTTCACCAAGCGTACTGAAATGAATGGAGTGGTGAAGTCGTGGCGAATCATGAACCCGCATGGAAAACTTCTGATTCAAGTCACGGATGCGAAGGGAACGCGTGACATCGAACTGGAGACGCACAGCCGCAACAACGTCTACCGCGCAGGTTATCGCGACGGGATGGTAAAGGCCGGCGACAAGATCAAGGTTTTCATTGCACCCAATCGTGATGGCACGGAAGGTGGATATCTCGTCGCGTTCGAAACCAGTGACGGAGTGAAAGTCGGACTCGACGCGTCTCAGCGATAAACACTACTAAGGCGCAATAGCCACTGAACCCGCGATTGCAACGTTGAGTCGATAGCGGCCCGAATTGAAAACGAGACTGCCGGTGTCGGCTCTGTAGTAGCTTCGGACCTCAACCACGTAGGTTCCTGCAGCCAATCGGGCCGAGATCAATTCGGACTGACCATTCAACCCACGATCGGAACGAAAGAGCACACGGCCGTTGACATCCATTAAGTAGATGTCGAGATCGTTGGCGTTTGGATTGTCGGCCGGACCGAACCCGGTGATATCCATGCGGATCGAAGTGTCGCCGCCGGTTGTTGCAAACGACCAGAAGTGCGATGAAGTCATCAGATTGCTTCGCCTGGGCGTCAATGAATCCACTTCACCGGTGACGGTATCCGTGGTCATCGGGCGCGGGAATGGAAGCGTCACGCTGGGCTTCACGCCGGGCTGAAAATCGATGGACCGAATGAGAGCCATTGTTCGCACGGCGTCCGTAGCCGCGGGATAGCGGGCAAGGAAGTGATCGAGGAAATAGGGCAGATACACAAAACGGTCGTTGCGAAGATCCGTGAAGGCGTTCCAGATCCACGAAAACGGGTACTGAACATTGTCTCCCGCATCCACGTGATCGTCATAGAGATCCCAGAGAAGCGTATCGATCGAAGCTTCACTCCAGTATCCAGGTTTGTCTCCGGGCGGCACATTGTCTTCGAGGTCGTAGCGCAGGACATTCGCACCGTTGGGACCACGCGAATCCCGCCAGACAGGATCGTTTCGCACAGCCGATGAAAAGAAATTCGCCCAACCCTCCGACCACGAAATTCTCGGATCGAGCATGTCACCAACACCGTGAGGGCCACCTGGCGAATCATCCCGTGAGAATTTCGCCGCAAGCATGTGAGCGTATTCGTGAACCAGTACGGAGTCGTCGAACTCGTCGGAGTCTTCGTTGCGATCTCCCAGAACATAGGCGGTGTTATCGGAAATGTTGAAATACGACGTCCCGATGAGGCCTTGCGCCTTATCACCGCTGCGCGTCGTGTTCTTTGTACTCCAGTAAATCGTTACGGCCGGCGGTACGATTTTGGAATCCGCCGATCGAATCGTGTCGTTCGCGCGCTGCACCATTTCAAGAATATTGAAAGCTCCTGAAACTCTGGATGCGTCGGTGAGAACGATGCCCAGGCGCGGTTCACGTCCGTCGATGTCTGTGGTAATCGAATAGAGCGAGCCCACCCTCGTGTTGTCCGCAACCTTCAAATCCGATGAACGGAGCCTGCTGATGATGCGTATCGTCACGGTAGGATCGAACGGAATCGGAATTGTGAATTGGCCGCGCTGGTCGGTCTCCGAAACAGCCACCACGGTTTGTGTACCGTTCAGCACTTCGACTCGCGCGCTTCGGATGGGAACCATCACCGGATGGTCCAGATCCAATCCCGTGTCCTTCACATCAATCTTCTGATAAAAGGCTTCGCCGGCCACGATCTGGGCGGGTTGATTGTCGGAAGTCAAAACTCGAAGGCTGACGGGAATGGATTCCAGTCCATTGCCGCGCACTCGAAGATTGATGAAGCCGGGTTCGACGGACGCCGGAACGGAAACCACATAAGCGGGAGAGCCTGGAACCAACGCCGAGCGCGAAGGAACGGATTGTCCTCCGATCACGAATTCGACATCGGAATAAAAATCAGCGAGCGTTACGCGCAACGATGACCCCGGCAGGACATCCGTTCCGGATTCAATACGGCTGATGACCGGCCTTTTCAAAATCGAGTCCGGTAAATACGCGTCTGGAATTCGCCCTGGGGGCATCATTGCAAGGAAAGAACTGTTCGTGGCGCCGAAGAGGCCAACGCCGAAGATCGGCGCCGACGAGCGAAGAAAGATATAACCACTCGTCTCTCCGACGGCGGCTGGAAGCAGATCTCGCAGAAGCGCGGACACCTTCGAATTTGGATTAATACCGATCGACTTCTGCGCGAACGTTGTGCCGTCGGCGTGAATCAAAGAAATTTCAAGCGTCGCGGGGGTTGCCGCCGGATTGACCAGAGCCAGACCGGTATACAACATGTCGGTCTCGGAAATCTGAGAATAAACGACGCGGTCCATGGCGCTCGATTGAATCGGAAGCGCCGTCATCGCTTGCCCTTTGTCCAGAACAAGCAAACCTGAAAGCGGAACATTGGGCGAATCGATGCGTACCCATCCTTCCGTCGAGAGACCGAAGAAAACGCGGCCCGTTATGGTCGCGATGTCGGCGGATATCTGCTCGTTCGGTTGAATCGTGAAGTCTTTCGCCGATGGACCATCGAGAGACGGATCGACTGCGCCACCGTTCTCGCCGAATAGTGTCACCGTGACCTTCACCGGTGACGCGGTCGGATTGACGAGAATCAAGTGTGGATCAAAACCGTTGCGATTGGTGTAATGCGGAACAATGCGCGCCGGCGACGGCTGATCGATCGCCTGGCCCGGCGCAAACAGCAGAGCATCGCCTCGGGAGATCGCCGCTATCGCGGACACGGGCACTGCCGACGTGATTTTCGCGGAAGCCGCCGTCGCCGCGAGGTTCGGAATCAGCAGGGCCGGACGCAATCGAACCGCACCATGTCCAGCGATGCTTTGTTGCGTGGTCCCTATATCAACACCACGAGAATTGAAAAACGTAACGGTAACGGCGGTGCTTCCCACGCCTGGATTAAGAACGATCAGTTCCGTTGTGCTGGTTTGATCCTCACGAATGACCGGCACAATCTGCGTCGTCAGGGGTTGCGCCGAGTCCGCTCCTTCCAGAGACGAAGTGAAGTCACCCAGAAAATAGACGCCCGTCAGTCCCGAAGCCGGACTCGTGACCTGCACCCAACCGTCAACCCTGGAGGCAGCGAACAATTGTGTCGCAAAGAGTGAGAGCTGTCCTTTTGGCGAAACACGGTGCCGTACCGGGTTGACTAAACCCGACGAGACAGGATTGCCATCCAATCCATAAAGCGTAAATGTCACATCCACGTAATTGGATGTTGGGTTTGTGACAGCGAAACCGGCATTGACACGATCGCTGATGGTGACTTTGGCGAAATTCAAAACCGATTGCGCGAAGACAGACTGGGACAAGATCAGGTAGATGCCCACTGTGTAAAACACGCGTAATTGTGGTTTGAATTTACTCACACGCTCTCTGTCGATCGCCTGCAACCGATTGGTGAAGCAGCGCGTTCGGAAAAATCGGCCTCCACTCAAGCAGGTATCCTGCCATCGATGGCGGCACGAACGGCATTCGAGTCTGCGGGAACCTGAATAGGAAGGTTCTGCAGGGACGCGTTCACTTCCGAAAGCTCTCCCTGGTGAAACCGCGTCTTGAACTCGGCAAACTTCAACCCATGAGCCGTACTGATCACGACAACCTGTGACGACCGTGGAATCGCGCCGGCCTTCACGAGTTTGATGGTTGCAGCCAGGGCGACCCCCGTTTGCGGATCGTTGAAGAAACCAAAGCGATCCACTTCCGCCGTCGCATTCACGAGCTCCGCCTCCGTGGCCTGCTCGACAATTCCATTCGTCGCTTGAAGCGCCCGGACGGCTTTTCCATAGCTCACGGGATTCCCAATCTGAATGGCTGTTGCGTACGTGCTACCGGCGGCCACCGGAGTGAGCGAACGGAACTTTTCGAGATATGCGCGATAGAGGGGATTCGCTCTTTCTGTCTGAGCGCAAACAAGGCGCGGAAGACGATCAGTGAGGCCCAGATCCTTCATCAGAAGGAATCCAGTGCCGATCGCCGAAACATTCCCCAGATTGCCTCCGGGCACGACAACGAAATCCGGAACTCGCCATCCCAGTTGTTGAACAATTTCAAAGCTGATGGTCTTCTGCCCCTCAACACGCAACGAGTTCATCGAATTGGCCAGGTAAATGGAATGATCCTTTGTGATTTCCTGCACAATCTTCATGCATCCGTCGAAGTCCGTATCGATGGAAATAGTGATGGCATTGTTCGCAACGGGCTGGATGAGTTGCGCGATTGAAACTTTTCCCTTCGGCAGAAAAACAATTGCGGGAATCCCGGCGGCGGCACAGTAAGCGGACAGAGCGGCCGACGTGTCGCCCGTAGACGCGCAGGCAACGGCGCGGATGCGGGAACGAATCTGATGGACCATCGAAACCAGCACGGTCATTCCGAGATCTTTGAAAGATCCGGTGTGAGATGTTCCGCACTGCTTGATGTAAATCTCGTCAATGCCGAGGTGCTTCGCAAACCGTTCGGACCGGATCAGCGGTGAGTTTCCCTCCCCCAGCGAAATGATATTGGCCGGATCCAGTTCAGGGAGCACCAGTTCCTTCTTGGACCAGACACCGCTTTCGCGTCCGAGTCTGGAATCGAAGAGCTGTTTCCACTCGCTACCGGATTTCTGCTTCAGGGCCGCGACATCATGCCGAACTTCCAACAAGCCTCCGCAGGACTCGCATCGATAGACGATCTGATCGAGCCGATATCGGACGCCGCATCCTGCAAAGCATTCAAACCACGCATGAAATGTCATAGTTGAGGCCGGCCACCGGGCAGGTTCTTGGCATCTTAATGACCGGCTGTGTTTACGTCAATGGAACTAAAGAGGGATACGGAAAAATGAGGACAAATTCTGCGGCAGGAAACCAAATCACCTAAATCAGGAATTAAATCCCCTATTTAAGTGATTTGGTTTCCTGCCGCAGAATTTCAGATGGCTTTTTCGAGGGGTTCGGCGCCGGGAACGGCGCGGAGAACCCGTCGCGGAAAGGCGAGATTCAGCACTTCTTCAATCGTTCGGACGTAGTGGATCTTGATCTCCTGGAGGAGCTCCGGCTGGATGTCTTCCCGCACATTCTTCTCGTTTTGTGCCGGCAGGATCAGTTCCTCGATTTTGGCGCGTCGGGCAGCCAGGACTTTCTCCTTCATACCCCCAACGGGAAGCACATGACCGCTGAGCGTGATTTCGCCGCTCATTGCAAGCTTGGGACGGACGGGAGTGTTCGTCAGCGCCGAAACCAGGGCGGTAACCATCGTTACGCCGGCTGAGGGACCGTCTTTGGGTATCGAACCCGCTGGAACGTGAATGTGGACATCTGTGTCTTTGTAGAAATCGGGGTCCAGACCAAGTTCCGTCGCATAGGAACGAACCCAGGTCAACGCAGCTTTCGTGGATTCCTGCATTACATCGCCAACCTGACCGGTAACGGTGAGGTGACGGCTCCCTTTCGAAATGTTGGCTTCCACAAAAAGAATATCGCCCCCGACCGGAGTCCACGCGAGACCGATGACGACGCCCGGCCGCTTGACCCGTTCTTCGACTTCCTCTTCCAACTGGTACTTGGGTACACCGAGGAGTTCCACGACGACTTCAGGATTAACAACCAGCCGTGGATCCTTTCCTTCCAGGACACGCCGGGCGTGCTTTCGGCAGATGCTGGTGATCTGGCGTTCGAGATTGCGGACGCCGGTCTCACGCGTGTAATGCCGGACGATGTGATGCAGAGCGGGTTCTTCGAACTCGATCTGCTCGGGCTGAAGGCCGCTGTTTTCGCGGCTTCGGGGAACCAGGTAGCTCCGGGCGATCTGTATCTTTTCTTCTTCGGTGTATCCGGGAAGCTCGATCACTTCCATGCGATCCCTTAAAGCCGACGGAATCGTGTCGAGCACATTCGCAGTGGTGATAAAGAAAACCCGCGAGAGATCGAACGCCACGTCGAGATAGTGATCACGGAATGCGACATTCTGTTCGGGATCGAGCACTTCAAGAAGCGCCGAAGCCGGATCGCCTCGAAAGTCCGCGCCGAGTTTGTCGATTTCATCCAGCATGAAGACCGGATCGCGCGAGCCCGCCCTTCGGATGTTCTGAATGATCTGGCCGGGCAATGCGCCGATGTAGGTCCGTCGATGCCCGCGAATTTCGGCCTCGTCTCGCATGCCTCCCAATGAAATGCGAATGAACTTCCGGCCCATCGCATCCGCAACCGACCGGCCGAGCGATGTCTTGCCGACGCCGGGCGGGCCGACGAAGCAGAGAATCGGCGCTTTTCCCTGCGGCCGCAATTCGATGACAGCGAGGTATTCGAGGATCCGATCCTTGATCTTCTCCAGATCGTAGTGATCGCGATCCAGCACTTCCCTGGCTTTCTTAATATCGACTTTCTCCGTCGTCAGAACATTCCACGGAAGCGTGACCAGCCAGTCCAGATACGTCCGCGTCACCGTGTATTCGGCCGCGGCTGGTGACATGCGCGACAGCCGCCCGACCTCGCGTTCAGCCTCTTTCCTGGCTTCGTCGGTCATTCCTGCAGCTTCGATCTTCTGCCGAAGCTCTTCGATCTCGCGCTGAACGTCGTCGGCTTCGCCAAGTTCCCGCTGGATTGCGCGCAACTGTTCCCTGAGGAAGTATTCGCGCTGGCTCTTGCCGACTTCTTCCTGAACCTGATTTTGAATCTTGCTGCGAAGTTCGAGAACCTCGAGTTCCTTTGCCAATTCCGTATTCAGGTACTCCAGCCGCTTTCGAACCGACACCTGTTCAAGCACGAACTGTTTCGAGACAATCGAAAGATTCGGCAGATTCGTGGCGATGTAATCTGCGAGCCGCCCGGTGTCTTCGATGTTGATGACGATCGTTTGCAAATCGTCCGGCAATTGAGGCGAAAGTTTGATAATCCGCTCGAACTGGCTGATGACGGTCCTCTTCAACGCCTGAAAATCAATGCTCGATTCGTCTTCTTTTTCGTCGGGGAGCACGTTGATTCGCGCCTGAAGATACGGATCGTACTGGATGAATTCCTGCATGCGCGCGCGTGAGACTCCCATGATGATGACAAACAAATTGCCTTCCGGCGTTTTCATCACGCGGTGCACGACACTGACGGTACCGATATCGTACAGATCGGCTGGAGCCGGTGAATCGACGCGCTTGTCGCGCTGCGTGAGCACGACGAGCATGCCGTCGCGTTGCTGAACATCATTGATGAGCTTGACCGAGCTTTCGCGGCCAACCGTGAGAGGCGTGACAGCGTTTGGAAAAATGACGGCATCGCGAACCGGAAGAATCGGTAACTGATCCGGTATGGTCTGTATCTTCTGTTGAATGTCGTTAGGTTCGTCGAACTCCCGTTTCATGGGTCATCCTGGCGCGTGTGCTATCATCCGCGCGTGTCCGGCAAAAAAGGTTTTGAGTGGACAGTCGCCCTCGTTCTCTTCGGCGTACTTTTTTTGGGAGTGTCGGACACTCAGTTGGTCGCGCCGCTGCTTCCCTTGATTGCTGCGGACCTGAACACCCCACCCGGGCACGCCGGAATCATCGTTACCACATACTCGCTGGCTGCGGCCGCCTTTGCATTATTTGTGGGTCCTCTTTCCGATCGCGTTGGCCGGAAGAAAATTTTGATTTCCGGACTCGGTCTGTTCACAGCGGCGTCCTTTCTTACATATCACGTTTCCACGTTTAAGGCGCTAGTCATTCTGAGGGCGTTTACAGGATTGGCTGCAGGAACTTTGTCCACTTCCGCGCTCTCTTTTGCCGGAGACTACTATGCCTACGAACAGCGCGGGCGAGCAATGGGAGTGCTCTCCATGGGATATTTTGTCGCCTTCGTCGCAGGTGTACCGGCCGGCGCCCTTGCCGCTTCGAAGCTGGGCTGGCACTGGGTATTCGGATGTCTCTCCGCCGCAGCCGGCGTGATGTTTGTCATCGCAATTGTTCAGTTGCCTTCCAGTATCCACGCTGAACGCTCCGATCGGCACACCGGAAGGTTTCTTCATCACTTCGGCAAACGCGACCGGCTTGCAGGCATGGCCGCGGCTTTCCTTACTTCTGGAGGTATCGTCGGTTTTACGACTTATGTTGGAGCCTGGCTCAAAACCGAGTTCGGCCTGAGTATCGGCAGCATTGGTTTACTGTTCATGGTATCCGGGATTGCGGCAGTGGCGGCATCACCGCTCTCCGGATGGCTTTCCGATCACGCAGGGAAACGCAATGTCATCGTCTGGTCCAATGTTGTTCTGGCTTTTCTGTTCATTGTCGTCGCGCGATTGAGATTTGGCGCCGGACTCATTCTCGGAATTGCCGCTCTCAGCGTCGCCGCTTCCGCCCGCCAGGCGCCGCTGCATGCGCTGACGACGGAGATTGTCGGTCCTGAAATCCGCGGCGAATACATCGCCTTCCGCAATGCAGCTTCCCAGATCGGAATCGCGTCAATTGCCACACTATCGTCATCCGCCTTCGACTCCTCCGGTTTTACCGCAGTAGCCTTCATTGCAGCCGCCGCCACGCTCCTTATTCCCTTTTGTTGCATGTGGCTCAAAGAGCCGGCTTAACTGCTATCCTTTCTTCCATGCCTGCGAATCTGACGCCTCAATACATGGAGGCTGAAAGGCGATTCAAACAAGCGGAAACCGTCGAAGACAGGATCGCTGCGCTCGAAGAAATGATGTCCACCATCCCGCGGCACAAAGGGACGGAAAAACTGCAGGCGGATCTCAAAAAAAAGATGTCTGCATTGCGAAAGGAATCGGAACAGGATCACAAGAAAGGCGGCCGCCGTGAATCATTTGTGGTTGAGCGCGAGGGTGCGCGGCAGATCGCGCTGGCCGGGGCGCCGAATTCAGGTAAATCTCAACTGATTCGCGTCTTAACGCACGCAACTCCGGAGGTGGCCGATTATCCATTTACGACCCGGACTCCCATTCCCGGAATGATGCTTTTTGAAAACGTCCGTCTGCAGTTGGTCGATCTGCCGCCGATTTCCAACGAGTTCATGGAATCCTGGGTCCCGCAGATCATTCGAAATGCCGATGCCGTTCTTTGGGTGATGGATCTGTCCGATGACGATGTACTCGAGAAGATGGACGAAACGCGAGGCCGCCTCGAAGCGGCGCATGCCGATCTCCACGTCATGAAGGTCCTGATCGTGGGCAATAAGAATGATGCCACTGGAGCGGCGGAACGCGCCGCAATCGTCCGCGAAATCCTTCAGGATGGAACCGGTTTGACAACCTTTTCGGCTTTGACGGCGTCTGCTGAGCAGATAGGAGAGTTCAAGCGAGTCGTGTACGATTTTCTGGATGTGGTTCGGGTTTACACCAAGGTTCCGGGCAAGAAACCGGATTTTGCCGACCCGTATGTGGTTAACCGGGGGAGCACTGTTTTGGACGTCGCCGAGAAAGTGCATCGCGATTTTGTGGAAAACCTCAAATACGCCCGTATCTGGGGTGAGGGAAAAGTGGACGGAATCATGGTCCCGCGCGATTTCGTGATTACGGAAGGCGATGTTCTGGAGTTGCACGTATGAAGAATCTGATCAAGGTTGCATTTCTCAGTTCCGTCATTACCGCCGCGATGGTTTATGTTTTGCTCGAGTGGAGACCGCTTCGATCCGAGCTCTCGAGACCGCCCGAGGTCAGTTGGGCGTCTCCCGCCGGCCTGACCTATCCCGCGCCGGCCGCGGGACTCAGCGACGAAGAAAAGAACAACATCGACGTTTACCAACGCTACAGCGGCGGTGTCGTGAACATTACAACTACAACTCTGCGCTATGACTTTTTCCTCCGCCCGGTTCCCATGGAATCCGGAACAGGCTCAGGAGCGGTGATCGACGATCAGGGCCACATCGTGACGAACTACCATGTCGTTCGAGATTCCGAACGCCTGGAAGTGACGCTGCCCGATAAAACGAAAGTCGATGCCACTGTCGTCGGCGCCGATGCGAACAACGATTTGGCAGTCATCCAAATCAAGGTCCCCCGGGGGAAGGTGACGCCGATCCCGCTCGGCACGTCGCGCGGCCTTCAAGTTGGACAGAAAGTTCTGGCAATAGGAAATCCATACGGTCTGGAGCGCACGTTGACGACAGGGATCATCAGTTCGCTGGGCAGGTCGATTCAGACGGAAAACGGCCGACTCATTGAGGACATCATCCAGACCGATGCCGCGATCAACCCCGGCAATTCCGGCGGCCCTCTTCTCAACAGCCAGGGCCAGATCATCGGCATCAACTCGGCAATCGTCGCTCAAAGCACAGGTATTGGATTCGCGATCCCCGCGGACACAGTAAGGCGCATTACCGCCGACCTGCTGACCACCGGTTATGTCCGGCATCCCTTTCTTGGCATCCGCGGCATTGTGAACTTGTCCGAGAATCCCGGACTTGCAAGAGCTCTGCGGCTGGATACCGATTCAGGATTGATGGTGGTCGATGTTTATCCGAACAGCCCCGCCGCACAGGCAGGGGTCCGCGAGGCGACCGAACAAGTGCGCTTCGGTTTTCGCAGCATACCGATCGGCGGCGATGTGATTCTCCAGTTTCAGGGCAAGGCCATAACTTCGGTGCAGGAGTTAGGCTCCGAGATCGATCGATACAAGCCAGGAGACAAAGTCACGATCACGCTTCTTCGCAACAACAGGAGAGTTGAAGTCCCGATCACGCTGGGAGACACGCCAAGGAAATAAATGTCATCAACGCTCGAATTCCTGCGTTCGCGGCAATGGATTGCCGCAAGGCGTCTCGTGCTGATTGGCATCATCATCGTGCTGGGAATCCGGCAATACGGGAGCCAGGTCACAGGCCTGCTCCGGCGGCCGAATCCGGTGAACGACATTGTCATCACGCGCACAGAGTTTCGTCCTGAATTGCAGGGAACCCGGCCGGGTTGGATCATCGGCTTTCGCAACGACAGCGATAGATTTACTTACGATCAGATTCAACTTGATGCGACGTACCTTGATAAAGATGGACGAGTGCTCTATTCCGACAAACTCGTGGTCAGCCAGAAACTTCCACCCCGCGGCGAAAAGCTGATAGGAAGCGCGGATATCAAAAACCGGCCGGGAGCCGCCCGCGGAACGCTGAAGGTGGCCGGAGCGAGTGAAGTCAAATGATCATTGAAACTTTTCCGGTTGGAGTACTTCAGTGCAATTGCACGATTCTCGCAGACGAGGAGACTCGTGAGGCGATCGTGATCGATCCCGGCGGCGATCCGATAGAGATTCTGGATCGTTTGAAGAAACAGGGCCTCACTCCAAAGCAGATCGTGTGCACGCACACGCATATCGATCACGTCGGCGCAATTTACGAATTACAGGAACTCGCACAGACGCCCGCTGCGATTCACAAAGACGATTTGTTCATGTTTGAGAAGCTCGACGTGCAGGCGCAGTGGATCGGTATGCCGATGCCGAAACGCGGGGTCATCGACCAGTTCGTCGAGGACGGCGATGCCGTCGGCTGCAGCAGCGTCGAGATGGGTGTCATTCACACTCCCGGCCATACGCCGGGCAGCACCACTTTCCATCTTGCCGGAAACCGCAACGTTTTATTTACCGGCGACACCCTGTTCCTCCAAAGCATCGGCCGCACGGATTTGTGGGGTGGATCGCTGCCGCAGATCATGAATTCCATTCAGAAGAAACTCATGCCTTTCGATGACGACACCCTCGTCATTCCCGGGCACGGCAAGTCGACCACTATTGGCCACGAAAGAAGATACAATCCGTTCCTGAAATGAACTCCACTGGCAGATTTCCCGCGATCCGAATCACAATGTTGCCGAAGGACACGAATGCGCACGGCACTGTCTTCGGCGGCGTCATCCTGAGCTACATCGATCTGGCCGGCGGCATCGAGTGCCGGCGGCAATTCCCCAGAAAATTTGTCACGAAGGCGATGCACGAAGTCGTGTTCGTGGCTCCCGTACATCTGGGAGACCTGGTCACGTTTTATACGAAGACCATTCGGCTTGGGCAGACTTCGATCACGGTCGATGTTGAAGTTGAAGTCGAACGCATCGGTGTGCGCGGAACAAAAGAAACCGTACGGGTTACGGAAGCCGAAGTCGTCTATGTCGCCGTCAACGAAGACGGGCAGCCCGTGGCCATCAATTCATGAACAACTCCGTTTACGTGATTGACGCGATGAACTACATCTTTCGCGCCTATCATGCCCTGCCGGATAACATCACGGCTCCGTCTGGAATGCTGACCAATGCGGTCCTCGGCTATCTGCGCACGCTGCTTCGGATCATCAAGGAGCGGAAGCCCGAATACGTGGCTGCCGCCTTCGAAGGAGACACATCATTCCGGAATGAAATGTTCGCGGGATACAAGGCGAATCGAAAGCAGCCTCCGGAAGATCTCACACCGCAATTCGAATACTGCAGGAAAATCACCGAGGCGGTTGGGGTCCGTTGCATCGACGTCGATGGATTCGAGGCCGACGATGTTATCGGCACCATTGCGGTGCGCATGTCCGCGGCGGGTCATGCCGTAGTCGTCGTCACAGGGGATAAGGACATGTCCCAGCTCGTATCGGAAAAAGTCCGCGTGTACGACATCGCAAGGGAACGCTGGCTCGATGAAGCCGGGGTGAGGGAGAAATTCGGGGTTGCGCCTTCGCAGATTCCGGATCTGCTCGCGCTGCACGGAGATCATGTCGACAATATTCCCGGCGTTATGGGAGTCGGCGAAAAGACAGCGCGCCAGATTCTCTCTGTCTGCGGGAATGTCGAAGAAGCAGCGAATCCCGATCTGTCTTTGCGAATGGCATTTCGAGGACGCGACGAAATCCTGCGGCGCATTCGCGAAAACATGGAAACGGTGCGGATCAGCCGGAAGCTGGCAACAATCTGCTGTGAGGCGCCGATCGAAGTGTCGGCTGAATCTCTTCGCTATCGCCGTGGCGACCGGCGTTTGCTCGATCCGTTGTGCCGGAAGCTGGGATTTGCGGAAGTTCTCAACGATATTCCGCTGGCACAGCCAACGTTGTTTTCGTGAGAGAACGCAAGGCATAAAGCCCGCGGCTGTCTACATACTTCCCTGCAATGGGTGCAAATCAATCTTTCCCAAGTCGGCAAGAAGTCTCCGTTGCGCCCGGTCCAGATAGCCATCATCCTTCGATTCCAACGTCAATTTGATGGAGTACACCGGATTGTCGAAGTACGGATAGGAACCGAGGAGCAATTCCGGAAAGTCCGCGAGAAGGCAATTCAGAATTCCAGCGATCTGGCCCTCGTCCGCTCGAAGATAGATTTCGCGAAGGTAAAACGGAGCCTCCCGGAACATTTCTTTGATCCGTTCGAACTTTCGGCGAAGGATCTCCGGCACTCCCGGAAAGATAAAAACATTTTCCACAGCGACTACGGGAAACCACGCCCCCTTGCCGCCAACAAGCCGCGCGCCTTCAGGAATATCGGCCATGCGCAGATTGCCGCCAACGAGGTCCGGCGAATAGTATTGCCGCAGGACCGCCTCGAGTTCGGGATGACGCTCCGTCTTCCGGCCGAATGCGGCTGCGATGGCTTCCATGGTAACGTCATCGTGCGTCGGCCCCACTCCACCTGTGGTAAAAACGTAATCGTACGATTTGGAAAAGGATCGGACGTCGCCGCAAATGAGATCGAGTTCATCCGGGATAACGGAGATTCTCCGGACGTCGACTCCGAGACTTCTCAGCTCGCGCGCGAGGTAGGGCGAGTTTTCATCGATCGTTTTTCCTGAGAGGATTTCATTGCCGATTACGAGAATGCCAGCCGTTTTCGCCATTTGTCGACGCGCTCATTCAAGGACCTGACTATAACATGCCCAAACCTGCCAAGGCCGACGCGCGATTGATCTACAGCGCCAGTGAAACCGACGCCAATATGCTGTGGGCGACCGGGTTTTTTGCGCCCGATCCTTTCGTCTTCATTCAAAAACGCGGGAAGCGATACCTGGTCATGAACGATCTGGAGCTCGACCGCGCCAAAGATCAGGCCGGCGTCGACAAGGTGTTGGCGTACTCCCATTATGCGAAACGATGGAAGGATCGCGGTGTCGCCTTTCCAACTTCAGCACAGGTGATTGCCGAAACTTTGGAAGACATGCACATTCGAAGCGTGGAAGTGCCTTCGTCGTTCCCGGCAGGGCTTGCCCACCAGCTTGCGGAACGAAGAATTCGGGTTGAGCCGCAGGCAGATCCATTCTGGCCGGAACGTGAATTCAAAACACCCGCTGAGCTTCGCCACATCCGCGCATCGCTTCGTGCTGCCGAGAATGGAATGCAAGCCGGAATTGAAGCTATTCGACGAACGGAAATCCGCAGGGATGGATATCTGTATCTCGACGGAACGAGGCTGACATCGGAAATCCTGAAGCGGATCATCAATACCGCCGTCATGTCGCAGGGATTCGTCCCAAGTCACACGATTGCGGCTTCGGGAGAACAATGCGTGGATCCGCACAATCAGGGCAGCGGCCACATTCGAGCCAACACGCCGATCATCATGGATATCTTTCCAAGATCCGAACGGACGGGATATTTCGGCGACATCACCCGCACCGTCGTCCGCGGCCGGGCCTCTGATCGATTAAAGCATGCATACTATTGTGTAGGCCGCGGGCAGGAGATCGGCTTTCGCCGGATCCGCGACGGGGAGAATGCTTATGAAATCCACAACGAAATTCTCGCCTACTTCAAAAGCGAAGGCTTTGAAACCGGCATGGCTGGAGGCCGCATGCAGGGATTCTTTCACGGAACCGGACACGGGTTGGGACTCGATATTCATGAGGCGCCGGCGTTCGGCAGCAGGCAGAAGAATCACCTTCGAGCAGGAAATGTCGTAACTGTTGAGCCGGGCCTTTATTATTCAGGAATGGGCGGCGTGCGACTCGAGGACGTCGTTTTTGTTACAAAAAACGGATGCCGGAACCTGGTTAAAATTCCCAAGTTCCTTGAAGTTTAGTTGGACAACTATTTATACTGCCGGATTCCTGGGGAGTTTAGTTTATGCGCGTGCGGTTCTGGGGAGTTCGAGGATCGACTCCGACGCCACAGAAAGAAAACATGGGTTATGGCGGTAATACCTCATGTATCGAAGTGCGATCGGACTCGAATCAGATTCTGATTTTTGACGGCGGCACAGGGATTCGCCTCCTTGGAAATGAGCTGCAGCAGGAATTCGGGACAAAGCCGATCAGCGCGCACGTTTTTTTCAGTCACTTCCATCTCGACCATATTCAGGGCGTTCCCTTTTTTCGTCCGCTGTATGATCCCCGTAATCATTTCACTTTCTATTTCGCAGGACGGCGCGACGCAAATCTTGTGATGGATGCGCTTGCGGGAATGATGGCGAACCCGTATTTCCCCGTCGATATGTCGAAGCTGCCCTGCTCGCGGGAATATGTAGATCTTGTCGAAGGCACTTTTACGGTAGCCGACACGAGAATCCTGGTGCTGCCTCTGAATCATCCGCAGGGCTGCGTCGGTTATCGAATCATGCAAAATGGAAAAGTCATTTCATACTGCACGGATGTCGAACACGGCCTGGATTGGAGCGACAAAAACATCGCGACTCTGGCGAAAGATGCGGATTTCTTTATTGTCGATTCTCAGTACACACCGGAAGAATTGCCGGATCACGTGGGATGGGGACACAGCAGTTGGAAGCAGGCCATCGAAACCGGAATGCAGGCTGGAGTGAAAAAGATTGCTCTTTTCCACCATGATCCTTATCACGAAGATAATGACGTCGAAGCGATTCTGGAGAATGCGCGAAAACTCTATCCGAATGTGATCGCCGCACGCGAAGGACTCGAAGTCACACTGTAGTAAAGTCGAAAACATGCCGGTAAAGTTCCGAGACTATTACGAGATTCTTGGTGTGGCCAGGACGGCCAGGGAAGAAGACATCAAGAAGGCCTATCGCAAACTCGCCCGCAAATACCATCCGGACCTCAATCCCAACAACAAGCAGTCCGAAGAAAAGTTCAAAGAGATTCAGGAAGCTTACGAAGTACTCAGTGATGCGGAGAAACGCCAGCGCTACGACCAACTCGGAGGCAACTGGAAAAACGGCGCGGAGTTTACGCCACCCCCCAATTGGGGTGGTTTTCAGACCGGCGGCAACAACGTCAATATGGACGATCTGTTCAACCGCGCCCAGCAACAGCGCGGGAACGCTTTCAGCGATTTCTTTGAAATGCTTTTCGGCGTCGGCGGCTTTGGTTCGGGCCAGGCTTCCGGAAGCCGTCCACGCACGGGCCCAAGGATGGGACGGGCAGACGCGGAAACCGAACTGATGCTTCCCCTGGAAGAAATGCATCGGGGCGCGCTGCGTAAACTCACCGTTCGCATTGGAAACTCCGAGAAGACCATCGATATTCGCATTCCACCCGGCGCGCGTGACGATGCACGAATCCGAATTCCAGGCGGTGGCGCCAACGGTGGGGACCTTTATGTGCGATTGCGGCAACAACCGCATTCGCAGTTCTCCGTAAAAGGCGACGATACCGAAGTGGAAGTCGCAATTACGCCGTGGGAAGCCGCTCTGGGGTCGACCGTCGAAGTACCGACGCTCGACGGCAGGGCGGAAATCCGCGTGCCACCTGGAATCGGATCCGGGCAGCGCCTTCGCCTGCGTGGGCAAGGGATGAACACGCGAGGTGGAACTCGTGGCGATCATTTCGTGCGTATGAAGGTTGTCGTGCCGCGCGAACTCACCGACGCGGAGAAGAAACTATTCGAGGAATTGTCGCGCGTGTCGCATTTCAAGCCGCGCAACGGTTTGAGCTAAGTATTCACTTCAGAGATCTTGAACGGCAGATCGACAATTTCCGCCGTGAGCGTTTTTCCATTCCCGGCAATATCCACAATGCTTCCCGGCGCGTATGCTGCCCTGCTGACAAAACCCAGGGCAATCGGTTTTTGAAGACCCGGTGAAAACAACGCCGTCGTGACGTAGCCGACTTCGCGCTCTCCTTTTCGAACAGGAGCTTTCAAGTCCGGCAGGTCCGTCCCTGAAATGATGAGGCCCACGAATCGGCGATTCACGTGTCCAATGTATTTCACCTTCGCCACAACCTCCTGCCCGATATAACAACCTTTTTCGTAACTGATTCCCGCTTCGCCGATCTCGGGCATCGTGGTGCTTTCGTCGATGTCGACTCCATAGACAGGCAATCCGGCTTCGGTACGCAGGACGTCCCACGTACCGCGATCGATGGCCGTCGCACCCGATTGAGCCAGTCGCCGAAGAATATTGTCGGTCCGTCCAACGGGCACCCAGACTTCATATCCGACATCCGAAACAACAATGCGGCAATCCTCGAATGGCCGGTGCGCGTATTTCGCCGTGACCTGCAACGGTTCGTTCATCCACGACTCCAGCGTCTGCGCAGCGTTTGGCCCAAGCACCGCGATAACGGAATATTGCCCGGATGCATCTTCCATCTGAACGTCTTCCATGATCAGAAGCTTGTCAAATGCGGCCATCAGACTCGCAACGGTGGCGCGCTCCAGCGAAAGCCAGATCGCCTCTTCGTCAATGAGCACGCGCATATGGGCCACGATCCTGCCTTGAGGCGTCAGATGAGCGGCATAGCAGCCCGTGCCCGGACGAAGCTTTTCAACGTCATTGGTGATCATGCCCTGCAGCCAGGTGACGCGCTCGCTTCCCGCAAGTTTAATGATCCCAAACCCGTCTTTTTCCGCGACAGCCGCTGCCTTTTTTGCGGCGGTGTAGTACTCCGAAAGCATATGAGCTATTTTAAACCTTCAAAAGAGGGCCCTGTCTATTGAGGCTGATTGAAAGGGGAGAAAGAGAGAGTATGTTTCGACGAATAATCATCACCTTAGCAGCAATCAGCATGTTGGGCGCGACCATCGTTTCAGCTCAACGCCCTGCAAATCGCCGCGCGGCGCGGCAAGCCGAAATCGCATCGCGGCGCATGGACAGAATTCAGCAGAGGTTGAATCTGTCGGATTCTCAACTCAACGGAATCCATGCTCTTCAGGAGAACCGGCGCAAGGAAATGGAGTCTCTGCAACAGGAAGTCCAGCAGAAGAGACAGGCGTTGCGGCAGTTATTGCAGCAACCGAATCCGAACCCATCAGAGATCGGTAATGCAACATTAGCGCTCCGGGATACGAGAGGGCGCTCCCGCGATATCAATCAACGCTACCAATCGGGAGTGAAAAGCCTGTTGACTCCCGACCAGCAACAAAGACTGCCGAAACGTCTTCAGTAAATTCTTACTTTGCCGAACTCGCTTTGGAAACCGACTCGACAAACTTCCGGGCGGGTTCCGGCATCGCGACGCTGCCCTTCTCCACGATGTCCCGAGCTTCGACGTTTCGATTGTAGAGACTCTTGTTCGCGTCTTTGTCGGGACTGAGAACAGCGCCTTTCAGCGAGATTCCTGCAAACGCTCCACGCGCCCGTGAGTACGTCAGAATCTCAGATCGCATTGTGGCGTTGGTTTCCGCGGACGCTTCCCTGCCTTTGGGACCGCCCGCTGCCGACGCGTCCACGCCCAGCGTGACTTTGTCGCGAAGCAGATGCTTCAGACTGTCGGGCGTCATGAATAACATCACAACATCCGTCTCCTGTGCGCCGAGTTGAAAACCAAAACTGCCGCCCTTGATTGCGATCATTGCCGGCGGACCGAAGGGGCCTTTGCCGCCGTCCTTCTTGCACGACACGGCGCCCTTGCCCAACTGGCCACCGATGCCGAATGCCGCTTTCTTCAATCCGGGAATAACCGCGACACACTCGGCCCGCTTGAGTATGTCTTTCGGAATGTCGGAATCCGGCGCCTTGATCAATTCATCCACGACTTTCGAAGCTTCCCAAAGCCGATCCGCAACCTTGTCGTCAACCGCGCTCGCCGGCACAACGATCGCGACGAGTACCACCGCCGTAACCAGAACTGTTCTCATTGCTCCCTCCATGAAATTCTGCGGCAGGGAACCAAATTACCTAATTCAGAGAGTTTTTTCGCAATTTGGGTGATTTGGTTCCCTGCCACAGAATTACTTCAGAATTGGTATGACTTCAGTTTGTATGGGAAGCCCTGTCACGGTAGCTTCCGTCTCGGAAAGATACATATCCACTTCACTGCGGACGCCGAAGTTCCCTTTCAGGTAAACGCCGGGTTCGATCGAGAAGCAGGTACGCGCCATCAGGCGTCGATTGTCCTGGGTCTCCAGATTATCGATGTTGGCGCCGTTGCCGTGCACTTCTTCATGAATCGAGTGTCCGGTGCGATGCAGAAAGAATTCACCGTACCCCGCGTTCGTGATGGACTTGCGGGCTTCGTCGTCGATTTGCCAGCCGTACAAAACATCACTGCCCGGATACAATTTCTTTGCCGCGTTGATTGCCGCGTCGCGTCCATTGCAAACAATGTTAAAAATCTTTTGATGTTCGGAGGGAACGCTTTCCCCAATGAAGAAGGTCCACGTGATGTCATCGTAGACGGCGTGAGGCACCAGGCGTTTCGACCACATATCGACAAGAAGAAAGTCGCCTTTTCTCATGGGCAAATTGTCTTCAGCATTCGGAGCGTAGTGAGGATCGGCGCTATGGGCGTTGATCGCAACAATGGGAGGATGTCCCGCCGTGAGACCGCGCCGGTCGTACTGCTTCACGATGAAGTCCTGAATCTCCATTTCGTTGACAGTGACGTTATCGCGAACGCGCCTTCCGACTTCCTTCACGATCTCATCGACGATCTCTCTCATGTGCTTTGCCGCATACAGATGAGTGTCGAGTTGCGTGTCGCTCCAGACGGCTTCAAAAACCTGAACGAGATCGGCGGAAGTCACCACTTCCGTGCCAAAACTACGAACCAATTCGACGGTTCCCGCATCAACTCGTGAGATATAAGGAAGCGTATTCATCGGTGAGTACTGCATCGCTACTTTCTTCATGCCAGCCAGCGACTCGCGCAACTGCTGGTGCAATTGCTGCCACGGAAGGTAAACACGTTTATTGCCGGGCAAACCATCGAGCGTGGCGGGTTCGATCGCATGAACGATCTTCTGCGGTGTGCCTTTTGCCGGTAAAAAATAAAACCAGCGACGCGTTGTGAACTTCGCGTGGTCCAGTCTCAGGATGTTTTCGGCGATGGGATCGCTGCCGCGAAAACCATAAAACAACCAGCCGTCAAGTTTGTCCTGCTGTAATGCCTTCTGGAGTGTTTCGATATGTGCTTCGTTTGCCATTCGAACATTATATGCGTTAGATTGCCCCGCACATGACGATTACCTCGGGCACGAAACTCGGTTCGTATCAGATCGCCTCGCTGCTCGGCGAAGGCGGCATGGGCCGAGTCTTCCGCGCGCACGACACGAAGTTGAAGCGCGATGTCGCGATCAAAGTTTTGCCCGACGAATTCTCTCGAGACTTCGATCGCGTCGCGCGATTCCAGCGTGAAGCTGAAGTATTGGCATCGTTAAATCACCAGAACATCGCAGGGATTTATGACGTTGTGGAACAGGAAGGCTCGCGATTCCTCGTGATGGAACTGGTCGAAGGCGAAACGCTTGCGGACCGGATTGCGCGCGGACCATTGCCGCTGGATGAATCGCTCGATATTGCTCAACAGACCGCGGAGGCTCTCGAAGCTGCGCACGAACGCGGCATCGTTCATCGAGACTTGAAGCCCGCCAATATCAAGATCGCACCGGATGGCAAAGTAAAGGTCCTGGACTTTGGGTTGGCGAAAATGTGGGAACTGTCGCCGGGTGCGTCTGCGGTTGCATCACACTCGCCAACGCTGATCGGAGGCACAACGCCAGGAGTCATCATGGGCACGGCGTCTTACATGTCGCCCGAACAGGCACGCGGGAAGACTGTGGATCGCGGCACCGACACGTGGGCGTTCGCCTGCGTTCTTTACGAAATACTGACCGGACGGAAGACTTTCGAGGGCGAAACCGTAACAGACATTCTCGGCGCGATTGTCAGAGGCGAACCGGACTGGAACGCATTGCCCCCGGATGTGCCCGCCCATATTCGCCGCCTCCTGCGACGCTGTCTCGAAAAGGATCGACGGCGCCGATTGCGCGATGCCGGTGCTGTGTTGCTGGAACTGCGCGAAAGACCTGACGAGAGCGCGCCGGCCATCGTTGTGAAATCGAACCGTGAGCGATGGGTATGGATCGCAGCGGTTACCGTGCTCACCGCATCGATGATTGCGGCGCTGATAGTTGGATCACTCCACCCGCGTTCTCCGGCAAACGAGATGCGGCTCGAAATCAACACAGTCGCGGCTGATCCTGTGTCCTTTGCAATTGCGCCCGACGGTCTGAAGCTCGTTTTTGTCTCCGCTTCTGACGGTCAACCAAAACTCTGGCTGCGACTCCTCGACTCGGTCGCGACGAGGACACTGGGCGGAACGGACGGCGCCATCTATCCCTTCTGGTCGCCAGACAGCCGCTCCGTTGGTTTTTTCGCTGATGGAAAGCTCAAGCGAATCGACATTGCCGGCGGAGCGGCCACCGCCCTTGCGGATGCCCCGAGTCCGCGTGGCGGCGCATGGAACTCTGATGGCGTCATTTTGTTCACTCCAACTTCAAGTGGTCCGATCTTTGCCGTTACGGAGGGCGGAGCAAACAGGAAGGCGATAACGAAGACGGAACCGGGACAATCGAGTCATCGTTTCATGCAATTCCTTCCAGACCGCATCCATTTCCTGTTTTACGTTCAAGGAACGCCGGAAGCACGCGGAGTGTATGTTGCATCGCTCGACAATCCAATGGTGCAGCGACTGACCGATGCGGATGCTTTCGCTGGTTATTCAATGCAGCACATTTTCTTTGTGCGGCAGGAAACTCTTTTTGCGCAGAAATTTGACGTCAACAAACTTTCTTTTAGCGGCAGTCCGTTTCCTGTAGCCGAACGAGTAGCCGCGGACCAAAGCAACGGAGCCCCTGTCTCGGTTTCAGCAGCCGGCCTCCTGGCGTATCGGTCAAACGCGGAGAACGATCAGCGCCAATTTGTCTGGTTCGACAGGAACGGAAAAGAGGTTGGGAAAGCCGGTGGTCCCGATACGGCCTCTCCCTTTGCCGGTGAACTCTCGCCGGATGGGCGGCGTGTGGTTCTGAACAGGACTTCGAACGGCGTGAATGACATCTGGAAGCTTGAACTCGATCGCGGAGTATTACAGCGATTCACTTCCGACACGACCCATCATAACTATCCGATATGGTCACATGACGGGCGGAGGATCTTATTCAACTCGAACCACAAAGGGAGCTTCGATCTGTACCAGAAACCGGCAGATGGCACAGGCAATGAGGAACTGATTTTCGCCACGCCCAACGGCAGCGCGCCAAACGATTTGTCACCGGATAACCGTTTTCTTCTTTACACAACCTTTGACTCCAGGACAGGGAGTGACATTTGGGCTCTGTCCATGGACGACCGAAAACCATTTCCGGTTGTCCAGACGTCGGCAGATGAAAGGGAGGGGCAGTTTTCACCGGATGGAAAATGGATCGCATATCGATCGAATGAAACCGCACGCGCGGAAATTTATGTCCAGCCGTTCCCCGGCGCCGGAGCCAAAACGCGAGTGTCAACGAATGGGGGAGCACAAGTCCGGTGGCGTGGAGATGGCAAAGAGTTGTTTTATATCGCGCTCGATGGCCAGTTGATGGCAGTTCCGATTCGTCTCGACTCCAGCAAACTCACTGCCGAAGTCGGCACACCACAGGCACTCTTCCGCACACGCATTGTCGGCGGCGCCGTGGGGAGCATCCGGCACCAATACATGGTGGCCGCCGACGGGCAACGCTTCCTCATCAACAGCCTCCTGCAGGATGTCCTTACTTCACCGATCACACTCGTCCTCAACTGGCATCCGAAACCATGACGATTACCTTTACGGATCAGCAGTTCCTGCTCAACAGCCGTGTCTCCACTGACGCCTCCGTCGCGCCATTACGCTCATTCTCAACTGGAAGCCGGCTGCACTTGAGCAACGTTGAAGGGACTATTCGGTTAGAATAATTTCCGCAATGAAGAACAAAAGCCGGTTTCTTCACGGACAGCGCATCGAGCCGCCGGCCATCGATGCGAAAATCTCGATCGTCGATCTCATCGACAAAACTTTCAACGCCTACAACGCGGCGCGATTTCGGGAAGCGTGCCAGATCTTCACCGAAAAGATTCTCGACGACGACGTCACCGTCGGAATGAGTCTGTCCGGCGCAATGACGCCGGCAGGCATCGGCATGGCCGCCATCATTCCTTTGATGCGCGCCGGCTTTGTGGATTGGATGGTTTCGACAGGCGCCAATCTTTATCACGACACCCACTTCGGCATTGGTCTCGAAATGCGCCGGGGCTTGCACAATCTCGATGACCGGATCCTGCGTGAGCAAGGCGTCGTGCGCATTTACGATATCTTCTTTCAGTACGACGTGCTCCTGAAGACCGATGAGTTCTTCCGTGAAATCATCAGCGGTCCTGAATTTCAGCGGACCATGAGCACCGCGGAGTTTCATCATTTGGCCGGCAAGTATGTTCTGGAACGAAGCCGCGTCCTCAAATTGAAAGATAAGTCCCTGCTCGGCGCGGCGCACGAACTCGATGTGCCGATTTACACATCGTCACCGGGTGACAGTTCCATCGGCATGAATGTCGCGGCGAAGGCCCTTGAAGGCAACAAGCTCCAGTTCGACGTAAACGCGGACGTCAACGAAACTGCGGCGATCGTGTACGGCGCAAAGAAGAGCAAGCAGAAGAGCGCCCTGCTGATCATCGGCGGCGGTTCACCGAAGAACTTCGTCCTTCAAACCGAGCCGCAGATTCAGGAAGTACTCGGCCTCGACGAACGCGGCCATGATTACTACCTGCAGTTCACGGATGCGCGAATGGATACCGGCGGACTTTCCGGTGCGACACCCGCGGAGGCCGTGACCTGGGGGAAGGTCGACCCCGAACGTCTGCCGGATACGGTCGTTTGCTATCTGGATTCGACGGTCGCTTTGCCGCTGCTGACGGCATATGCGATGGCGAAAAGAAAACCACGAAAGCTTAAGAAGCTTTATCAAATGCGGGAAGAGCTTGTGAGTTCGATGAAGAAAGCGGCAGCAAAGACGGGGAACTTGAAAATATGAAGATCGTTCGAGCGGTTTGTCCTCATGATTGCCCGGACACGTGCGCGATGCTGGTCGAAGTGGATGAGAACGGCCGGGCAGTCCGCGTCAAAGGGGATTCGGCGAATCCGTATACGCACGGAGGACTGTGCGTGAAAGTCGCGCATTACGAGAAACGCACTTATCATCCGGACCGTCTTCTTTATCCGATGAAGCGCACGGGCCGCAAAGGCGAAGGGCGGTTCGAACGCATTTCATGGGATGAGGCATTGGACACCATCGCTGCGAATCTCAGCTCGATTGCGAAAGAAAATCCCGAATCGATTCTTCCGTACAGCTATGCCGGAACGATGGGATTGCTCCAGGGCGGCAGCATGGATCGCCGTTTCTTTCATCGCATCGGAGCCTCGCTTCTCGATCGCACGATTTGTTCGACAGCCGGCATGTTCGGCATGCGATACACCGTTGGAGCGTCTGTCGGCACGAATCCGGAAACGGTCGATCAGGCAAAATACATCCTCATCTGGGGATCCAACATCATCACTTCGAATATTCATCTCTGGCGATACATCCTGAAAGCGCGGTCACAGGGAGCGAAGATCGTAACGATCGATCCTCTGCTCACTCGAACCGGCGAAAGATCCGACGAACACATCGCGATCATGCCCGGAACGGACGGCGCCCTCGCGCTTGCGATGATGCACATCATCATTCGCGACGGTCTTCAGGATCAGGATTACATCGACCGTTACACGCTGGGTTTCGAACACCTGCAGAAACGCGTTCTGGAATATCCGCCGTCGCGCGTGAGCGAGATCACGGGGCTTCCCGAAAGCACCATCGAACGCCTCACTCATGAATACGCCACAAACTCCCCCGCGTTCATTCGTGTGAATTACGGCTTGCAACGCCACGCGGGCGGAGGGATGGCGGTTCGGAATATTTACTGCCTGCCCGCGCTCATTGGATCGTGGCGGCATCCGGGAGGCGGCGCGATTCTCAGTACGAGCGGATTCTTTAAATACAACTATCCCGCTCTTGAACGGCCGGACATGATCCAGGGAGCTCCCCGCACCATCAATATGAGCCAGTTTGGAGAAGCCCTCACCAACGCGGATCCGCCCGTCCGTGCCGTCGTGGTTTACAACAGCAACCCTGCAGCGGTTGCGCCCAATCAGCAGCGGATCCTCACAGGACTAAAACGGGAAGACTTGTTCACAGTAGTGCTCGAGCATTTTCAGACGGACACCGCGGATTACGCGGATGTGTTATTGCCGGCGACAACGCAACTGGAGCATCTCGACCTTCATCGATCGTACGGCCACACCTATTCCATGCTGAACACTCCGGCGATCGAACCGCTCGGTGAAAGCAAACCGAATACTGAAATCTTCCGGCTCCTTGCCGGCCGAATGGGTTTGGCGGATTCGTGTTTTTCCGATTCCGACGAAGAACTCGTCAAGCAAGCGCTCAACGGTCTGAATAACGTCCGGCTGGACGAGTTGAAGGAACGCGGATGGGCCTCGCTGAACGTCGGCGCAGCGCCTTTCGCCGAAGGAAACTTCCCGACGCCGTCGGGCAAATGCGAGTTTTATTCGGAGCGCCTCAAGGACCTCGACCCCCTCCCGGTGTACATCCCGCCGCGCGAAGACCGTTTATCGAACCCAAAGCTTGCCGGAAGATTTCCGCTGGTCCTGATTTCTCCTCCGGCGCACCACTTTCTCAACTCGACCTTTGCGAATCTGTTTCACCAGAAGGAATTCGAACCGAAGCTCGAGATCCATCCAACCGACGCGGAGAAACGAAACATTTGCGAAGGCGCCCCCGTGGAAGTTTTCAACGACCGCGGCAGTTTTCTGGCCAGGGCCGTCATCACGAAACGAACGCGGTCCGGCGTCTTGTCGGCTCCATCGATCTGGTGGAACAAGCTGGCGCCGGGAGGACGCAACGCGAACAGCACGACGTCCGAAGAACTCACCGACATCGGCGCAGGCGCCACCTTTTACGACAATCTGGTTGAAGTACGATTAGCGGATTGACGGCTCGCGGGAAAATCAGGACTTCTGAACTTCTGATGACGAGGTCACGGTGGGAACCATCCGTTCGAAGATTAGAAAGTGGCTGGGAATTGTTCGCTTACTTTCCGGCGGAACCCCGCGCCGAATACATCTGGAGCGGCGGGAGACCATCGACTGGAGCGAACCCGACAAGATCCAACCGATCGCCAGGACGCTCATCGACAGCGGCTTTCAGTCTGCGGGGCTCTTCTCGATTCGGGAATTGTACGGTGTCGCGATCTGGAGTTTCGTCCACGTCCCGAATTCCATCCACGGAGTGATTTGCGATCATCCCGTCGCCGGTATCGTGATCGATCTCGTTACACTCTATGAAGACGGCGGCTCGTTTACCGCAACAACAGCGCCGGACCGTGGCCTTGCCCGCAAGCCGGAGCATGCCGTTATTCGTGAACTCGGACTAAATCCTGGACGCCTGGCTGAACGTATGTTGCGTGAACGGCCGGAGCGGTCCATGAAGCCGGTTTCCGCAGCGGACTTTCCGGAAGTGTACGAAAAAAGCTGGGCGGACGAAATCGATTGGCGAAACGCGCGGGGCATTTCAGAGCAGGAGATTCGAACTGTAGCGGAAAAGAGTCGAAACGCGACTCCATCAGACGAAATAGTATCGGCCGCGTACCAGATTCAGAATCTCCACACGCTGCGGGCACTCGATGAAACTCTGCGGGAACGATTCGTCTCGTCGTTCGATATTCCTGCGAAAACCTGGAAAGACGTTGGGAAGCGCATTTTCTTTGTACACGAACGCCTGCCCCGCGATTTTATGATCGAAACACTGAAGCAGATCGGACACGACACCGCGATTCCTTTCACTATTCCGGCTGAGGAGTGCTATTCCTCGATTCGGGAAACCTTCGCACAGTTCGCGAGCGCGCAGGGACAGGGCAGGCTCGTCAAGATTGGCGAATTAACCGCGCCGGTGGCAGCAGATGTCTGGGCGACATCGACCGACGCCTCGGTGTTAACGCCTTTGCGTGCGAAACCGGCACGTTCGTAAAGACGGCAGAAGGACAGCGCGAACTATTTGGACGTGGGCTCGATACGCATCAGCGCGCCTTCGTTTTCCGCCGTCAGGACATACAGAAAACCGTCGGGCCCCTGGCGCACGTCGCGAATGCGCTGCTGAAGCTCGCGCAGCATCGATTCACGGTGGAGTTCTTCCCATTTTTCATTGAAGTCCAGACGCTCGAGATGACCGGAGCGCGGCACTTCGCCTTGCCTCATTCCACCGACAAAGACGTTGTTTTTCCAATTCGGAAATTTGTCGCCGGTGTAAAAAGTAATACCGGACGGAGTGATGGCCGGAACCCAAAAAACGATCGGCTGTTCCATTCCTTCCTGCCATGGTTTCTCCGTTACGCGTGGTCCGAGGTAAAAGCGCCCGAAACTGACAATCGGCCAGCCGTAATTCTTACCGGGTTGCAGAATATTGATTTCATCGCCGCCGTTGGGCCCCGCTTCAACTTCCCACACGGCGCCGGTCGTTGGTTCGATCGTCAGGCCCAAAGAGTTGCGATGTCCCATGGTGTAGATCTCGGGGCGATAGCCCGCGCGGCCCACGAACGGATTATCCGGTGGCACGGTGCCGTCATCCTTCAGCCGGAGGACTTTTCCGGCAAGATCATTCGGATCCTGAGCGCGGGAAGCGGCCGGCGGGTCGCCAACACCGATCGTCATGAAGATGGTTCCATCCTTGCCGAACGCGATTCGCGAAGCATTGCCGTTCGGAATTGCGGAAAAAACATCACGCACATCCGTCAGTGCGTTTCCATCCCATCGGCCTCGCGCGAGCGTGATGATCCCCGCGTTATTACCCGGAGCGGCATTCGCGCCCGCAGGCTTGTGATAAGTGAAATAGACAAGTTTGTTTTCTGTGAACCGTGGGTGCAGCGCGACGTCCATTAATCCAGCCAAACCCTGAGCCTGTATCTGCGGCAATCCCTGAACAGGTTTGGGATCGAGCACGCCATCACGCACAATACGCAACCGCCCGGGACGTTCTGTGATGAGGATTCCGCCATCGGGTAGAAATGCCATGCTCCACGGTTGATTCAAACCCTTGGTCACGACAAGGCGTATCTGATGCTGAATTCCCGTATCGAGAACAATCGGCCCGTCGGCAAGTGGCGGTGAAGGCCAGACAATGGGTGGCGGCGCCGTTGGAGTTCGAGCCGCACCACGGCCTTGAGGCGGCGCCTGCTGCTGAGCGTGGCCGGCCGCACTGCTGAAAAGAAGTATCGCAGCAAGAATAAACAGCTTCTTTGAATGATTCATTTTCATCGTCGTTGGCCTCCGGGAATTCAGCGGCATTATATCGAATACATCGTGAGGCCGGACAAAACCTTGGGATAAAAATCCGTGGACTTTTGCGGCATGACACTGCCTTCGAAAGCAATGTCGCGCATCTGATCGAGGCGTGTCGGATTCAGGATGAAAGCGGCCTGCGCGCGGCCCTCAGCGACCGCGGCCATAGCCGCGGCCCGTTCGCGAACATATGTGATGTAGCTTTCTCTTTTCACCGCGTCTTCCGTAATACCGAGACATTTCTCAAGTATCAGGCGGTGGAGAATCACAACATCGAGCCCCCGCTGCTTTTCCGATAGATCCGGCATCAGCGAAGCCAGGTCCGCGGAGGGTTTCAGGCCGAGAAAGGTCTGTTCCCCGCGAGTCACGACTCCGATATCGACACGGCAGCGGGTCGGGGATTTGCTCAGGTCAAAGAACTCGGCGCAACGTGCCAACACATTCTTCGCATCAAACCCAGGCAGATTCGCCAGTACTCGATGCGTGGGAAGGATGGTGAGCGCGGGACTATTCATGTTAAAGAACGTCATCGGAATCCGGTCGCTTCCCTGTTCACTCTTCATCTCGTCGCGATAAGCAAGAGCCGTTTCATACCGGTGATGGCCATCGGCAATGATCAGTTTTCTGTCGGCCATCTGATCCTGGATGAACTTCAGTTTATCGGCGTCGGTGGTGTTCCACATGGTGTGCTCGACGCCGTATTCGTCCGTGATGCGAATCTCAGGCGTTTGCGCCGCGACTTCATCCATAACGGCATCGATACGCTGAAGCGGATCTTCGTAGAGAATAAAGATCTGCTCGAACTGAGTTCTTGTGTGCCGCAGGAGTTCAAGGCGATCTTTTTTGGGGCCTGTCAGCGTGCGTTCATGCGGAAACACGATCTTGCGGGCATAGTCTTCCAACTGTCCCAGCCCCACGAATCCTTTTCGGATCCGGACCTCGTCTTCTCCGGGAACTGTGAAGCGCTGGAAGTACACAAAAAACGCCGGATCCCGCATCTGGACCAGCACGCCTTGGTCGCGCCACTCCCTGAGATAGCGTGCCGCCCGCGTGTAAACATTGTTGGCGGGAGAATCCTCCGGCTCACGCTTGCCCAGAATAATCCGGACAATGTTGTTCGGATGGCGCGAGTAGTAATCCTCCTGCATCTGAGCCGAGATCTTGTCGTACGGCTGAGTCACGACCTTTTCAATGGGAACCTTGTTGAGATCGTATCGAAGACTGCGAAAGGGATAAATTCGGGCCATGCTAATTCCTGAAATGTGAATAACCGGAAAACGCGCCTCTGCCATAGAATATGGCGCTTGTATGAAAACGGAACTGATCCGAAGGCTCGAAGAATTCCTCGCCGGGCTCGACTTCGGCAAGAATTGGGACGGCGCTTACCAGGACGCCGTGCCCGCACTGCGGCGCTTCTTCGACAGCGAGGGCTATCGAACGAACATTATGAGTGAATGGGAATCGCCGTCGCGCCACACCGAGCTCGTCGCAACGAAACAAACGACGGTTGTTCGCATTCCCTGGGCCGAAGACTATAACGGGCGTTCCCTTGTTGATCTCAACGGACTCGTTGTCCAATCGCAACTCCATCACGCAGCGGAATAATCGTCGAATAAAAACGGTCATCGGAAAAAAGCAGCTTATTAAAAGTGCGGACGCCTTCGGTGTCTTCGTCCCGCACAGAAGGATCAGCCACCCGGCCCGACCAAAGCACGTTGTCGGTAATCAGAAGGCCGCCGATTCTGACCCGGCCCGCGGCCTTTCGGAAAACCTCCGGGTAGTAGTGCTTATCGACGTCGTTGAAGATGACGTCAAACTCACCATCAACTTTATCGATTAAATCGAGAGAATTCCCTGTCAGAATCTCGATGCGATCGGCAACGCCCGCGCGCCTGCTGTAATCCGCGGCTTTCGCCGCATTCGATGAGCTTCCGTCCGTGAAATAGACCTTGCCGTCCGCCGGGACGGCCTGCGCAAACCAGATCGTGGAATAACCGATGGCCGATCCCATTTCGAAGACGCGGCGCGCGTTCACCAGTCTTGTGAGTTGATACAAAAGCCGGCCAACCAAAGGACCGACGATCGGCACACGATTCTCTTTCCCGAAAGCTTCCATCTCGCTGATCACGGGATGCCGCGGAGGGATGAGCGCGTTCATGTACTCTTCAACCGGACGCAGAGTGATAGGTTCCATTTGTTATGATCCTCGCATGAGATTTCACGCCGTACTTTTCGATGCCGCCGAAACTTTGTTCACGACACGCGGATCGGTCGGCGCTATTTACGGCAGCGTCGCGCATCAATACGGTTCGAAAGTTCCGGTTGATGCGATCCAGGACGCCTTCGTCAGACAATTCCGCGGCGCAGGCCCACTCTCGATTCAAGATCAAAAACGATGGTGGAAGGATGTCGTGTACCGCGTCTTCGACGAAGTCGGCATGGTGGACAACTTCGACCGATTCTTCGATCAAGTTTACGATAAGTTTCGCGATTCGCAGGGATGGGTTCTTTTCCCCGAAACCGCCGATGTCCTGCAGGATTTGAAGAATCGTGGACTGAAACTCGGCGTGATTTCAAATTTCGACGACCGTATTTACTCCGTCATGGAGAGTCTGGGCATCCGCCAATTTTTCGATGCCGTGACGATCTCGAGTGAAACCGGTTCATGCAAACCCGATCCCGAAATCTTTAAAGCCGCGGTCGCAGCATTGAAAGTGCGGCCATCGCAGACTCTCATGATTGGCGACAGCCTTCACGACGACGTCGAAGCCGGCATCCGCGCCGGCCTCGAAGCGCTGCTTATCGATCGCCGTGGAAGGTACGCCGGCTATGATCACGTTCGACGCGTGGAGTTGCTGTCGGAGATTCTGCCCCTTTTAACGTGAGTTGCTAAGTTCTCCCTTGATTTTCACAGCCTGAGTCCTTAAATTGGGTAAATGTCCGACCTAAAAGGTCGGGGTTAGGCGGGTGGCGCGATGTTCAGGCTATCGAAAAAGTCCGATTATGGATTGATCGCATTGAAACATCTGGCGCAGCACAATGATGAATCGGTAAGCGCCAGAGAGATAGCCGTTCAGTACCATATTCCCGCGGAATTACTGGCTAAAGTCTTGCAACGATTGGCCCGCAAAGGATTGCTGGTATCGCAGCAAGGCATTAATGGCGGCTATGTCCTGGCGAAGGACCCATCGAATATATCGATTGTCGATGTTGTTGAGGCGTTGGAAGGACCGATTTCGATAACGCCCTGTGAGCGTGGCGATGACTGCCAGCAGTTGCAGATGTGCTCGGTCAAGGATCCGCTTTTGAAAATCAAAGCAAAAGTGGTTCGAGTCCTGGGAGACACATCGATTTACGAACTGGCGACGAATTGATGGCTGCTGAGAAAAGGTTGGAACAGAAATATGGTTAAGCTGCCTATCTACATGGACAATCATGCGACGACACCGCTGGATCCACGGGTGCTGGACGCGATGATGCCTTATCTGACGGATCGGTTTGGAAACGCTGCGAGCCGAAATCATAAGTTCGGCTGGGAGGCGGAAGCAGCCGTCGAAGAAGCGCGAAAGCAAATCGCGTCGTTGATCGGCGCGGATCCGAGAGAAATCGTTATCACAAGCGGCGCAACGGAGTCCGATAATCTCGCGGTCAAAGGTGTCGCGTGGATGTATCGCGAGAAGGGCGATCACATCATCACGTGCGTGACAGAACACAAGGCCATTCTCGATACGTGCAAGCATCTCGAGAAAGAAGGCTTCCGTATAACGTTCCTGCCGGTCGGCGCGAAAGGGTTTGTCGATCTCGACGATCTTCGCAAAGCGATCACGGATAAAACGATTTTGATTTCGATCATGACCGCCAACAATGAAGTCGGCGTCATCCAGGACATCAGGGAAATCGGCAGGATCGCGCGTGAGCGCGGTGTTCTCTTCCACACGGATGCGGTTCAGGCTGCGGGCAAGATTCCATTCAGCGTCAACGATATGAATGTGGACATCGCTTCGCTTTCCGCACACAAACTCTATGGCCCCAAGGGAGTCGGAGCTCTGTATGTCCGCCGCAGGAATCCGCGAGTCCTGCTGACGCCGATCATTGACGGCGGAGGCCATGAACGCGGTATGCGATCGGGAACGTTGAATGTCCCGGGCATTGTTGGCTTTGGTAAGGCAGCGCAGATTGCTCGTGAAGAACTGTCAACGGAATCCGCAGAAGCTTTTCGTCTGCGTGAAAAACTTCGTACGACCTTTGAACGTGAACTGGACGAAGTTTTCATCAACGGCGATCTTGAAAAGAGACTTCCGGGCAATCTCAACATGAGCTTTGCCTACGTTGAAGGCGAATCGCTGTTGATGGGTATCAACGATATTGCGGTGTCTTCGGGCTCGGCGTGCACCTCGGCAAGCCTGGAGCCTTCGTATGTTTTGAAAGCCCTGGGAGTGGGCGAAGATCTGGCTCACACGTCCATCCGGTTTGGAATCGGACGATTCAATACGGAGGAGGAAGTCGATTACGTTGCTGCGCGAGTCATCGATGTCGTGCGCCGGCTGCGCGAATTATCGCCTTTATATGAAATGGCTAAAGAAGGCATCGATTTGAAATCGGTGCACTGGGCCACGGAATCCTGAAATCGACGGGTAAATTACTGGGAGAAGATTCAAATGGCATATTCAGACAAAGTCATTGATCACTACAACAATCCGCGAAATGTCGGAGCTCTTCCCAAGGAAGATCCCAATGTGGGCACCGGCCTTGTCGGAGCTCCGGAATGCGGCGACGTTATGAAACTGCAGATCAAGGTCAACGAGGAATCCGGTGTCATCGAGGATGCAAAGTTCAAGACTTTCGGCTGCGGAAGCGCGATCGCCAGCTCCAGCCTCGCGACGGAGTGGGTTAAAGGCAAGACACTTACGGAAGCGCTCGCGATCAAGAACACCGATATCGTGAAAGAGCTTAGTCTGCCGCCGGTAAAGATTCATTGTTCGGTTCTGGCCGAAGATGCGATCAAAGCCGCAATTTCAGATTGGAAGAAGAAGCACGACGGAAACGAAAAGTAAGATGGCGATCGAGATTACAGACAAGGCCGTCGACGAAGTCCACCGGATGATGACTAAAGAAGGCGTTCAGGCAGCCGGACTGCGAGTCGGCGTGAAAGGTGGAGGCTGTTCGGGCCTCTCTTACAACCTGACCTTCGAAAGTCAGGCGCGCACAGGAGACAAGGTCTTCGAACGCGAGGACGTCAAACTGTTTTGCGACCTGAAGAGTTACATCTATCTGAACGGCACCGTTCTCGATTATGACAGCGGCCTGATGGGCAAAGGATTCGTATTCATGAATCCCAACGCCAAGAAAAGCTGTGGCTGCGGCAGTTCATTTTCAACCTAACGCGCCTGCCCTTTTTTCAAAATGGATTATTTCGAAGTTTTCGGCCTGCCCCGGCTGTTAGCTATAGATCCGGCCGTGATCGAGAAAACATTTCACAAGCTGAGCCGAAAAACTCATCCGGATTATTTCTCAACTGCGACGCCGGCCGAAAAGACGCAGGCGGTCCGCATGACCGCGCTTCTGAACGACGCATATCGCACCCTGCGACATCCGGTCCGCCGCGTGGAATATCTCATCGGCCTTTATGGATTGAAGCCGGATGGGAGCAAAGTGCCTCAGTCTCTGCTCATGGAAGTCTTCGAAATCAACGAGCAACTCGCAGAAGTAAAGGCCGGGCGCGCGTCGGTTGAAGAAGTCGATTCTTTGCGCGCGCAGATCAAAGAGAAGCGCGACCGCTTTGATACCGAACTTCAGCGGGCCGCCGCGGACTGGGATGACTTGGTGAAAAGCAAGGCGACGGAAGAAAGACTCAGACAGCATCTGGGCAGGTTCGCGGAGATTCTGTCGGAGTCGTCGTACATCAGAAACCTCGAGAACGAGTTGGAACATGCGGGTGAGAACCCGCGCTTGAAGGATTCATAATGCCGAAGATCGTAGGAATTGACCTGGGAACCACCAATAGCCTTGTTGCGATTGTGCGGGACGGAACGCCTTGCGTCCTTCCTGCGCCGGACGGCAGCTCGCTTGTTCCATCTGTCATCTATTTCGATGAGAGCGGAAATGTGATCGTCGGCAACGGAGCAAAGCAAAAGATGATCGAGAAACCGCGAAATACGGTCTTTTCGATCAAGCGATTCATGGGGAAAGGGCTTGATGATGTTCGTGGCGATCTGCCCCTGCTTCCTTTTGAAGTCTCTCCAGACAGCGAACACATCGTGAGGTTGAAGATCTTCGGCCGGGATTACACTCCTCCGGAGTTATCCGCATTTATTCTTCGCGACCTCAAACGGAATGCGGAAGCGGCGCTGGGAGAGGAAATCAAAAGCGCGGTCATCACCGTGCCGGCTTACTTCAACGATGCGCAACGGCAGGCTACCAAGGATGCCGGCCGCATTGCCGGTCTCGATGTGCTGCGCATTGTGAATGAACCGACTGCGGCATCTCTCGCCTACGGCCTCGACAGGCGCAATCAGGGAACGATTGCGGTCTACGATTTCGGCGGGGGCACATTCGATATATCGATTCTGAAGCTCAGCGATGGAATCTTCGAGGTCCTTTCGACGAGCGGCGATACTCATCTCGGAGGCGACGACATTGATGAAGAGTTGATTCGCCTGGTGCTCGGTGGACTGAAGGAGAAACCTGATGCCCACGGACTTCAGGCGATTCGAGCCGCCGTCACAAAGGTCAAGGAAGACCTTTCGGCCGCGGATTCCGCTGTCATCGAACTTCCATTCCTCGGATATCGCCGCTCGCTCACTCGTGAACAATTCAACGGAATTATCGGCCCGATCGTGGAACGAACGCTTGGTCCGTGCCGTCAGGCACTGCAGGATGCCGGACTGACATCCGCCGGCATCGACGAAGTCGTCATGGTCGGGGGCTCGACTCGAATTCCCCTGGTTCGTCAGCGCGTTGAGGAACTCTTCGGCAGAGTCCCGCACACGGAATTGAATCCGGATGAAGTTGTTGCGCTTGGCGCCGCAGTTCAAGCGGACATCCTGGCCGGTGGTAAGCGCGACATGCTGCTTCTGGATGTGACTCCGTTGTCTCTGGGCATTGAAACCATGGGCGGAGTGATGTCCAAAATCATTCCGCGCAATTCCACTATTCCTGCGTCTGCAACTGAAATGTTCACAACCTTTATTGACGGGCAGACGAATGTCAAAATTCACGTCCTGCAGGGCGAACGGGAACTCGTCAAAGATTGCCGCAGTCTGGCGCAATTCGATCTGAAAGATATTCCAGGCATGCCGGCAGGAATGCCGCGAATCGAAGTCAAATTCCTGATCGATGCCGACGGCATTTTGAGCGTGTCCGCACAGGAGCAGCGCACGGAAAAATACCAATCCATCGACGTCAAACCGACATACGGACTGACGGACGAGCAGGTCGAACACATGATTCTCGAATCGTTCGAGTACGCAGAAGCGGATATTGAAGCGCGCCTGGCTATTGAAGCACGGAACGAGGCGGAGACCGTTCTTAACGCGACATCCAAAGGGCTGAACGACGAACAGTATGCCGGTCTTTCGCCTGAAGAAAAGGCCGAAATCACAGCCGCAACGGCACGGTTGCGTGAAACGATGAAATCGAATGAGCACCAGGCCATTCGCGAAGCTATCGAACGCCTCAGTCAGGCGACGATGCACCTGGCCGAACTCATCATGAATGCTGCCATTGCGAAGGCTCTCAAAGACAAGCGAGTGAGGGAAATCCAATGAATCGATCTCTGACGTGGACAACAACCGAAGATATTGCCATTGCTCTCGCCGACAAGTTTCCTGAGACTGATCCGCTTACCGTCCGTTTCACCGACCTTTTCAAATGGGTAGTGGCGCTGGAAGGATTCAGCGACGATCCGAAGAACTCGAACGAGAAGAAGTTGGAAGCGATTCAGATGGCATGGTACGAAGAGTGGCAAGACCGCAAGTAAATAAGTTAATATCTCTTCCCTTTATGATGTACTGCCGGCGGTGTAACAACACGCACTGGGTCAAAATCGAGCCGCGCGATTTTGTGGAAAGACTTGAAGTCGTGCGTCTGCAGCGTCCCTATCGCTGTATCAAATGCGAACGCGTTCAGATCGGCTCCATTTTCCATAACTGGTCGGAGAAGTCGTCTCGCAAAAAGAAGAAGGCAAAACGCCTGGATTTGAAATGTCCCCTTTGCGGAAATGGAGTCAAACGCTCACGCCGCAGGGGTATGGAGCGGGTGTTGATGTTCTGTAAGGCCTACCGCTGTCCCAAGTGCGATAACCGGTTTCGTGTATTCAGGCTGGAATGGCCCTCGCTGCATTCAACCTAGTCGTAAACGCAGCATCAGGAAACAGTCCCACCTGGCGGCGCTCGCCATGGCCGCACCGATTGCGGGCCTCACGTATACAATACGCCGATGGAATTCGATGCCGTCATTGTCGGCTCCGGACCCAACGGTCTCGCAGCCGCCATCGAAATTGCACGAGCCGGCCATTCGGTGTGCGTCTTCGAAGCGGCCGATTCTATCGGAGGTGGAACACGCTCGGCAGAACTGACGCTGCCGGGCTTCATTCACGATGTGTGTTCCGCCATTCATCCACTCGGGGCCGCTTCGCCGTTTCTGAAAAGCCTGCCGCTCGCGCAGCACGGCCTTCAATGGATCCACCCTCCTGCATGTCTTGCACATCCCCTTGACGATGGAACGGCCGTCGTCCTCGAGCGATCGGTCGAGAAGACTGCCGCCGCGCTGGGCATCGACGGTCCCGGCTACGCGAAGTATTTTTCAAAGCTGACGCGCAATTCGGATGCTTTGCTGCCTGAAGTCCTTGCTCCTCCAATTCACAGACCACGGCATCCGTTTTTGTGGATTCGCTTCGGCATCAATGCGCTGCAATCCGCTCAACGCTTCTCACAGAAACATTTCAAAGGCGCGCGCGCGCCCGCTTTATTCGCCGGGCTGGCCGGACATTCCAACATGCCGCTGGATACAAGACCCACTGCGGGTTTCGGATTGCTTTTAGGGATGCTGGGACATGCTGCCGGATGGCCTCTCGCCAGGGGAGGTTCTCAAAACATTGCCGGCGCGCTCGCCTCTTACCTCGGATCGCTCAGAGGCGAGGTGGTTACCGGCACGCGCGTAAAGTCACTCTCACAACTGCCGTCATCCCGAGCTGTTCTTTTCGATGTCTCGCCATTGCAACTGCTCAAGCTTGCCGGCGATCAGTTTCCACCGAGCTATCGCTGGGAACTTCAAAAATTCAAACATGGGCCCGGAGTGTTCAAGATCGACTGGGCTTTGAACTCCCCGATTCCGTGGAGGTCCCGCGAATGTTCGCGGGCGGGAACTCTGCATCTCGGAGGGCCTCACGAGGCGATCATGGATGCCGAGGCGTCTGTGTCCCGGGGGCGTTGCCCGGATCGTCCCTTCGTGATTCTCGCCCAACCAAGTCTCTTTGACAGCAGCCGCGCCCCGAGCGGAAAACATACAGCCTGGGCGTATTGCCATGTACCGAACGGGTCCAAAATCGACATGACGGACCGGATTGAATCCCAGATCGAGCGCTTCGCGCCCGGCTTCAAAGACTGCATCATCGAAAAACACATCATGACCCCGGCAGACTTTGAAACCTACAACTCGAACTACATCGGTGGCGATATCGGCGGCGGCATTCAAAACATTCTGCAGATCATTGCGCGGCCGTCCTTAAGGGCAAACCCTTACTCGACTCCGGTGAAAAACCTTCTTTTGTGTTCCGCCTCCACGCCTCCGGGAGGCGGAGTCCACGGAATGTGCGGCTTTCATGCGGCGCGTGCCGCACTACGGGGAATTCTGTATAATCGCCGCGCTCGTTAAGATTTTTGGGAGGTTTTCCATGACTCGCAGAAGGCTCGCCGGCATTCTTCTTTTTCTTTTGATGGTTGTTCCGATCGCAGCTCAGATTCCGCAGGAGAAAGTGGATCTCGATGCCATTTACAGAATCAAGGATGAGGGACTCAATCGTTCTCAGGTCATGGATACCGTCGGCTACCTCACCGATGTGTACGGCGGGCGTCTCACCGGTTCGCCTCAGATCAAAGCAGCGGCGGAGTGGACGAAGAAAAAACTTCAGGAATGGGAATTGGTGAACGTCAATCTGGAAACATGGGGACCGTTCGGCCGCGGGTGGTCGAATGAGAAATTCAATGCCCGCGCAACGGTGGGCTCGTCCAGTTTTCCGCTGATCGCGTACCCCAAAGCCTGGACACCCGGAACGAACGGGCCGATTGAAGGGGACGTTGTCATGGCGGTCGTGGCGACCGACCAGGACTTCGACAAGTTCCACGGCCAGTTGCGCGGAAAATACGTCATGATCACCGCAATGCGCGACGTCCCCGCCGAATTTGAAGCACTGGGACACCGATACACTGACGATGAACTCGTTAACCTGTCATCACAGCAGATCAACGCGCAGCGCGGAGGCGGCGGCGGTCAACGCGGTGGCCGTGGAGGCGGCGGCCGGGGCAACAATCAGCCCAACTTCAACGACAGGCGCTCGAAATTCTTTCTGGATGAGGGCGTCATCGCCACCATTGAACCCAGCCGCGGCAGCGGCGGCACTGTTTTCGTGCAAAGCGGCGGCGGACGCAATGTTTCGGATCCACCGGTTCCACCGCAAATCGTCATGGCCATCGAGAACTACGGACGCATTTGGCGAACTCTGGAAAAGAAAATTCCCGTGCGTATCGAGATGGATATCCAGAACAAATTTCACGATGAGGACATGAACTCATTCAACATCGTCGGTGAAATTCGCGGCACGGACAAGGCGGACGAACTTGTCATGCTCGGCGCTCACTTCGATTCATGGCACACCGGAACGGGCGCAACCGATAACGCCGCCGGTTCGGCGGTCATGATGGAAGCGATGCGAATTCTAAAGGCAACCGGCCTGAAGATGCGGCGTACCGTGCGTATCGGACTATGGACGGGAGAGGAGGAAGGCATTCTCGGTTCTCGTGCTTACGTGACGGAACACTTCGCCGATCGCACCGATATGAAACTGAAACCCGAACACGCTAAATTCGCCGGGTATTACAACGTCGATAACGGCACCGGCGCCATCCGCGGCGTCTATCTTCAAGGTAACGAAGCGGTGGCTCCGATATTCCAGGCGTGGATGCAGCCTCTCCGGAATCTTGGAATGACGACATCGACCATTCGTAACACCGGAGGAACCGATCATCTCTCATTCGATGCCGTGGGACTTCCCGGTTTTCAGTTCATCCAGGATCCCGTCGAATACGACAGCCGGACGCATCATTCCAACATGGATGTATACGAGCGGGTTCAGGCTCAGGACATGATGAAGAACGCGGTCATCGTTGCATCGTTCGTGTACGACACCGCGAATCGCGACGAGAAACTGCCGCGAAAACCGCTGCCGAAACCGCAGCCGCGCGCGAACTAATTAGCGGCGTAATAACCGTCGCGGGCACGCACGTTGAACTTGTTCATTCCTGACGGGGGATTGACGCGCACGCGAATCTTGCGGAACTTTCCGTCCTTGTTTGTATTGGTGGATTCGTAACCGATCACGTACTGGTTCTTCAATTCGAGCGCAATCTTCTCGCAGGTGTCTTCCAGATCGTTCACGCTTACATGATAGGAATGGCCTCCGGTCATTTCGGCAAGATCACCCAGCAAGGCGCGGCCGAGATCGATCACGTAGATCTGGGCGCTGGATTCACGGACAAACTCTCGAATGTCGCCTCTGCTGTACCGGCTGTGATTGTCTTCGCCATCGGTGATGAGCAGCAGAGCTTTTTTGGGATTCTGTCCGGCTTTGACTTTCGACAGCCCAAGATAAACCGCGTCGTAAAGAGCGGTCGCGCCCTGCGCGGGCACAAAAGACAAAAGATCTCGAAGACGCGAGACATCGTTTGTGAAACCTTCTGCGAGCTTCGCGCGGCTGGAGAACTCGACCAGAAAGTACTCATCATCCGGCGTGCCGGATTCCAGAAACTTCAAAGCCGCGTCGCGCGCAAAGCCGATCTTTTTTTCCATGCTGCGGCTGATATCGAAAACGATACCGAGGCTGACGGGCGCGGCTTCACTCGAGAAGTATCGAATCTGCTGTTCGACACGATCTTCGAAAAGCTGAAAATTCTCGGCCTTTAAGTCGGAAACGGATCGGTTCCCGCCATCCGTCACAGAGGCGGTCACCATCACAAGGTCAACATCGACTTTCAGGGGTTTTTGAAGCGCCAGCAACAGGCTGTTCGAAGTCAACAAAGCGGCGAGGAAGACACTGATTCCAATCCCTGGTTTCATACAAAGTGGAAAGACCTTATCACTTCCGGTTCAAAAGTCGCGCGATAAAAAAAGTTCCTGTGGCGGCTTAAAAGCTCATAGTCGGTTAGGGAGAGAGGGAGAAAGGGCCCGGCTGCCCGGGCCCTCGAAAGGAAGGGTTACCAGATTCGTTGCATCGAGCTTACCCAGCACGTGGCCAGGAAAATAATTGTAATAACGACACCGATGATTAACGTCCTCAAACTGACACCTCCTATAGACTGATGACCGCTACGGCATCCCGGGTGCCAAATCCTTCGACCTGCGCAAACCTGTACGGAGCCAGTGTTATGCACGCTTACGGGCTCGGCCACGTTACCCAATAAACGCTCGGCAACGGGGTTGATGATCGAATCAAACAACTTTATTTGCCTCAAAAATGGAGTGTTGATGAAGGCCCTGTTTGATACACATTTCTTCGTGTGAGGGCGAATTTTCTTATTTCCGGGTGGTAACTCGGTTTGAATTTTGCCGCGAGAAACGTGGCGGCTCCGGGGTCAGACCGTCTCTATAATGGCTGCGTGCGGATTCTTGTAGTCGAAGACGAAAGGAAAGTTGCCAGCTTCATCAGGAAAGGACTTCAACAGGAAGGCTACGCGGTAGACGTGGTTTATGAGGGCGATGAAGCAGTCCGTCACGCTGCAGCGTTCGACTATGACCTCATCGTCCTCGATCTTATGCTTCCCAGAAGATCGGGACTCGACGTCCTGAAGGAAATCCGTTCGACAAAGCACAAACTTCCGGTGCTGGTCCTGACCGCAAAGGGCGCTCTCGAAGATAAAGTGACCGGACTCGATGCCGGCGCCGACGACTATCTCATCAAGCCGTTCGCCTTTGCGGAGCTCTCTGCGCGAATCCGCGCGCTGCTGCGTCGGGGCGCTCAGGAAAGTACGAAGCTTCGGATTGCAGATCTTGAAATGGATACGGCGGCAAGACAGGTCCGGCGCAACGGTCACGCGATAGACCTCAAGTTGAAGGAATACGCGCTCCTCGAATTCCTTCTGCGCCATGCCCACCGCGCTGTGACGCGCACGATGATTGTCGAACATGTATGGGACATTCACTTCGACAGTGTCAGCAATGTCGTTGACGTTCACATCAATTCCCTGCGAAACAAGATCGACCGGGGTTTCAGCCTCCCGCTGATTCATACGGTACGTGGCGTGGGTTACATGATCACCGATCGCGCCACATGACACCTCTTACACTCAGGACGAAGCTGACTCTCTTTTATTCATTAATTGTCAGCGTCCTGCTGACCGGATTTGGACTCATCTATTACCGCGCGCTCAGTTCGGGTCTTGATCGGGCCTTGACACAGGAAGTGATCGACCGCAGTTCAGGATTGCGGGGATATTTGCATTTTGAAGAAGGGCAGCCCGTCTTCATTTACGATCCAAACGATCCCGACGAAGTCTCCTTCATCAATACTGCGGCCCGCTATTACCAGATTTATCAGGTGGGCCCGGGAACCCTGCTATCGGAATCGGAAGAGATGCGCGCAACCGGGATTGAATACGCGGCCGCCGATGTGGCTCAACAGGCACAGCACGCTCCTTCCACAATCGACCTTCATTCCGATCAGGGAAAGCTTCGGTTGCGGAACGAAACTCTTGCGGTCAATCGCGACGTTTATCTCATGGTTGTCGGAGCTTCGATGCAGCCGATGGAAGAGACTCTGAACTCATTCCTCGAGGCTTTCGCGTGGCTCATCCCGGCGGGCGTGCTTCTTGCCGCAATCGCGTCGTGGTTTATGGCCGGCAAAGCATTGCAGCCTGTTGCGGCGCTCGGAAAGGCGGCGGGCGAAATCGCGCTTTCGAGGCTGGACCGGCGGCTGCCGGTACGCGGTACTCGCGATGAACTCGACAATCTTGCCAGCCAATTCAACGGCACGCTGGAACGTCTGGAGAAAGCTGTGGGTGAAATGCGCCAATTCACGGCCAGCATTTCACATGAACTTCGCACTCCCCTCGCGGTATTGCGCGGCGAAGCTGAAATTGCTTTGATGCAGGCGAGTACCGGTGATCAGTTTCGCCGTGTTCTGGCAAGCCAGCTCGAGGAATTCGAAAAACTGACCCGCATGATCAACCAGTTGCTGACGCTGGCGAGAGCGGAATCCGGCGAGGTCGAAATCGCGCGGGATCCCATTAATCTCTCGGCGATGACGCAATCCCTGGCGGAACAACTTGAACCTGTGGCCGCGTCGAAAGGAATCCGGCTCATTTCCTCCTGCGATCCGGATGTGATCCTGAACGGGGATGCCGGATGGGTCGAACGGATTGTGCTGAATCTCGTCGACAATGCCATCAAATTCACGCCCCACGGCGGACACGTTACCATCCGAGTGTTTCAGGACTCGAACAACGCAATTCTGGAAATCGCGGACGACGGCATTGGAATCGCTCCCGATGCTGTCCCTCATATTTTCGAACGCTTTTATCGGGCCGATCCTTCGAGAGCCAATCGGGCCGATGGCGTAGGGTTGGGATTGAGTCTTGTGAAATGGGCCGTGGATCAGCATCACGGATCCATTGAGGTGAACAGTGTGCCTGAAAAGGGAGCGCGCTTCGCCGTACAGTTTCCCTCGAAGAGCATAGATTAACTACTTTTAATCTGAGTTTAATAACGCCTTAATGCTCTGCCGATTTAATTTTGGCCAGGTGGTCACACACCAATCAGGAGTCTGAATGAAGTCTCAGTTTCAGCGATTCGCCTTGATGGCAGGCCTGTTCGTTGCGCTAAGCGTCGCAACAACTACCGGTCAGAAGATTGATAAGGCGAATTCGAACCCTCCCGCCGTTCCCCCGGCGAAAATCACCCAGCCATTGATGCATTTCACCCAGGGTACGATCACTTCTATCGATGCGAGCCAGTTGGTCGTCACAAAAAAGGTTCGCGGCAAGGCTCAGCAAACAACGTTCAAGCTGAATTCTCAAACCCAGCTTGCGGGTCATTTGGCTTCGGGTACTCGGGTATCTGTTCAATATAACGAGGACAAAAGCCAGAAGATTGCAGTTGCGGTCCGGGAATTGGCGGCGAAGACTGACGCCAAGTCCGGCAAGGCAGCATTAAAGCCTCGAGAGAAGAGCTAGGGTCCCCCTTCCTCCTCCCCAAAAGGGACGCTGAAGTTTTTTGGCGTCCCTAGTTTTTTTGGTGGCTTACGTCAGTGGTCGAAAATCTTCGATCGGCCGTGCTTCCAGCCGGGCCGACACGATCGTTCGGGCGCATGTATTCCAGCGAAGCAGTGCTTCATCATTACCGGCAGGCCGGAGTTGTTCAGCCTTCTCGTACAGCTTCATGGCTTCACAAAACAAATCGTAGGCTGAAAAATTCGAGCCGGGCGCTTCGCTGCGCATGTACAGGCGGGCTTGCCGTTCCAGAAGTATTCCCTGGTAGTACGCTCGCTGATATTCGTCTCGCAACCGAGACAGCAGGGACCAGGCCCGATCCAGTTTTTCCGTGATGTTTTCTCCGAACTGCTCCGACAGCGCAAGCAGCAACAACACGACTGCATTCTGATTCTCCGGATCGACCGCCAGAATATCGAGGCAAATGCTCTCCGCCTGTACCGGTTCATTGAGCAAACGATATCGTTCCGCGCGTTCCAATGCCGGCGGAATGGCTTCTTTGGATAGTTTCTTCAGTTCAAAGTCCATAACGGATTCCGTTTCCAGCTTCAGCGTGGATGTCACGCACTCAATAAAACTTTCAGTACGCCTCGCTGCTCCGCGCGGGCAAAGGCAGCTCGGGCCCTGGACAAAGGCATCGATTCTGAAATCATATCGGCAACATTAATCCTTCGTGATTGTAATAGATTCAGTGCCGGCTCAAATCGTCCGCACCGCGACCCGGTCACTGTGATCTCATTGACGACAACCGGAGCAGTGTCGATACGCGCCATTCCGTGCACCGTGGATTTCAGAAAGACCGTTCCTCGAGGTCTGGTCATCTCGACGGCCTGCCGAAGACCATCCGGCGACCCCGTTGCCTCAACAATCCATTCATAAGTTGCTGCAGGAATTTTCTTTCGGAGGATCGCGGTCCGGACTCCGGCGCGCTCTGCGATCCGCAGCTTTTCTTTGTGACGCCCGTAAAGGTGTACGTCTATGCGTTCAGCATTCAATACCTGAGCGACGAGCAATCCGAGTTTCCCGTAACCGAGGACGGCCACTTCCGCGTGCTCGGGCATTCCGGCCTGATCGAGAATTTCGCAAGCCGCCGCCAGCGGCTCCACGAAGACCGCATCGTCGTTCGAAATCGAATCCGGCACGACGTGAAGATTGACTTCCGGCAACGTCAGGAACTCCCGAAATGCTCCCGGGTGTTTCAAAATACCGAGAACGCTGCGCCCGGGACAGTGACGCCCCAGTCCCCTTTTGCACCACACGCATTTTCCACAGGACAGATTGATCTCCCCGACGACGCGGCAGCCCAGAAGACTCGCAGAAGCTGCCTCGATGACTTCGCCGACGAACTCATGTCCCGGCGTCCCGGAAAATCCGTAATAACCGCGCTGCAGTTCGAGATCGGTGTTGCAGATGCCGGCCTGCAGCAGCCGAATCAGGGCAAATCCGGGACGACGTTCGGGACGGCGAACCTTGCGCACCTCGACTCGCCGGGCTTGAAGATGGACTGAAAGCATGGACGCATTGTATCGCGTTCAGTTGGGCAAAGCTCGTGCAGTGGAAGAACTCCCCGGGGTTCTTTTATGGGCCAAGGGATTTCAGGTACCACCTCCAGCCTTCGAGTTCGTAATTTCCACAACTTACAAAGCTATACGGCCAACGGAAAGCGTGTTGCTTCCAGTATGTATTTCCGGAACGTCAGAACTCCTCTTTTTTAGTAAGAGGCGTAGCGCAGTAATGAATGTTCCGGGCCATACGGATTCGAATCTTTCGATGGAGGTTACCCGAATGAAATCGACGCTCGCCTTACTCCTCGCCGGTATGTTGACCATAGCCGCTTGCGGCAAAGTCAGCGCCGACGTGGATCCCAGGGCTATAGAACAGAAATATGGACTGACCGGTGGTTACGTGGACGAGATTACGACCGAAGACGGAAAGGTCGCTGCAACAATCGTCCCCACAACTCTCGATGACGGCCGCAGAGTGCAGCTTGTTATTCCTCATCGCCCGATCGGAGATCATCAGGTTTATATGCGCGACGGAATAACGATAACTCCGCTAGAGCTATCCGATCCGAGAGTGACAAAGCAGGCCTTCGTTCAGTCTCAACCGCGAATCCTCGAACGGCGGACGGCGCCTGTCTCGACATCCGCGCCGCGCAAACGGTCGCTCGAGAAAGAAGTGTTGATTGTCGGAGGTAGCGCGGGGGCGGGCGCCGCAATTGGCGCGATAGCAGGCGGCGGAAAAGGCGCCGGGATTGGTGCATTATCCGGTGGCGTCGCCGGCCTCGTTTACGATCTCGCCACGCGCAACAAAAGATAGATGATCCATCATCCCAAGCTCGGCGTGCTCGCGGATCACGTGATGCAGATTCAATCTCTTGATTCTGCATCCGTCCAGCACGTCGAGCGTTGCGCTGAATGTTTGGCTAATCTTCGCTGGCTCAACGAACTCGCGACTCTGCGGAAATCACTCCCGCCGAGATCGGCCACCGAAGCGGTTCTGAAAATCTTCAAGAGTAAGCCAAACGCGGCATAGGTTGCCGATTGCTCAACATCCTCACCGCTCGCCGATCCCGGCGCACGCCTGCATAAGTCTTCCAAAGGTCGCGCCGGCAATACCAAGAAGACCGGACGCAACAAGGGACAACACGGGCGCCATAAAGAAAACCGGCCAGTCGAAGTGTTGGCGGAAGCTTTCAACAGGCGTTACGGTCAAGTCCCATCGGGCAGCCTGAAACATAGCGCCGCCAATCCAAATGACGCTTCCGGCAAGACCGATCGCAGTCGCAATAAGAATGCCGCCTCGAAGGTATCCCGATCGCCAGGAATTGCGGGCTGCGAGCAGCACCAGCATCGCCGCGATAAGCTTCTGCTCGAGGCCCGCATAGAACCAGCCGCCTTGATGCAACGTCATTCGGAATGGACCCACAACCCATATCAGCCCGAGCAGCACACCCCATCCTCCGCTTGCGCGCATCACGAAATCCGCAACCTGCCTCCAGTACCACAAGTTTGCGCGCAGCCGGCCGCGTTGGGGATGGATCGTGTCGCGATACGCTTCAAGCAAATCGCCTGTAACGGTTTCAGCATCCTTTGAAGGCAGAACCATTCGAAGCGAGGACTCTGCCCAGGCGGGAGGGCGAATCGAACTTTGCGGAAAATTTATCTGCTGTTCCATACGTATCCTTTCAAGGGCAATCTCACGCCCTGCCATAGACTCTTTGCGGCTTCGCGCGCATCATGCAGCGCTTGCAGCGCGGCAGGCTGTAAACGATAAAACCGCCGGGCACGGCCGTCGCGAATCAGCGTGCCGGATCCCAATCGGGAAGCAATCAATCCCTTCCGTTCGAGTCTTTCAAGCGTTGCGTGAACGGCGCCCGCCGCGACGTCACGGTCCAGCCGCTCCTGCGCTTCCTTCAGAATTGCGCGTCCGTACGCGTTCTCCTTCAGCCTCAAAATCGAGAGCAGTACGGCCTGCTCGAATGCGCCCAATATATCTGCCATGATTGCCTACATTGTAGGCTTAATCACAATCGAGTCAAGAGGCAATTCGGGCAACTACGAAATGAAAGGCTGCTGCTGGCTGCAGCAGTGAATAGTGCCGAGGCCGTGCACCATGGCTGTGGCGAGAACTCCGGTCACGTGCCGGGATGGAAACAGTTCCTGAATAATCTCGATGGCGCGCTCGTCGTTGGGATGGCCGAATGCCGGGACGACGACGGCCGTATTGCCGATATAAAAATTAGCGTAACTTGCCGGAAGGCGTGTATGCCGGTCGCCCACATAACCGGGCATCGGAAGCTTGATGACTCTCAATCCAAAATCCACGAGGCGATCGAAGTTTTCTTTGAGGATGGGATAGTTTTCGTCGCGCGAGTCGTCCTCGAACGCGCAGAGAACCGTGTCCGCGCTCACGAAGCGCGCGATGTCGTCGATGTGGCCGTCCGTGTCGTCGCCCGCAATGCCTTCACGGAGCCAGAGAACATTCGAGACGTTCAGATACTCGTACAGATAGTTTTCAATCTCCCCGCGGCTTAATTTCGGATTGCGATTCTTGTTCAACAGGCATTGCTCGGTCGTGAGGACCACGCCGGCCCCATTGACTTCTATTGAACCACCTTCGAGTACGATGCCGGGTTCGAAGATCGGAAGACGCAAAAGTTTGTTCAAGTCGTGCGGTATCCGGTCGTCGCGGATCAGATCATCGTATTTATTGCCCCAGGCGTTAAATACCCACTTCACCATCGCAAGGTCGCGAAAATTCGAATTGAGAAGAAACGTCGGGCCGTAGTCTCGAATCCACGAATCTTCCGCGGCCACCCCGACAAATTCGACTTTCGCCATGTCGATCTCCTCGGATTCGAGCATGAGCGCGATGCGTTCGTCGCCGGCCGCGTCTTTGACGAGCAACTTGATTTTCTGTCCACGGTGCAGCGCGCGGATGATTTCAACATAGGTCCGCTCGACTTCCGCAAGCAACCGGTCCGGCCAGGTTAATTCGTTGTGAGGCCACGTCAGCCAAACGGCTTCCTGCGGCTCCCATTCGGCCGGCATGCGATAGCCCAGACTTTTCGGCGTGAGTTTCTTCATCGAACGAGGTCCGTATAACTTCCGGGCCGCCGGTTGTAGAGGAACCGCCAGCCTTCCTGCGAGGCTCGAATGCGCTTCAGATCGATGTTCACGATCAGGACTTCCTCTTTCGAGCGGGATGCGCGCGCCACAATTTCGCCAAAAGGATCCGCGACAAACGATCCGCCCCAGAATCTCAGGCCGTCCTCCTTGCCGACGCGATTTACCGCGGCAACAAAGATTCCGTTGAGCGACGCGTGAGCGCGCATGGCATCTTCCCACCGCTTTGCGGAGAAGGGTTCGTCGCGTTGGAGTTCCTTGAACCAACCAATCGCGGTCGGGTAAACGATCAACTCCGCGCCTTGAATGGCATTCACCCGCGCCGCTTCGGGATACCATTGGTCGTAGCAAATGAGCGGCGCGACAACGGTCTTGCCGGTATGGACCTGCACGTATCCGAGATTACCGGGCGTGAAGTAATACTGTTCGTAATAATTCGGATCGTGAGGGATGTGCATCTTTCGATACTTCCCCGCGAGTTTTCCCCGTGCATCGTAAAGCAGGGACGTGTTGTAAAACTTTCCATCATCGCCACGCTCGTAAATCGAGCCGCCAACAAGCATGACTCTATTCGATGAGGCGCTGGCTGAGAGGAACCGCGACAGCCGCCCGGGCACCCGTTCCGCGAGGTCGAAAAATTCATCGCTCCGGGTTTGAGCGAAATAGCGCGTCGCAAACAATTCCTGAAGGCAGACAATATCCGCGCCGCGGCTCGCAGCCTGCTTGATAAAGCGGGCGGTCTTCGCGAGATTTTCCTCGATATTCGCGCCGACTCTGGTTTGAATGAGGCCGATTTTCAGCATCAGTTAAGGAATCAACACGAGCTTTCCATAGGCGCCGGGCTCCATCACGAGTTGATGCGCGCGCGGAGCTTCCGCAAGGGGTAATTCATGGCCGACAATCGGACGAAGAGTTCCCTTTTCAAGGCCCGCAACGACGGCAGCATGAATTTCTTCAAGATCCGCATCCGTCGCAGACCACAGGAACAATCCCAATATCGATGCCTCGCGAGCCATGGCATCGCGTGGATTGATTTCCACGGTTCCGCGATTCCCGATGACGACCACACGGCCGGACGGCGCAAGCAACGTGAGATCCCTGGCAAGATTGACATTCGCCAGCATTTCCGTGATCACGTTAACGCCGCGGCCATCCGTTGCTGCCATGATTTGTTTTTCATAATCGGGTAAGCGGTGGTCGAAAACATGATGCGCACCCTGAGCGGCAACCATCGCCCGGCCCTTTTCCGACCCTCCGGTTCCAATTACCCTCATGCCCGCTGCGCGGGCAAATTGAACACATGCAATGCCGACTCCACCGCTGGCGCCGTGCACGAGGATCGTTTCACCAGGTTTGGCGTGACCGCGCTGAAAGAGCGCTCGATACGCCGTGCCGTAAGGCACACCGAGCGCAGCGCCCTGAGCGAAGGAAATGTTGTTAGGAAGCGGATGCACACGCGAGGCCTCGCATAAAGCGAGTTCAGCGTACACACCAGTGATGGCGCCGTTGGTATACACGCGGTCTCCCGCGCGAATTCCCTTCACTTCCGGTCCAACCGCTTCGACAATTCCAGCCGCATCGGTTCCCGGAGTAAACGGCAAGTCCGGCTTCCGCGCATAGACGCCGGCCCGAATGTATGTATCGACAGGATTGACGCCCGAGGCCTTGACACGCACCATCACCTGTTTCGTGTCGGGTTTGGGATCCGGAACCTCCTCGACTTTCAAAACCTCGGGCCCGCCGAACTCTTTCACACGTATCGCCTTCATCCCGCCTCCTGACTGAGGCAAAGATTATAACGTGGATAGGCGCAGGCTACGCGGGAACGCGACGGCTCTTGATGTCCCGAAGGTGGCCTCGCAGCTTTTCGAGAAGCTCTTCACGCTTTGCGTTCGACATCTCTTGCTGAAGTTCTTCGAGCGCGAAATGAACCACATCGTGATGATGAATTTCTTCGGGCGCAACCTCGTTGCTGAGCTGAAGCCAGATGCCGTGCAACAGATCAATCTCTTTGGGCGTGAGATGCGGCGCGTGCGGACCAAGGTAAAACACCTGTTCGCGACCGCCTGGAAAGTAAACCTGAAGCGTCAACTGTGGTTTAGGATCCGATAATCGTTCCCAAACCAGTCCTGCGAGGCGGGCTTCCTCGATGACTGGCGTGTTTGGCGAAGCTCCCAATACAACGACCGACGCCTGCAGGCTTTGAGCTGCCCGCAAAATAGCTTCCCATTTTTCGGTCGCGGCGGCGACCGCAAGATGAATCGTTTTGCCCTTCTTTTCCGCAAGCTCCAGTGCGCGCGTAAACAATTTTTGTTCTTCCAGACTGAACAACTGGTCGTGCGTCAGTTCATATTCACCACCGCCGGACCGATTGAGGAATCGCAAATGCAGCACCACGACATCCTGTTTGTGGGGATCAACGCGATCGAGCACCGAACTGAGGTTATGCAGCGTGTTGTAATTGCGAACCATCACCAGCACGTTGCCCGGCCGGACTCCGAGGGCTTCAGGAGTGAGATCGTCGTTACCCTCGAGATTGAACTGATCCAGTTCGGCGTGCTCGGTAGATCTTTTCTTCGTCGTTTTCTCGGTGATCGAAAAAATGGCGAAGAAAATAATCGTAAAGGCCACACCTGAAATTGTGGCGACCTGCTTGGTCAGGAGATTGATGATGCACAACGCAACAAGACTCAGCGTGATCAATCCCAGCCCAATCGGAATCTCCAAACCGGCGATTTTGAAATTGAGGGGCACACGGAATTCGCGTTTGCCGGGCTGTCTATAGCGAAGTACCAACACGGCGAGGCCCTTCATTGCAAAACTCCACATCACGCCGAATGCGTACGCCTCGCCCAACACAAAGATATCGCCGCGGCTCAGGATAATCGTCAACAGTTGGAGGCCGACAACGAGATTCAGGATGCGATGCGATGTACCGAAACGCCGGTGCGGATGGCGGAACCAGTGAGGAAGAATGCCGTCCTCGGAAACACGATTCAACACGCCGTTCGAACCGACGATGGATGTGTTCACCGCTCCAGCCAGCATCAACGTGCCCACAATTGCGATAAATGCACGAAATGCGATCCGCGCCGATAACGGACCTGCGAGATACATCGCAAGTCCGCCGATCGGGTTATCGTAAAAGCTGTTCCTCACCGAATCCGGAATGATCATGACCGCGAAAAATGCAACGCCTGCCGTGAAGATCAGACTGTACGCAAAGATCAGGATGCCGGCCTTTTCGAGATTCTTTAATTTGGGATGCTCGATTTCCCGATAGACCTGAGCCATTGTCTCTTCGCCGCTCATCGCAAGAACGGAGTGCCCCAGGCCGACGAGAATTCCGATCAGCCCGATGGTGTAGGGCAGCGTGGTAGTCTTGAGCCATCCCAGAGCGTCATTCGAATAGGTCAGGTTCTTCAAGTAAGGCAGCGGAGGCAGATGAATGCCGCGCAGCGACAGCGTGTAGAGTGACCATACGACCAGCAGTACGACCATCACGGTGGTCACGTACATGATTCGCAGCGCTTTTTCGCTGGATTCGGGAATGCCTTTGATGTTTTCCCACCAGAAATAAAGTGTGACGAGAATAGCGAAGAACGCGGCCGTCCAGTTGACGGGCAGCAGAAATGCAGTGTTGAAATAGGCCAGCAATTCATTCAGCAGCCCGACCAGATACAATCCCGCGGATACTCCGCTGATCGGTCCCGTCAGGATGTAATCGAACATCAGGGCGGATACGGAGAACTTCGCCAGCGTCGAGCCCATCGCTTCTTTCACGACGCGATACACGCCGCCGCGCACAAACATGCTGCAGCTTTCGATGTAAAGCGACCGCACGGCGAACGAAAGCACCATGATCGCGAGAATGAACCAGGGCGCCGTTTTGCCGATGAAGTGTTCAGCTATAGCACCTGCGTAAAACGCCGATGAACCCATGTCGTTGAGTACAACTGCCGCGGCGCGCCAGAAGGAAATGAAAGCGAGCATTGCCGTAGTAGCGACCAGAACACGCTGCGGTCCGGCTACTGCGGCATTCGATGAAGATTTCATGATGACCTCATTCGCATTCGACCCAGATGACCTGATGACCCAGTTTCCTCAATCTCGCTGCAAGTCTCTTCTCGCTGGTCCGCCACCAGGATCGCTTGAATGCCATCAGCACCACCGATCCCGGACTCAGCGCGCGCCGCAACCCCTGCTCCCAATCGCGGGCGTAGACCACCCCGGCAGAAATACGAAAGTCGATTTCCTGAGCAAAATGCCGTAATCGGCGTTCGAGATGTTTCGGATCGACGGTGGGTTCGTCCAGCGGAACTCCGTATGGCACGACGTGAATGTCGATCAGCCTGAACCGAATATCCAGGCCGTTCGAAAGGCGGGCCGCATATTTCAAGGCAGCGCGCGTCAGTTCTGGACTCTTGTGAGGAATAACAACCTGGACATCGTTTGAAATCGCGACCGGCCATTGAGGGGAACCGACCGGTAACTGCGCGTTACTTCGCATATCCGGAATCAGGCTATCGCCGGGGGGATAAGGAAGTTGCTAAGAAGTCGCTAAGAAATTCCTCGTGTTGATTTCTGAAAGATTCCCATCAATGCTTCGTGACAGTATGTTGTCTGCGCGCCTGCCGGGCCGCAACCTCATGATGGACCGACCTCATTTTCAGTTAACCGGCCGTGTTTTCGCCGGCATTGCGCTCGTCACAGCGATCACCACTTTCTATTACTCGGTTTACACCGATGTGAACAGCACCACGATCGCGCTGACATTCCTCCTGGCGATTCTGGCCATCGCCACGCGATGGGGTCTCATCGAGGCGATTGTCTCCTCGATCGCTGCCATGTTCTGTTTCAATTTCTTCTTCCTTGAACCGCGCCTCACGCTGACCATCGCGGATCCGCAGAACTGGGTAGCGTTGTTCGCTTTTCTTATAACGGCGGCAGTTGCGAGCCAGTTGTCCGCCAGCGCAAAACAAAGAGCGATGGAAGCAATGCGGCGGCAGCATGAAATGGAGCGTCTCTATGAACTCAGCCGGGCGTTGATGCTGGCCGATAAATCTTTTCCGATCGGCTCACAGCTTTCGCAGAAGGTTGCTCAGATATTTGATTTGCAGGGCGTCACCTTGTTTGACCGGCGTCAGAATGAAATCTATCGAACGGGCTCTGAGGATTCTCCGATCTCCGAAAGCAAATTGCGCGATCTGACGCTCCAGGGGACTTCATTCTCGGACCCTGGATCGCGATTGTCGGTGTTGCCCCTCAGTCTCGGCGGCGAACCGTTCGGCGCACTCGCGCTTTATGGAGGATCGATCTCGGATGCGGCGATACATTCGATCGCGAGTCTTGCGGCCATTGTGATCGAGCGCGCGCGAGTCGAAGAAGCCGCGAGCCGGCTCGAAGCGGCGCGGCAGAACGAAGAAATGAAATCCATGCTGCTGGACGCCCTCGCCCATGAATTCAAGACTCCGCTGACATCCATCAAAGCAGCCTCTTCTTCAATCCTCGACCAGGATCGGCCGGTGCAGAAGGAACTCGTTACCATCATCGATGAAGAAACGGACCGCCTCGATTCCCTCGTGAGCGAAACCATCCGCATGGCGAGGATCGAAGCGGGCGACCTGCAGCTTCATAAGAGCCGGGAGGAAGTCCGCGAACTTGTCACAATGGCCCTTCAGAAGCTCCGGATTCAGCTCGAGGATCGAGAGATCCGGATTGACGTGGCTTCCGATATCCCCCGCGTCATGGTTGACGCCGAACTCGCAGCGCTGACGCTGCGTCAACTGGTGACAAATGCATTGAAGTATTCAAATCCCGAATCCCCTATTACGATCCGCGCGAGCGCCGGGAACAGCGTGGTGAAATTCAGTGTCCGCGATGCCGGCCCTGGAATCCGCCGCCAGGAATTGCCCAGAATCTTCGAACGGTACTATCGCGTTTTGAGTAACAGCGAGAAGATTCCCGGAACCGGAATGGGACTCGCCATCGCCCGGGACATCGTCAGGGCTCACGGCGGCGAGATCTGGGCCGAGAGTGAATCCGGAGAGGGATCGGAATTCTTCTTTACGCTGCCGGCCGCAGAAGAAACGGAAAACAAGTTATGAGCGCGGGGAAAGTACTCGTTGTCGATGATGATCCGCAGATCCGGCGCGTCATGCGCGTGATTCTGACCAGCGAGCGCTACGAAATCGTAGAAGCCCGTTCCGGAGAAAGCGCGCTACTGCGATTCCGCGAGTTTCTTCCGGACCTCGTGATCCTGGACTTGAATATGCCGGGAATCGGCGGCCTGGAAACATGCCGGATCATTCGGGAGACTTCCGATGTCCCGATTATCGCGGTCACTGTTCAGACGAGCGAGGAAGACAAAGTAGCCGTGCTCGACGCCGGCGCCGACGATTACGTCACGAAACCTTTCGGCAAACAGGAACTTCTCGCTCGAATTCGCGCTGCCCTGCGCCGCTCCGCCGGCTCAACGAGCGGACCTCAGAACTTTATTTCAGAGGATCTCGAAATCGATTTCGTTTCAAGAAAAGTTCGAGCCGGGCAGAAAAACATCCGGCTGACACCGAAAGAATTCGATCTGCTCCGTTATCTCGTATCGCAGGCCGGCAAGCCGGTTCCTCATCGTGAACTCCTTCAGGCCGTCTGGGGACCGGATTACGGCGACCAGACGGACTACCTGCGCGTGTTTATCACACACCTTCGAAAGAAGATCGAACGCAATCCCGCAAAACCTCAATACATCCTCACCGAACCCTGGGTGGGATATCGTTTCAATGCGTCGGCCGACTGACTACTTCGCGAGAGGCTGCTGAAGGATCCACAAAAAAAAGTAAAAGAGGATGACCGGCACAGCCGCAGCACAGAAAATGAAACCGGCAAATCTCAAGCGCCTGGACCATGGGCTTGCCCGGCGCGGGTTTCTGTAGCTCCCTGTGACCTTGACGGTTCCCGGCGAATCCAACTCCGCTTTCATCGCGGCGGCCGAAGAATATCGATCCGCGCGATGAGGCGCCAGGGCGTGAAGAATGATTTCTTCGATCTGCTTCGAAAGATTCGGATTTAATTCGCGTGGAGAATGAGGTTCGTTCTCAAGACGCAGATCGTCGCGAAACGGGCGACAACCCGTGACGGCTTCATACAGAACTGCACCCAGGCTGAAGATGTCGGTGCGGCCGTCCAGTCGGTCGCCATGGATCTGTTCGGGGGACATGTACTCCGGAGTTCCTGCATTGGTATCCAAGAGCCCGAGCGGATCCCTTCCGTAGCCATTTGCAATCCCAAAGTCGACAATGTGAGGCATGCCCCCGCCGGAAACAATGATGTTTCCAGGTTTCAAGTCGCAGTGAACCACTCCCTGTTGATGCATGTACTCGAGGATCTCGCATAACCGGCTCGCCATTTGAATGGCCTCACAAACGCAAAGCGCGTGACGTCGGTTCAAGAGATCGTAGAGCGTCTGCCCTTCCACATACTCAAGTACGAGGTATGCCCGGCTCTTCTCGCCGATCGGAATGATTGCGGGAATTCCAGAGTGTTCCAGCTTCGCCATGAGCGCGGCTTCCCGCGCCAGCCTGCGGAAACTTCGCGGATTGCGTTGAAATTCGGAATGAGGTGTTTTGAGGGCAACGATCCGTCCGGAATGGCGGTCCAGAGCCTTGAAGATCGTCGACATGCCGCCGCGTTGAATGAGATCCGTAATCTCGAATCGGTTGTCGAGAACCTCGCCAATTGTGAATTCGCGGCTCAAACGTAGTGCCAACCTACGAGCCGCGACATTAAGAAGTCGCTAAGGTTTCGCTAATTTTTCAGGACTGCGAGGAAGGCGCTAACAGGAAATCTTAAGGCGGCGTTAGCGACTTCTTAATCCGGCCGGTTCTAGCCTCGATGCTGGAGGCTGGATATGAAGAGCATTTCACAAGCTCACAGGTCACACGCGGCGCCTCAGTTCGCATACGATCAGGTCGAACATCCGCCACGGCAGGTTCATGCCGTCGTTCTCGCAACAAAAAAGCGCTGGTGGCCAACGCGCGAAACCAGGCTTGCGCGCGCTCTCTCGAAGGCCGGGCATCACGTCATGTTGCTGCCGATTGTGAGGTGACTGTGCTCGATCTTTTTTTCATCGCGATTGTGATTGTGTTCTTCGCTCTCATGTGGGGCTTTACTAAAGCTGCCGAGCGTTTATAGGGGTCTGTATGGAATACGGCATCGCCGCAGTGGTCGCCGTTCTTCTTTTCATTTATCTGTTGTACGCGCTGCTTCGTCCCGAGCGGTTCTGAATAACCGCAGGAGCCTTTATGACAATCCTGGGCATTTCTCAAATTCTGGTCTTCTTTGTTCTCGTCCTTGCCCTGACCAGGCCGGCCGGCGTGTTCCTGTATAGAGTGTTTGAAGGGCAACGAACATTCCTCCATCCGGTTCTGCGTCCGCTTGAACGCCTGGTCTACCGGCTCGGAGGAATCGACGAAAGCGTCGAGCAGACATGGGTGCGTTACACTGCGTCGCTGATCGCATTCAGCATATTCTGCTTTTTGTTTCCTTACGCCATTCAACGCCTCCAGGGATTGCTTCCGCTGAATCCGATGGGCTTTTCGACAGCACACGCCCCGATGAGCGCGACGCCGATGACTCCTGATCTCGCTTTCAATACGGCAGTGAGTTTCATGACGAATACGAACTGGCAGGCTTATTCGCCGGACACGACGCTGAGTTACTTCGTTCAAATGGCCGCGCTCACAGTGCAGAACTTTGTTTCGGCCGCAGTAGGAATCGCGGTCGCGGTGGCCTTGATGCGTGGATTCGCCCGGCAAACGGTGAAAACGATAGGGAGTTTCTGGGTCGACGTCACACGCTGCACGATCTATGTCTTGCTTCCGATCTGTATTGCGGCGGGATTGTTCTTTGTCTGGACAGGATCGATTCAAAACTTCAAGCCTCCAGCCAACGTCCAGACGCTGGAAGGCTCCCCGCAAATCATCGAGCAGGGACCTCTGGCTTCACAGCTTGCCATCAAGATGCTCGGCACCAACGGGGGCGGATACTTCAACGCAAACTCGTCTCATCCTTACGAAAATGCGTCGCCGCTTTCAAATCTGGTTCAGATGCTGCTCATTTTCGTTCTCGGTGCCGGGTTGACGTATCAGTTCGGCAGGATGGTTCGCGACACGCGGCAGGGATGGGCCATATTCGCAACGATGTCGGTGTTATTCCTGGCCGGCGCATTCGTGTGTTATGGGGCCGAGCAACGGGGAAATCCGATGGGAGGCGCGATGGGTATCGAGCGCGCTTACACCGGAACTCAGCCCGGCGGCAACATGGAAGGCAAGGAAGTGCGTTTTGGAAATGCCATGACCGCGCTCTTTGCCACAATCACCACGGACGCGAGCTGCGGGGCGGTTATCGGAATGCACGACAGCTTCACGCCGATCGGCGGCCTGGTTCCGCTATTCAATATTCAAACGGACGAAGTCATTTTCGGCGGCGTCGGCGCCGGCTTCTACAGCATGTTGATTTACATTGTTGTTGCGGTTTTTATCGGTGGATTGATGGTAGGCCGCACGCCCGAGTATGTCGGAAAGAAGATCGAACAAAAGGAAGTCAAGATGGCGATCATCGCGATTCTTGCGACTTCGGTATGCATCCTCGGTTTCACCGCTATCAGTTCCGTCATACCGTTTCCGAAGGATCATTACTGGAATGGTTCCTATGGACCGGCAACCGGAAATCTCAACAACGGCGGACCTCACGGCTTTGCCGAGATTCTGTACGCATACACGAGCGGCGCCGGCAACAACGGAAGTGCGTTTGCCGGAATCAGCGCCAATACGCCCTGGTACAACCTGACCCTCGGCATCGACATGCTGATCGCCAGATTCTTATTCATCATTCCTGCGCTCGCGATCGCCGGCGGTCTTGCTGGAAAAAAGCGGATCCCGGTCACCAGCGGCACACTGCCGACGCACGGATCTCTTTTTGTGGTTTTGCTGATTGGAACGATCGTCATTGTAGGCGCGCTTACATACTTCCCCGCACTCTCGCTGGGACCGATTGTTGAGCATCTTCAGATGCTCAACGGGAAGGTGTTTTGATATGGCACTCATCAATGCTCCCGTGAAAGAACGAACACCGGAAACATCCGTCGAGGGAACTCCGCTCATTTCCAAAGGCGTTCGCGCTCGGCCTCTCTTCGATCCTGAGATCCTCGGGCGCGCGACGAAAGAATCGTTCGTCAAACTGAATCCGCGAATTGTTGCGAAAAACCCAGTCATGTTCGTCGTTGAAGTGGGGGCCGCGCTCACAACGGTCTTTGTGATCAAAGATGTCTTCGCCGGCGCCGGAGGTCTTCTGTTCAGCATGCAGATCGCTTTGTGGCTCTGGTTCACCGTGCTCTTTGCAAATTTCGCTGAAGCCATGGCCGAAGCTCGAGGCAAAGCCCAGGCCGACAACCTGCGCAAAACCAAGACGGATACATCGGCGCAGAAAATCCTCCCTAACGGCAAATTCGAAATGGTGCCGGCGTCCCGGCTTCGCGCCTGCGATGTGGTCTTCGTGAAGGCAGGCTACCTGATTCCCGGCGACGGAGAAGTCATCGAAGGAATCGCGAGCGTCGACGAATCGGTCATCACCGGAGAGAGCGCTCCCGTGATTCGCGAATCGGGCGGCGATCGCAGCGCCGTGACCGGCGGCACAAAAGTGCTTTCGGACCAGATCAAGATTCGGATCACTTCCAATCCCGGCGAAACATTTCTGGATCGGATGATCGCGCTGGTCGAAGGCGCGGTCCGCCAAAAAACACCGAATGAAATCGCATTGAACATCCTGATCGCAGGCCTGGCGCTTATCTTTCTTCTCGCAGTCGCTACCCTGCCGCCGTTTGCGAAGTATGCGATCCAGACGGCCGGCAGCGGTGCCACGCCTTCAGTGGCGGTACTGGTCTCGTTGCTCGTTTGCTTAATACCGACCACGATTGGAGGTCTGCTCTCTGCGATCGGCATTGCCGGCATGGATCGGGTCATGCAGCACAACGTTCTAGCGATGAGCGGAAAAGCGGTTGAGGCATCCGGAGACGTCAACACACTGCTTCTGGACAAGACCGGAACCATCACACTGGGCAATCGCCAGGCCGTCGAGTTCATTCCCGTCGATGGAGTGAGCGAAAGCGAATTGTCCGATGCCGCACAACTCTCAAGTCTTGCTGACGAGACGCCCGAGGGCCGCTCGATTGTCGTTCTGGCGAAAGAAAAGTATCAGTTGCGCGGCCGTGAAGTCGCCGAACATGAAGTCCGGTTCATTCCGTTTTCCGCATACACCCGTATGAGTGGAGTCGACATCAACGGGCGGCGGCTGAGAAAGGGCGCGACGGACGCCATCGCCGGTTTCGTACGCGAGAATAGCGGCTCCGCTCCACCCGCCCTTAAGGAATTGTCTGAACAGATTTCAAGAAACGGCGGGACTCCGCTGGCAGTCGCCGACGGTTCCCGGATTCTCGGTCTCGTTCACTTGAAAGATATCGTCAAAGGCGGAATGCGCGACCGGCTCGCGTCGCTACGGACAATGGGAATCCGTTCCGTCATGATCACAGGTGACAATCCACTCACTGCTGCTGCGATTGCCTCCGAAGCCGGAGTCGATGACTTTCTTGCACAGGCAACTCCAAAAGACAAACTCGAGTACATCAAAAAGGAACAAAGCGAAGGACGTCTCGTCGCAATGACCGGTGACGGTACGAATGACGCGCCGGCGCTGGCGCAGGCCGACGTGGGTGTCGCGATGAACACCGGCACGATGGCCGCAAAAGAAGCGGGCAACATGGTCGATCTCGACAGCAATCCGACGAAGCTGATTGAAATTGTGGCGATCGGAAAACAATTGCTGATTACACGCGGCGCCTTAACGACATTCTCGATTGCAAATGATGTGGCGAAGTATTTCGCGATCATTCCGGCAATGTTCATGGCGATGTATCCCGAACTCGGGAGGCTCAACATCATGGGCCTGCATTCGCCGCAGAGCGCGGTTCTGGCTGCCGTGATTTTCAATGCGGTCATCATCATCGCCCTCGTTCCGCTCGCTCTGCGCGGCGTTCAATACAAGCCCGTCAGCGCGGGCCAGATGTTGAGCCGGAATCTGCTGATCTACGGACTGGGCGGAATCATCGTGCCGTTCCCGGGAATCTGGGCCATCGACAAGCTGATCGTCGCGCTCGGGCTGGCGTGAGAGGAGGAGAAATGCTCAAAGAACTCGGACCCGGTTTTCGTTTAACGCTGGTTTTTACGGTCCTCACCGGACTGCTGTATCCAGCGGCCATGACTGCCGTGTCGGAACTGATTTTTCCCGCAAAGGCCAATGGAAGCATGGTCGCCATCAACGGAAGAATCGTGGGATCGCGTCAGATCGGCCAACCGTTCTCAAAGCCTGAATACTTTCATCCGCGGCCATCTTCGGCCGGCAGCGGATACGATGCGACGGCCAGCGGCGGCTCCAATCTCGGTCCGACAAGCGCAAAGCTACTTCGCGGAACCACGAAGATGGACGACAAGAAAAACGAAGTTGTCGATTTCGATGGTATCAATCTTCGAATCGTTCACTACTGCGTGGAAAATGACATTCCTTATGAATCATCGTCGCCGCTCGACCAATTCAAAAACGCACAGGGCGATCTTGACGATGTAAAACTGATCAAAGCATTCAGCGACAATGCCCCGTTCGTCTTTAAGGCGAAGGCCGCTATTCCGGCAGATGCCGTTACGGCATCTTCTTCAGGACTGGATCCTCACATCAGTCCCGCGAATGCGGGTATACAGACAGCGCGCGTCGCCAAAGCACGCGGGGTTTCAACGGATCAGGTGAGACAGTTCGTCGCCGAATTTACCGAGCAGGCAGACTTTGGCTTTCTGGGCGAACCGCGCGTGAATGTAACGATGTTGAATATCGCCATCGATCAACGATTCCCAAAGTCGAAATAGAAGGGTGCTGATTGTGGCCGGCAAACCGTAGACCGTAGAATGACCACATGGTTGACAGCAGGCCCAGCCCCGAAGAACTACTCGAACGAATCGAACGCGAGCAGGAACGCAGCCGGCGGGGCCGATTAAAAATCTTCCTTGGTTATGCGTCGGGTGTTGGAAAGTCTGCCAGGATGTTTGGAGAGGCCCGCCGCAGGCGCGATCGCGGCGAAGATGTCGTCGTGGGAGCCATGCAACCGAAGTCTTCACCCGAAGTCGATCGCATCGTGTCCTCGCTTGAAGTCATTCCCACTTTGAAGAACGACGGCAAAGATGTCATCGACGTCGCCCGCATCCTCAAGCGTCATCCTCAGGTTGCATTGATCGATGGCCTTGCGTATACGAATGCGCCAGGCAGCCTCCACGCCGAGCGATGGCAGGAAATCGAAACACTTCTTGACGCCGGCATTTCCGTCCTCACATCGGTCAACCTCCAGTACATCGCGGAACTGCAGGATGAAGTCGAAAGTGTTACCGGAAAACGTCCGCGCGAAACAGTGCCCAAGGCTTTTCTGAAGCGCGCGGACGATATTGAAGTCATCGATGCGCCGGCCGAGGCCGCCGGCGCGGCTCGACTCCGTGAGCTTGCGTTGCTCGTAGCGGCGGAAGTCGTCGAAGCCGAATTGCAAACGTATCTCCAACAGCACGACATCGACGAGATCTGGAGCACGCAGGAGAGAATCCTGGTTGGTGTGACACCGCGTTCGGATGCGCGCCCGCTCATCGAAAGCGGCCACCGCAATGCAGACCGGTTCCACGGCGAACTGTTCGTCGCCTATGTTCGTCAATCCGGGTTATCCCCGGATGATGAATCGTCGCTGGAACGAAATCTTGCCATTGCGCGAAAACATGGCGCTCATGTCGAAGTCCTTGAAGGCAGCGACGCCGTGCGTGAACTGGTCTCTTTTGCCCGGCGGAAAGGAATCACTCAAATCTTCATTGGACACAGTCAACGCAAAGGATGGTGGCATCGCATGCGCGGAAATCCTGTCGAACGCCTTATCGAGATGGCCGGCGGGATCGACGTGCGTGTCTTTCCGCAAAGGACAAGCCCATGAGCAGCGCCTCGCGGTCCGGCCGAGGACGCCTGAAAGTGTTTCTCAGCTACGCAGCAGGCGCCGGAAAAACCTATCGCATGCTCGAAGAAGCGCAGGGCCTTAAGAAGGAAGGCGCCGATATTGTCATCGGGTATTTCGAACCCCACGGGCGCGCCGACACGATCGCCAAAGTAGAAGGACTCGAAACCATACCGCGGAAACAAATGGATTATCGGGGAGCAGCGTTCGAAGAAATGGACACCGCCGCGATTCTTCGAAGGTCACCCCGAATCTGCGCCGTCGACGAGTTTCCGCATACCAACGTTCCCGGTTCGCAACGAAAGAAGCGATGGGAAGACGTGATGGTGCTGCTCGACGCGGGTATCGACGTTCTGACCACGATGAATCTCCAGCACCTTGAAAGTCTCAACGACGAAATATGGAAAATCTCCGGCATTCGCGTTCGCGAAACCGTGCCGGATTGGGTGATCAAACAAGCCGGCGAAGTCGTCATGGTGGACGTGACGCCTGAAGCTTTGATCAATCGGCTGCGGCGCGGCGTGGTGTACTCGCCCGACAAGGCCACACAGGCCCTTGAGAATTTCTTCAAGGAACAGACACTCGTGGCATTGCGGGAACTGGCGTTGCGCCAGGCCGCCCATGAAGTGGAACTGAGACAGAAGGAGACCCAGCGCGCCGCCGAACGCATATTGATCCATATTACCCACGAACCCACCGCGGCCATGTTGATCCGGCGCGGCCGGCGCGTGGCCGATTACCTTCGCGCGGACTGCTTCGCCGTGTTTGTTTCGAGAACCGATGACCGGTCCGAGTTATCACCTGCTGAAAAAAACAGCGTCGAAAAACATCTGAATTTCGCCCGGAACCTTCACATCGAAACGCGCGTTCTCCAGGGACAGAGCGCCGCGGCAACACTGGTCGAATTTGCCCGGCAGCATCAGATCACTCAGATCTTTCTGATGCGTCCGCGATCGAAGTGGAAATTACTTCCGGGCATGAGTGTTGTCTCGCAGGTTCTCCGCCTTGCCACCCATACACAAATCACAGTTGTCGCAGAAAGAAAGAAGAAATGAACCAAATGAATTTTTCAACGGCGCTCGTTCTGTTATTTCTTGCCGCCGTTTTTGAAGCCGGCGGAGACGCGGTCATCCGCCTGGGGCTCACGCACTCGACGTTTCACCGCGCGATGTTTTTTCTCGCTGGCGCCGTTATGTTGTTTGCATATGGATGGGTCGTGAACGCCCCTCGATGGGATTTCGGCAGTCTGCTCGGTTTGTATGTTGTTTTTTTCTTTGTCATCGCGCAGCTTCTGTCCCGGGTGGTATTTCATCAAAGACTTTCCGCGGCGGTAATGCTGGGTGGAGCATTCATCGTCACGGGCGGCGTGATTATTTCCTGGGCGCAACTCTCGAAGTAAACGCCGCAATCACACCATAAGTTAAACTGCTCGGGTGCATTTCGCGTATTCGATCATTCGAATCATCATCATCGACCTGGTGCTGAGTGGAGATAACGCGGTGGTGATCGGTATGGCCGCCCACCGCCTGCCGCAACAGCAAAGAAAACTGGCCATTCTTATCGGGGGCGGAGCCGCGATTGTGCTGCGCGTTGTGCTGACCGCAGCCGCAGCGCTGTTGCTGAGAATCTCGGGTCTTCAGCTTGTCGGCGGTCTGCTGCTGATTTGGATTGCATTCAAGCTTCTGAAGGCCGAGGAAGAAAGCAATGAAGGAGTCAAGGTCGCGGCCGGCATGCGCGAAGCAATCTTTACGATTCTCGTAGCCGATTTCATCATGAGCCTGGATAACGTCCTGGGTGTCGCCGGCGCCAGTCACGGCGACTTTGTTCTTCTGATCTTCGGATTGATCCTGAGCATGGCCATCCTCATGTGGATGGGCAGTCTCGTTGCAAACCTGATCAACCGGTTCTGGTGGCTTTCCTACGTCGGTGCGGCCGTGATTGCCTGGACTGGCGCGATGATGATTTTCGAAGATCCCGTCGTGATCGTCCGGGCGGAATGGCTGACACGACCCATCGCTTACGGATCGTCTACTGTCATTACTCTGGCAGTTACGGCATTCGCGCATTGGTTTCATCGCGTGCGAGGGGCCGAGAAAGAATGAACGGCAAATCCGATCGATCCGCCGATTCCTACTATTTCGTCCTCTTCTCGTCTGCGATCACAGTCCTGGGATACTTCATTTACTTTTATTCCAACCCTCATTACTTCCAGGGCGACACCATTCACTGGTTTTACGTGCGCTATAGAACCGTTGGGCAATTCTTCGACGGATTCCTGACCCTGGATCCGGGTGGCTGGTACCGGCCGTTGACGAATCGCGGCATTCAATCGCTCTTCTTTCCAGTCTTCGGATTGCACCCCAATGGCTATCGCGCCGTACATTTTCTGCTTTTCATGAGCGCGGTTCTTGCCACGCACCAACTCGCACTTGCCGTCACTCGGAAAAGATTGGCCGCAGCCATAGGGACTGTCTTTTTCGCCGTTCACACGGTGAATTCATATACGACCTATGATGTCGCCTTCACACCGGAAGTTGTATATACGACCTTCTATGTTTTTGCCGCCGTTGCTTACCTTCGTTACCGGGAAACTGCCGGCCGCCGTTTTTTCCTGGTATCCGTGACGTGCTTCGTGCTCGGCCTCTTTTCAAAAGAATCATCCGTCACGCTACCGGCAGCCCTCGTGGCGCTTGATGTCATTCTGAACCAGACACCGCCGTCCAAAGCGATCGCCGCGGCGCGTGTGCATATCGCAATTCTTGCCGTCTATGCCGTTCTGGTTTTCGGATACCTTGGAGTCCAGCGTCCCGCTTTCAAATCGATATTGAAACGGCCGGGTCCGGAAGTCGCATATCGATTCGCGCTGGACCGGACCATTCTTACGAACGCGGGCCAGGCTCTCACGTGGGCGTTAAACCTGCCGTCGGGCTGGCAAACGGAAGCAAGACATCTGGATCGGTGGCAGATCCGGATTCTGAAAATCTTTGCGGCCGGTATGGCTGTGCTGGCTTTCTGGATTCTTTTTCGGCCGGAACGCCGATGGATAGCGGCGGGACTGTTGTGGTTTTTCATCGGCATCGGCCCCGCGCTTCCGTTGTTCGAACACTTCCTTCCCTATTATTTGTTCCTTCCTCTTGCAGGATTTTCCATCGCGATTGGCGTGCTCGTGGAGACTGCATACCGGAAGCTTGCCGAATACCATGCCGTCGCGGCTATGGGAACTTTGGCGGTGACCGGTGCAATTCTCACAGGCATCTGTGCGATGGCGGTACGCAACGATTCCCGCGATAACCGCAGCCTCGGATGGTCTTCGCGGCTGGCGCAAAACAGTATCGAGGATCTTCAGCGTCAACATCCGTGGTTGCAGCCGAACACGACTATTTATTTGAGTGACGCCGAGGAACCCGATCTTTCCTGGGATACGTCGCAGGGCGAACTGTTCCGAATGGCATATGCCGACGAGTCCATTCAGTCGTTGTATTGGGGTTGGGGAGAAGTCATCACGAAGGGAATTGTGGAACGAGGGCCTGTCGTCGTCATGAAGTATTCGAAGTTCCATCTCTTCGATGTGACACAGGAATTCCTGGCTGCATCCGTTCCACCTGTTGCATATCATGCGATTCCTAAATACCAACTCGAGATTCAGCCGGCAATGGCGGCCGCCGGACAAAGGTATTGGCTGTCCATCAAGCCACTCGGAAATGAGGATGTCTCGCTGCACTACACATTAAATGGCGGCCCCGTTCAGGCCTTTGAAACGCATCTCAATGGGGAGGGCCGGTCTGAGTTCGATGTTTCCTCAACAACAGAGAAAGGACTATACAAATTTGTCGGATTCCGTATAAATGGCTCGGAAGAATGGATTCAGGCAGCCGGATCAATCCGTATTGACTAGAAGCCTGTAACGTGAACGCTTTGACAAGCGTATGTGATATCGGATTAAGCCTAAACGGAGTGTTTGAAACCTCATTTAACCAAGGGAGAATCTCAATGAAAGTAAGAGTTTGCATGTTAGTGGTTTGTCTACTGGCCTTTGCCGGACTCGTTCTGGCGCAGAATGCCGTTGACGGGAAATGGATGGCTGAAATTCAAGGCGGCCGCGGTACTCAGATGCTGACCATCACGCTGAAAGCCGACGGCGGAAAGCTGACGGGCTCGACTCAGGGCGCGCGCGGCGGTGAAAACCCGATTGAGGAAGGAACCATCAGCGGCAGCACCATCAAGTTCAAGCAAAAACAGCAGGGACGTGGTGGTGAAGTAGTGATGAGTTACACCGGCACGGTCAGCGGCGACGAAATCAAGTTCACCCGCCAGGCCGAAGGCGGCATGCCGCAGGAATTCACCGCGAAGAAAGCCAAGTAAGAGTCCTGATCACAAACCACAAAGACCCGGAGAAAAGGAATTTCCCGGTGTCTTTGTGGTTCACCTGCGCGAAATCAGTTCATTCACCACACGAAGGAATCGAAACGTCTCCGGAATATAAAAGCTCACCAGGCTTCCCGGCCTTACCTCCGGCAAAACCGGATTCACATGCCCATACATGCGAAGCAAGGTCAGGGTGTGACTCAATCCATTCGCAGCAGCGGCATCGGCAAATTCAATACTCTGCTGTGCGGGAATAACGGGATCGTTGACTCCATGAATCAAGACCAATGGAGCCCGGAGATCCTTCACAAATCGTGATGGCGACAACGCATCAAGCCGCTTCGTCAGGCTTGCCGGCCCGGTACGCAAGCGGGCACGAAAATCGGCCACTGTCGGCGCCGAAAAAACTTCCAGCAGCGCTCGCGCATCGGGAGATTGAGTTTCGTCGAACCGGATGCGCTTCTCTCTGGCAATCTCGCGAATCCGCCCGCGATCTTCTTCCCGATCGAGCAGGTCGGCATTGGCTGAAAGATAAATCCACTTAAGATAGGCATACTCGTTTTCCGGACCGGTGATGACAAATTCGAGAGCCTCACGAATATCGAAATAGCCGCCGAAAGCAATCGCGAATCGGACATGATCGCGCACATCCGGATCCGCTGCCGATACCAGTGCGGGACCGCAACCGTAGCTGAAACACGCGATACCCGCATCACGGCCGATCGTTTGAAATACTGCCTTGATCGTCTGCGCTTCCTCGGGACGCAGATGAACCTTGCGCATTTCGACCAGATCCGGAACGTAGACTTCGTAACCGATCTGGGCGAGGGCTTCGGAAATTCGTACAAGATCGACGCTGTCTTTGCCGGTGGGATTCACACCATGGACGATAAGCATCGGCGAAAAAGAGCCCGAGGTCCGGTACAAGTCCGTCGGTACGCCGCCACGAATCAAAGTCGTATGGACGACCGGCCCTTTCCATGCATTCATGGGATCGCTATGGCCGAAGATTTTGAGTCCCAGCAGGATCACCAGAAACGCACGGCGTACGATGAAAAAAAGGAGGACAGAAAGAACACTAACGACAGAAAGTTTGATCCAGCGTGTCCGTTTCAAGTGGTGTAGTCGGCATTGATGCGAATGTAGCCTTCGGTCAAATCGCAAGTCCAGACTCGTGCGGATCCGGAACCGGAATCGAGAACCACTCGGATTTGAATTTCTTTTTCGGTCAGTTTCTGACGAGCCTGTTCGAGCGTCGCCGGGGAGATCGGAACGCCGCCTATATAAATTTCGACGCGGTCTGATTTCAAGGGAACGCCGGAATTTCCAATAGCCCCAACGATTCGGCCCCAGTTGGGATCGGCGCCATAGATTGCCGTCTTCACCAGCGGAGAACGAGCGATGGTGCGGCCGATCGTGTGTGCCGCTTCATCGGTCGGCGCTCCTTCGATCTGGATTTCCACGAATTTGGTAGCGCCTTCGCCGTCGCGCACAATGGCCGTTGCCAGTCGCGTGCACACATCCAACAATCCTCGCCGAAACGCACCGCTTTCGGGCCGGATTCCGGACGCGCCGTTGGCAAGAACAACGACCATATCGTTGGTCGACGTATCGCCATCGACGGAAATGGAATTGAAAGACCGGTGAACTGAATAACGCAACGCCTCATCCAGTTCAGCGTGAGATATCTCCGCATCCGTCATGATGAAGGAAAGCATCGTGGCCATGTCGGGATGAATCATCCCGGCTCCCTTCGCCACTCCAGCGATACCGGCGCCACTCACATCCGTCGAAGCCACTTTCGGAAATGTGTCTGTTGTCATGATGCCGCGCGCAAGCAACTCGATGTTTTCGGGAAGAAGGGATGACATGAGTTTCGGTATCGAACGCTGAATGACCGAAACAGGCAGTTCCCGGCCGATCACTCCCGTTGACGAAACAAGAACCTCTTGAACCCTGCATCCCGCCTGCGCTGCAACCGACTCCGCACACGCGCGGGCGGCTTGAATGCCGGCCTTACCCGTTGCGGCATTGGCGTTCCCTGAATTGATGAGGACCGCACGAACGCGATGTTCGGAGTCCTGAAGGTGCTCTTTCGTTACGACGAGAGGCGCCGCCATAAAGGTGTTTTGAGTAAATACGGCTGCAGCCAGCGCCGGTTTTTCCGAATAGATCATGGCCAGGTCCAGCGCCCCGCCCGCTTTGATTCCTGCCGCAACCGCTCCCGACTTAAACCCTTTGATAGACATTTGGCGTCTAATGATAGCTGAACTTGGGGCGATCGCTTTAACGACACGCTGATATTAAAAACTCATGAATCACTGCTATTTCAGCTATCGCTGTTTTTGTAGTTGCTTTTATGAACCAGTAGGATAAAGTACGACAACTGATTGGGGCGGATTTACCCAGACATCGTAAAGAGACCGTAGAGATATTTGGAGCGGCAATCAAGGAAGACTCAAAGCACGATGCGATATGAAAGCCAATCCTCCTAATCCTTCGTTTGTTGATCACTTCCTCGGCCCGATTCTTACCATTACGGAAACCGGAATCATCTTGTCATGGAATGAAGCCGCTCAACGCGTGTTCGGTTATTCCGCGGAAGAGGCTCTGGGCAAATCGTTTACGGCGCTCCTCGTACCGGAGGAACGTGCCGCCGAATCCGATCGACGGCGGGACATTGCGCTTGCTACCGGTAACGCCATCTACGATTCGATCAAAAAGACGAAAAGCGGCAAGCTCATTGATGTTGAGGTGGCGTATCAACTCCTGGAGGAAACCGATGCGGGCAAAAAAATTCTTGCGATCAACATCCGTGATACCGCTCAACTGAAATACGCCCGCCAGGGGAAACTCCTTGAGGCCCGCCTGCACGGATTACTCGAAGCCGCTCCCGACGCCATGATCATCGTCGATCCTTCCGGGCGAATCGTTTTGAGCAACTCTCAAGTAGAGAGCCTGTTCGGCTACGACCGTGACGAATTGCTGGGTTCGCCCATTGAAATGCTGGTTCCCCGCTGGCTGCGAGGTGGCGAAGCGGTTCCTCACGAACAGTACGGTGAAAATGTACAGGGAAAACTCCTCGAACCGGGACTTGAACTTCAGGGACGGCGCAAGAATGGGACCGAGTTTCCGGTCGAGATCAATCTAAGACCGCTGAGAACCGAAGACGGCTCACTCGTATCCGGCGCGATTCGCGATATTACAGACCGCAAGAGGTCCGAAGAAAGGTTCCGTGCTCTTCTTGAATCGGCGCCGGATGCAATTGTCATTATCGATTCCGACGGAAGAATAGTTCTGGTGAATGCGCAGGCCGAACGCCTGTTCGGCTATTCGCGGGAGAAATTGCTTCATCAACCCATCGAACTCCTTGTGCCTGCAGACATCCACGGGCATCCACAGGATCACTTCCTTGATGTTTTTTCCGATCAGCCGACCGGGATTCTGGGTTCCTACATCGAACTGATCGGACGGCGGCGGGATGGGACGGAGCTTCCGATCGAGATCAGTTTCAATCCGTTGACCACAGACGAAGGAAACCTGGTCTTCAGTTCGATCCGCGATATCACAGAGCGAAAGCGCGCGGAAAAGCTGGCGAAACAGGCCGAGGATCTCGCACAGTCCAACGCAGAACTCCAGCAATTTGCCCACGTCGCGTCGCACGACCTGCAGGAACCGCTTCGAATGGTGACCAGTTACGCGCAGCTCCTCGAAACCCGGTATAAGGGAAAACTCGACGCGGATGCTGATGTATTTCTCGGATTCATGATAGATGGGGCTCGCCGCATGCAGGCGTTGATCGAAGGTCTGTTGGCGTATTCCCGTGTCGGTTTCAAGCACAAACCCTTCGGCGCCGTCGATTGCAACGTTGCGGTACAGGAAGCCATCCACAATCTGTCAAAAGCGATCGCGGATGCTCAGGCGACCATTAATTGCGGAGGTCTGCCCGCCGTCAAGGCGGATCACCGCCAACTTATCCAGCTTTTTCAAAATCTCATCGGGAATGCCGTCAAATTCCGCGGCACTGAGCCACCCCAAATTCAAGTTTCAGCGTCGGAAGACAAGAATGGGTGGCTGTTCTCGATTTCGGATAACGGTATCGGCATCGGTTTGGATCATGTCGACCGGATTTTTCTCATCTTCCAACGTTTGCATTTGGCCTCCGAATATCCAGGGACCGGAATCGGCTTGGCAATTTGCAAACGGATTGTCGAGGGTCATGGCGGCAAGATCTGGGTGGAATCGACGCCCGGCCGCGGATCCATTTTTTACTTCACACTTCCAGCAGGCTGGTCTTCGGAACACCATGCGCCGGCTTGAGGAGAACTCGGGTTATGACCGAAACAGTGAAACAGGTTATCGACATTCTATTAATTGAAGACAATCCAGGCGATATTCGGCTGGCTCGCGAGGCTTTTCAAAGCGATCCCGTCACCATGAATCTCCGCGTTGCCACTGATGGCGAGGAAGCCATGACAACGCTCAAAGATGCATCGATCGGACGCCCGAACCTCGTCATTCTGGACCTGAATCTTCCCAAAAAAGACGGGCGGGAGGTTCTCGCCGAAATTAAGAGCAACCCGGCTCTGCGGCACATTCCTGTTGTGGTGCTGACGACATCGAAGGCAGAAGAGGATATTTCGAAAGCGTATGATCTTCAGGCGAACTGCGTGGTCGCCAAAGGAAGCGATTGGGAGCAGTCCTGTGCTGTCGTCCGGTCCATTGAGGAATTCTGGCTGAAGACGGCACGGCTCCCACTTCCAGCGTGAGCAGGAAAAATTCAAAGACGGCAGCGGCAGGTTCTGCTCCGAGACCCAGGATCCTGCTCGTTGAGGACAACCCCGGCGACACGCGGCTGGTGTTGGAAGCTCTCAACGAAAAGTGTCTCGACCTGCCGGGATTTGATCTTGATTCCGTCGGAACTCTCGAAAAAGCTTTTGGCCGCATTGGCCGCGAGCACATCGACCTGGTCCTGCTGGATCTGTCGTTGCCCGATGCGCAGGGCCTGTCCACGATAAGACGCTTTCATACATTTGCTCCGGATATTCCGGTCATCGTACTCACCGGCACCAACGACGAGGAAACCGCGATTGAAGCACTGCACACAGGAGCTCAGGACTACATTGTCAAAGACGAAATCCAGGCAAGGTCTCTGAGGCGCTCCATCCGCTACGCGCTCGAACGCGCGAGCGAACGGAAAAAATTTGAATCGCAGTTGGTACAGTCGCAAAAGATGGAAGCGTTAGGCCGCCTCGCTGGAGGTGTCGCGCATGACTTCAACAATCTTTTAACGATCATTGTGGGTCACGCCGAGCTGCTGATGTCGGATTTTCCCAAGGATTCACCGGCGCGTCAGAACATGGTCCCGATCGTCAAGGCCGCGCATCGCGCCGCCTCTCTCACGCGGCAGCTTCTTGCATTCAGCCGGAAACAAGTCATTCGACCGCAAATTCTCGACGTTGGATCCATCATCATCGAAGTCGGGAAAATGCTTCGACGCCTCGTCAATGAAAACATCGAGATTCGCGTCGATGTCGAACCGGGACTGGGGAATGTGAATGCAGATCCCACGCAGATCGAACAAGTGATCATGAATCTGGCCGTCAATGCCCGGGATGCCATGCCGAGTGGAGGCACGCTCACGATCAACGCATCCAACACGCTCGTTGACAGCTCTTCCAACCAATGGAGCGTGAAGGTTGTTCCGGGAGAGTACATTCTGCTCACCGTAACCGACACGGGCGCGGGAATGGATGAAACCACCCGGCAGCGTATCTTCGAGCCGTTCTTCACAACAAAGGATCTGGGGCAAGGAACAGGATTGGGACTCGCCATGGTGTACGGCATTGTGAAGCAGGCCGGTGGATACATCTGGGTCTACAGCGAACCGGGCCATGGAACCACTTTCAAAATTTATCTACCGCGCGTATCCGGCACTGTCCCATCCGGAGCAAAGATTTCGTCTTTGAGACAACCCCGCCGCGGATCAGAAACGATTCTGGTTGTTGAAGACGAGAGTCAACTCCGGGCGCTGGTCGATGGAATCCTGACGGGCTGGGGCTACAAAGTTCTCATTGCCGGCGATGGACTGGAAGCACTCGACGTGTGCGATAAGTACAACGGTGAAATCCATCTCATCATTACCGACATGGTCATGCCAAGGATGGGTGGCCGCGACGTCGTTGATCGCGTTCATGAAATCCGGCCGGAAACGCGCTTCCTTTATATCTCGGGATATCCTGGTGACGCCGCCTTTCAAAACGGCGTGAGCGGCGACACCACTCTCTACCTTCAAAAACCGTTTGCGCCTTCCCAACTCTCCGACATGCTGTGGAAAATCTTTAATTAACCGGCTTCAAATGCAGTGCGGGGCGGTGTATTTCAATTCGAGACGGTGAAGCATCGGGCTGTGGGTTCGGGCGAGTTCCTCGACTTCACGTTCCCATTCATAAAACTGACTCAGCGTTGAGAGATCAAAATCGAGCACGCCGACGCAGTGGCGATCTTCGAAAATGGATCTCGAGAGCATATTCGTGTAAACCCGGCAACGCGCTGCGAACTCGTCAGGCACGATCATCGCAGCCGGATCGTTCAGTTCCACGAAGAGAGATTGCGCCGTTTGATGATTGGCGATGTTCTGCTCCATGGATGCGAGCCGCAAAATCCCTTCAGTATTAGCGAGACATCGATGCGCGATGTCTCTCATGAACGCCATGACGAGTTGAAGATCTTCGCCATCGACGTCGTGGCGGATTTCGATTCGCTCTCCCATCAGCCGCAAAACCTCCAGACCACGAAAGACGACCTGATGTTCTCTGGCGCCTGCTGGAGCCGGCATGAAAAACCTCCGAAGGGAAGGCTGCTACACAGTATTCGAAGCGCTAATGGACGCCAAGGATAGTAGTAGATACCCCCAATGGCAAGGAAGTTTTTGTGATAAACTTTTGCGCGTTCAAAGCACAGTGAGCAAGGTAGTAAGGAGGCAGCGTGAGCACCACTCTAAACGGTCAGGCCCCTGTAACGGAGCGGGAATCATCATCGACCGAACATAAGCCCCCATTTCCAGGTATTCCTACAACTTCCGATGGAGCGGGAATGGTGGTTTGGGTCGAAACCCACATAACTCAGGGAGCCTGTGCGTACCCGATCACGTCTTCCACGACCATGGGAGGCGGATATCAGGCTGAAGTCGCGAACGGTACGCACAATCTCTGGGGCGAAGAACTGGCGTTCATCGAACCGGAATCCGAGCACAGCGCCGCCAGCACCTGCGAAGGGTTCGCCGTATCGGGCGGGCGCGTTACCAACTTCACGTCAGGCCAGGGTCTCATTCTGATGAAGGAAGTGCTCTACACTATTTCCGGCAAACGCCTGCCTGTTGTGTTTCATATCGGAGCGCGCGCTCTCACGTCGCATTCCTTAAATGTTCATGCGGGACACGATGACGTGTACGGAGTCGCAGACTGCGGCTGGGGCGCCGTCTTTGCGCGGAACGCCCAGGAGGCCGGCGATCTCGCCTTGATTGCCCGCAGGACTGCTGAAGAAACCGAAACTCCCTTCCTTAATGTTCAAGATGGATTCCTCACGACACATACGATCGAAAACGTGAAACTGCCTGAACCGGAACTGATGAAACAGTTCGTAGGACATCCTTCGGAAGGCACGCGCCCCTTGTTCGATCCCCGGGTTCCTCTGATGTCCGGAGTTGTCCAGAACCAGGACGCCTACATGAAAGGAAAGATTGCGCAGCGAAAATGGTACGACCGCGTGTTGCCGACCTTGAAGGCCGTGATGGATGAATACACTCGCCTCACCGGCCGCAAGTACGACGTCGTCATGCCGTACCGTCTGGAAGACGCGGATTACGCCATTGTTGGATCCGGTTGCATGATCGAGACTGGCGAAGCGGTTGTGGATTACATTCGCGAAAAACTGGGCGTCAAAGTGGGTCTGCTGCACATCACGTGCTGGCGGCCATTCCCGTCGATCGAGGTGGTCGAAGCCCTCAGGCATTGCAAGGCAATTTCAGTCGTCGAGCGGCTCGACATCCCCATGATGCAATCCAATCCCCTGCTTTGCGAAATCAAAGCTGCATTCGCCGATGCTGTCGCCGGAACACCGGGATATCCCGAACTCGACCGCGTGCCGCGCTTCTTCGGCGGTTCGGCCGGACTCGGAAGCCGCGATGTGCGCGCCGGCGATTTCATTTCGATCGTTGAGAACATGCGCAGCGAGAGTCCGCGGATGTACTTCACTGTCGGTATCAAGCATGAAACGGCGCTGCCGGTCCCCCTTGATCCCGATGTCCGCACTCCGGGTTCGTTCTCGATGCGCGGCCATTCGGTGGGTGGCTACGGTTCGGTCACCACAAACAAAGTCATCGCGACCATCGCCGGCGAAGTCTTCGGCATGGACGTGCAGGCTTATCCAAAATACGGTTCGGAAAAGAAGGGGCTCCCCACCACGTATTACCTGACGATCGCGAAGGATCATATTCGCGTTCACTCTGAGCTCGAACATGTGGAATTCATTCCATTGAACGACGTGAATGCGTTCAATCTCGAGAATCCGCTGGCCGGATTGTCCGATAACGGCATGGTGTTCGTTCAGAGTCCAAAGACCGAGCCAGCCGAAATCTGGGCCGCAATACCTGCTTTTGCTCGAAGGAACCTGATCCAGAAAAACGCCCGCGTGTTTGCGCTCGATACGGTGAAGATTGCGAAAGAAGTTTCTTCGCTGGCCGATTTGCAACAGCGCATGCAGGGCATCGTTCTGCTGGGAGTGTTCCTTCGCGTTACGCCGTTCACATCCGAAAGCGGCATCAGTGATGAAGCTCTATTCCAGGGAGTTGAAAAAGCATTGAGAAAGTATTTCGGAAAGCGCGGTGAACGCGTCGTACAGGACAACCTGAAGGCGGTTTCACGGGGCTATCAAGAATTGCTGGAAATTCCACGAGACGTGATGGTTGCCAATCCCGGTAAGGGCCAGGTCGCTGTAAATTAAAAGGAGTTAAACGTAATGGGTGAAAGAATCGACGTTCCGGTTGAAGAACTCGCGGCGGATATTCACATCAATGTAGTCGATACCGAGGACTTCAACTCGCGCGTTATCGGCGCATACAATGACGGCACCGCAGAAAAGGGTCTGGAAGCGGACGATCAGGTTGCGCGAAGCGTCATTCCTGCCGCCACTGCGGCTTTCCGTGATTTCAGCTACATCGCTCCCGACATTCCGCTGTTCATAACGGAGAACTGCGTCGGTTGCATGGACTGTGTAACGGAATGCCCGGACACGGCAATTCTGGGAAAGGTCGCGGAGACACCGGCTCTGGAAGAAAAGCTCTCGCACATTGCCGACGAAGAACAACGCAAAACGATGGCCGCGCAATGGGGTATTACCAACAAGTACTACACCGTCGTCGAAAAGAAGAACCCGGGACAGGGCGGTAAATTCGGAATCTTCATCGATCCAACAAAATGTAAAGGCTGTGCCGAGTGCGTCGATGCATGCGGCGATCACAATGCGCTGAAGATGATCGCGAAGAACGACGAGAACATGGAATGGTACAAGTCCGCGTTCACCTTCTACCGCAGCATGCCTGAGACTCCGAAGAAATATATCAACGAAAAAGCGCTGGCCGACATGATGCTGGCGGAACGTTCGCTGCTATACGTCGGCGGAGCCGGTTCCTGCATGGGATGCGGCGAAGCAACCGCATTGCGAATGATGCTTGCCGCAACCGGATTCGTCTACGGAAAGGACAATATCGGAATCGTTGCGGCAACAGGCTGCAACACGGTGTACACATCGACATATCCATACAACCCCTATCAGGTTGCCTGGACCAATTCCCTTTTTGAAAACGCTCCGGCGGTCGCAATGGGCGTTCGCGCGAAGTGGGATACTCAAGGCTGGCATCAGAAGCGGCTCTGGATTATCGGCGGTGATGGCGCGATGAACGACATCGGATTCCAATCGCTGTCGCGAATGCTTGCCGCCGGAATGGATATCAAGGTGATCGTGCTGGATACCCAGGTGTACTCCAACACAGGCGGTCAGACTTCCACGAGTTCCTTTAAGGGCCAGGATGCGAAGATGAGCTTCCACGGCAAGGCGATTCCCGGCAAAAAAGAAAATCGCAAGGAACTCGCCAACATCTGCATGATGCACAAAGACGTTTATGTCGCCCAGACCACGTGTTCCCATGTGAACCACTTCTACAAAGCCGTCATGGACGCCAATGAATATCCTGGCCCGGCGATCATCAATGTATTCACGACCTGCCAGCCTGAACATGGCGTCGGCGACAACATGGCCGAGCATCAGGCAAAACTGGCGGCGGATTCGCGAAGCTTCCCCATCTTTATTTATGATCCGCGAAAAGGACCGGGCTTCAAGCAACGCCTGAGCCTGGCCGGGAACCCGAACGTCAAAGACGACTGGTATGTGAATCCCAAAACGGGAGAAGCCGTCGATTTCATCACGTTCGCCAGATCCGAGGGCCGGTTCGCGAAACACTTCGACAAAGAGGGCAATCCCTCACAAACGCTGATCTCGACGCGGCAGGAGCGGCTGGAAAACTGGCGCCTCTTGCAGGAACTCGCAGGAATTAAGTAGCTTTTAGCCACAAAAAAGCACAAGAATTCAGAGATTTTCTTGCCTTTTTTGTGGCTATTTTTCTGTTTGATGTATGAACGCAGATCTTGAGCTTAAACTTCTTAAAGACACGATCCTGGCGCTTCGCGAGGAGCTTGAAAAAGTCCGGTTCGAAGAACGCGAGCACATCCAGCAGGCTGTCTCCGGCGCGAATGAGGAAATCCGCCAGTTGCGAGCCAGTATCGTTGAGCTGCGGGATCAGATGGAATTAAAGGAAGCTCGATACGAAGAAAAGCTGCGCGGCCTCGAATTGCAATATGATCATGAAAAGGCGGAGCTTCATCAGACCATCGCGAGTCTTCGTGAAAAGTTAGAAGAGCTGAATGAAAGCCTTAAAAAAACCCGCGTCGCCTCAGAAACCGCGCCGGCGGGCACATCTCGCTGAACTGCTGCTCGACGTCTCGAACAAGATTTCCGTAGCCGGGAATCTCAGCGAGGCACTGGATGTGCTTGCGCACTTTACGGCGGAAACGGTCGGAGCCGAGCAGGGATCGGTCTTCCTCAACGACTCGAGAACAGGCGAGCTGTATACGCGCATCAAGACCGGTAAGTTCACGCGCGAAGTCCGGATGTTGAATCAACTCGGTGTAGCGGGACATGTCTTCACCACGGGCCGCGGCCTTATCATCGCCGACGCGTACGCCGATGAACGTTTCAACCCGGAAGTCGATAAACGCACCGGCTACGTCACGAGAAACATTCTCTGCGTCCCGCTTCGAACCCTCAAAAGCCACGTCATCGGCGCAGCCGAACTCCTTAACAAGAAGGATGGAGACTTCAACCAGGACGATCTGGAACTGCTCGAAGCTCTGGTACGCCAGGCCGCGATCGCGCTGGAGAACCGGCGAACAGCGGAAGATTCAGAACGTGATCGGCAGCAGCAGCTCGAGCTGTTGAAAGTCGTTTCCGAAGTCTCAACGGAAATCAAGCTGGGTCCGCTGCTGCAGAAGCTGATCGGCACCATCACGCGAATGCTGGACGCAGAACGCTCAACGTTGTTTTTGAACGACGACAAGACGAATGAACTGTACACGGAAGTGGGCGAGGGACTCGGCGCCACGCAGATCCGGTTTCCCAATCACGTTGGTATTGCGGGCACGGTGTTCCAGTCTTCCGAAAGCGTGAATATCCCGCACGCTTATGCCGATCTTCGTTTCAATCCGTCTTTCGACAAACGGACGGGTTTCTTCACCCGTTCGATGTTGTGCGTTCCCGTCATCAACAAGAATGGAAGGACCATCGGCGTGACACAAGTGCTGAACAAGCATGGCGGCACTTTCATCGCGGAGGATGAAGCGCGCTTGAAGGCATTCACGTCACAGATAGCGATCGCGCTGGAGAACGCAAAACTCTTCGATGACGTCCAGAACATGAAGAACTACAACGAAAGTGTTCTGGAAAGTATGTCGAGCGGAGTCATCACGCTGAATGAGGACGGCGCCGTCGTCACGTGCAACACGGCAGGATTGAGAATTCTGAAGACTCCGCCTGAAAGCATTCTCAAGAAGCACGCTGAGGAAGTGTTCGCGGGAAGCAACGCGTGGGTGGCGGAAAAGATCGAGCTTGTCGGTCAGAAGCAGACGCAGGAAGTAACCATGGATGCAGAGTTGATCATCGCGGAGGAGAGCGTCTCCGCGAACGTCTCGATTCTGCCATTGTTCAGCACGCGAAAGAAGAAGCTGGGCTCACTGGTCATGATTGAAGACATCACCAGTGAAAAACGGATGAAGTCCACGTTCTCTCGATACATGGATCCGCTCGTCGCGGAGAAACTTGTCCAGGCAGGAGCGGAAATCCTCGGCGGTCAAAGCAGCATTGCGACCGTTCTCTTCTCCGACATCCGAAGTTTTACGACACTGACCGAAGAACTGGGGCCCCAGGCAACCGTCAGCCTGCTAAACGAATACTTCACCGTCATGGTGGACTGCATCCAGTTTGAAGGTGGAATGCTCGACAAGTTCATCGGCGACGCGATCATGGCGATTTTCGGCACGCCGATCAATCACGGCGATGACGAGGATCGGGCTGTACGGGCAGGAATCAACATGCTGCGGGAACTTAACGAATACAATCTTCAGCGCACATCCGGGGGCAAGAAACCGATCGACATCGGCATCGGCATCAATACCGATTCGATTGTATCGGGAAACATCGGATCTCCGCGCCGCATGAATTACACGGTCATCGGCGATGGCGTCAACCTGGCGTCGCGCCTGGAAAGCGCCTGCAAGCAGTACCACGCTCATCTGCTGATCAGTGAATTCACATTCAAAAAACTTCGCGGCACCTATCGTTCCAGGGAAATCGATCGCGTTGTGGTCAAGGGAAAGACTCAGCCTGTAGGATTGTTCGAAATCGTCGACTATCACTCGGAAGAAACATTCCCGAACATCATGGAAGTTCTCAACAGCTTCCGCCATGGGCTGAAGTTCTACCGGGAACGCCGCTGGGATGACGCCGCCGCCGCGTTTCGTGAGTCGCTGGCTCTCCATCCGAATGACTTCGTCTCCAGCATGTACGTTGAACGTTGCGCCCACTTGAAGCAGACCTCGCCTGGCGAAGACTGGGACGGTGTTTTCGTGATGGAAACGAAATGAGTGGAGACGGAAAGATCCTGTATCTCAAGGAACGCGATGTTGAACAACTCGTCTCCATGCCGGAAGTCATCGACGTTCTGGACGCGGTGTTTCGGGATCAGGCCACCGGCCGCGCCTGGACGAATCCGAGAAACCGCCTGCGCCTTCCGGGCGCAACCCTTCACATAATGGCCGGCGCCATTCCCGGATATTTCGGTTACAAGGCTTATGCCGTCACCGCAGGCAAAGCCCGCTTCTTCTTCTTCCTCTATTCCGCAAAAACGACGGATCTCCTCGCCATGATGGAAGCGGATGCCCTCGGCCAGAAACGTACGGGCGCCGCAACAGGTCTGGCCACACGAGCGATGTCGAATCCGGATGTCCGGGAGGCGGCACTCTTCGGGGCGGGATGGCAGGCCCAATCGCAGTTGCTCGCACTGGATGCGGTTCGCAAATTAAAACGAGTCTGGATCATCAACAAACGGGCCGAGCGCCGGGATGCATTCATCTCCAGAATGCAGCCTCAGGTAAAAGCCGAACTCGCGCCGGCAGACTCCCCGGAAGAAGCTGTTCGCACCAGCCGGATCGTCACAACCATCACGAGCAGCCGTGAGCCCGTGTTGAAGGGTGAATGGCTGCAACCGGGCACTCACATCAACGCTGCCGGTGGAAACCTCCTGCTTCGCCGCGAGATCGATGATGAGGCCGTCATGCGTGCGAATCGCATCGTCGTCGACTCACTCGAACAGATAAGGATGGAGGCCGGAGAATTCCTTGGCGTCATCGAGTCGGGCCGCAGACACTGGGAGGACTGCGCTGAACTCCGCGATGTTATTGCCGGATTCAAGCCCGGCCGTACCGCCGAATCGGATATCACATTGTTCAAGTCAGGCGGAGTCGCCATCGAAGATGTCGCCCTCGCAAAGCTTGTCTACGAACGCGCCCTCGAACGCAACATCGGTACGAACCT
>CAZWGA010000004.1:0-40598 GCA_964633285.1 uncultured Solibacteraceae bacterium | reverse complement strand
CCCTCGCAAAGCTTGTCTACGAACGCGCCCTCGAACGCAACATCGGTACGAACCTGAACATTTAGTCAACCCTGTGTGCCTGTAACCCGCGCCGCGCCTGCAACGTAGTCCAAACCGGAGGAAGTTTTGAAGTACACATTCGCTATCCTGATTTCTATTATTTTTCAGATTTTGCCCGTACAGGCCCAAGCTCCCGGTCAAGCGGCCGATCCCGCGCCGGCGAAGACCGACAAGCGTTTGTTTGGAGTGCTTCCCAACTACAGAACGGTGGAGTCTTCGGCTCCGTTTATGCCCCTCACTCCCCGCCAAAAATGGAATATTGCCAGCCACGATTCCTTTGATTGGCCAACGTATGCCCTGGCAGGAGTCATGACTTTCCTGACGCCAAACAGGAATGACGGCAGCTTGCCTTCCAACAGTGTTGCGAGATTTGCCACTCGTTATGCCCGATCCTCCGCCGACCAGATCGTCGGCAATATGATGACGGAGGCGTTTTTTCCCGTCGTGCTTCGCCAGGATCCACGTTATTTCCGCATCGGAAGTGGCACCACATGGTCCCGCCTGACAAGCGCTCTGAGTCAAATTGCGGTATCCCGGAATGATGCCGGCCGCCGGACTCTCAATACATCGGAGTTTCTGGGGAATGCGATTGCGACAGGAATCTCCACAACATATTCACCGAACCTGCGCTCAGCGTCCAGCGCCGGCCAGAAGCTGGCGATCATGATTTCAACGGATACATTTTCGAATGTCCTGAAGGAATTCGGCCCCGATCTCAAAGAGCGATTCCTGCGCCGGAAGCAAAGAGCGGAACAATAAATTTGTAATTTCTCCGCCAGCGTATAATCCTCTTCACACGACTTACGAAGGGGAAACCTCATGAATCTCCGTGCTCGCCTGCAGTTGACGCTTCTCGCAGCCCTGTTCGTCGTTACGACTTCTCTTTCCGGAGTGCGGCAGACCGCGCCGACTCCGATCCAAACGGCGCCACTGACCGCGGCGATTCCCGTTGATCCACAAGTCACGATCGGGCAGTTTCCGAACGGCTTGAAATACTACATTCGCGCGAATAAGAAACCGGAAAAACGCGCAGAGCTGCGGCTGGTTGTTAAAGCGGGCTCCATTCTGGAAGACGACGATCAACAGGGCCTGGCCCACGTCGTCGAACACATGGCTTTCGACGGGACCACGCACTTTCCCAAAAACGCAATAACAACATTCATACAGTCCCTCGGCATGCGCTTCGGCGCAGACCTGAACGCATATACGAGTTTTGATGAAACGGTGTACATGCTTCAGGTTCCGACAGACAAGCCTGCGACGATGGATCGCGCGATGCTCATCCTGGAAGACTGGGCTCATAACGTATTGTTTGACCCGAGCGAATTATTGCGCGAGCGCTCGGTCGTCATGGAAGAGTGGCGTCTGCGCCGTGGCGTGGGCGCGCGGCTTCAGGACAGAACGTTCCCGATCATTTTGAAGGGCTCACGTTACGCCGACCGGATTCCCATCGGAAAGACGGAAATCCTTCAACAGTTCCCTCCGCAACGTTTGAAACAGTTTTACACGGATTGGTACCGGACCGATTTGATGGCGGTTGTTGCCGTTGGGGATTTCGACAAAAAAGCAATCGAGAACCTGATCAAGACACACTTTGCATCGATTCCAGCAGCCGTTTCGCCGAAGCCCCGGCCCTCGTACACCATACCGGACCGCGCTGGAACAGACTTTCTGATTCTTGGGGACCGCGAAGCGACATCTGCAAGCGTCGGCATCAACGCACTCGTGCCGGCTCGTCCACAGGGCACGGTCGGCGATTACAGGCAAAGTATCCTGGACCACCTGGTCACGGGGTTGCTTAACAATCGTTACCTGGAACGATCACGCGACGCGGATGCGCCTTTCATCGCGGCATCCGCAAACCGTTCTCCATTTTTTGCGCATCCACGAGAGAGCATCGAGGTAGCGGCGCGAGTCAAAGAAGATGGAATCGAGACGGGGCTGGATGGCTTGGTCACCGAAACCGAACGCGCTTCGCGCTTCGGTTTTACGGAGCCGGAGCTAAGCCGTCTGAAGCGTGAAATACTCCGCAATTACGAGCGTCAGCAAGCCGAAAAAGATACGGTCGAGTCCGGTTCGCGTGCCGATGAGTATGTAAGAAACTTTGCAGATCAGGAACCTATTCCCACCATCGATGACGAATTCGCGATCACTCAGCGGTTCCTCGCGGATATCACACTCGATGAAGTGAACAAGCTGGCGAAGGACTGGCTTCCGAATAAGAATCGCATCGTTATCGTTACCGCCCCGCAAAAAGCCGGACTGCGTCCTCCGACTGACGCAAGGTTGAGTGCAGTACTCAACGCAACACCCGCAAAGGATTTGAAACCGTATGTCGATACCGTCGGTGAAGCCAAATTGCTCGACACTCTTCCCGAACCGGGTTCCATCGTCAAAACAACATCCAAAGACGCACTCGGCATCACCGAATGGGAACTTTCAAACGGCGTCAAGGTTGTCCTGAAGCCCACGACGTTTAAACAGGATGAAATTATCTTCCGGGCCACCAGTCCGGGCGGGACTTCGCTCGCCAGCGACGCCGACTATATTCCGGCGGCCACGGCGACTTCTGTGGTTTCAAATGGCGGCCTTGCCAAATTCAGCGCTCTCGATTTAAGAAAGATTCTGGCAGGACAGGCCGCGTCCGCATCTCCGAGCATCAGCGAGCTGGACGAAGGCATGAGCGGAGGAGCCTCGAAAAAGGATCTTGAAGCGATGTTCCAGTTGATCCATCTGCGATTCACGCAGCCGAGATCTGATCCCGCTGCGTTTGCCGTGCAGATTTCGCAGGCGAAAACATCCCTGGCCAACCAAACCGCGTCGCCCCAGTTTTTGTTTGCGGACACCCTGACATCGACGCTGACACAGAATCATTTGAGAAGACGCCTCCCGACACCCGGCACTGTCGATCAGTGGAACCTTGAAAAATCCCTTGCGTTCTACAAGGACCGGTTTTCCGACGCCAGCGACTTCACGTTTGTTTTCGTGGGAAATTTCGAACTGCCCGCGATGAAGCCGCTCGTCGAGCGGTATCTGGCAAGCCTGCCCGCAACCCATCGAAAAGAAACCTGGAAAGATGTGGGCGTGCGGTCTCCCACCGGCGTTATCGAGAAAAGAGTGGAGAAAGGCATCGAACCTCAAAGCCAGACTGCGATCGTATTCACGGGTCCATTCGAATATAACCAGACGAATCGCGTCGCGATTCGCGCCATGTCGGAAGTACTGCAGGTAAGGCTGCTGGAAACCATTCGATTGCAGCTCGGCGGAACCTACAGCATCACGGTGCGTCCGAACTATCAAAAGATTCCCACGTCCGAATACACGATTGCTCTTCAATTCGGCTCCAGCCCGGACCGCGCGGACGATCTATCACGACGCATTCTTCAGGAGATCGACGCGTTCAAGAAGTCCGGGCCGACTCCCAAGCAATTAGCTGACGAACGAGAGGCGCTGTTGCGTGATTTCGAAACGAACAGTAAGGACAACGGCTATCTGCTCGGTCAACTCATCGGCAAATATCAGTACGGTGAAGACCCTGCGACCGTCTGGGATGTACCCAACTATTACAAGAAACTGGATGCCGCAATGATTCAGCAGGCCGCAAAGACTTATCTCAATGTGGAGAATTACGCGAAGGTAACTCTGGTCCCGGAAAAACGCTGAGCATGAAACATGGCAACTTGAAGCGCGGCATCTTCGTCTTCATTCTTCTGGTAGCTGCCGCTTTCAGCCAATCGCAGGAAAAGCCCGCGCTCGCCACAATTCAGGGACAGGCCGTGGATACGCTCACCGGCGCGCCCGTCGCCGGCGCAGCCATAAGGATCCTGCCGGACAATCCCGACTATGCATCTATTTCCGATCGCAATGGCCGGTTTGTCTTCAAAAATATTCCCGCCGGCAATCACCGCATTGTCGGAGCAAAGCAGGGATATCTCGAGGACACCAAAGGACTGGACATCGACACTGCGGCGGACACTTCTCCGGAACCAATCCAGTATCGGATGGCGCCGGCCGCTGTCATCATCGGCCGTGTCATTGACGATGAAGGCCGGCCGATGCGCGGCGCTCGCGTGCAGGCTCTCGAAGATGATGATCAAGGCGGCGAACGAAAGATGCTGCCGCGAGGAAATTCATCGGTAACCAACGATCGCGGTGAGTTTCGTCTCTTCTGGCTCGATCCCGGTACGTATCACGTCGTTGTGTCCATGCCGCCGCCGACCCGGCCGGCTATCGGTTATCTGCCGTCCAACCCGGAAGCCGGTTTTGTGACGACTTACTATCCGGGCACGGCCGACGTCAATGAGGCCGAATGGGTTCGTGCCGGGTCCGGCGAAACGGATGTTCACGCGATTCAGATGGCAGTGCTGCCGGCGCGCACCATCCGCGGAAGAATACCGGAAGCTCCGGGAAATGCCCTTCTCGCGTCAGTCCAGCTAACGCCACTGAAGGACCTCCCGTACAATCCCTCCAGTCAGTTCAACAACGTCGGTCTCAGTGCGTCCGGCCAATTCGAGATTCGCGCCGGGTTGATGCCGGGGTCGTATAAGCTGGTTGTCAATTTGATTTCTCCCGATTCACGTTACGAGGGAAGCGCGACCGTGATGCTTGAAGGCGACGAAGATGTTTATATCGAAGTCCCCATTCAAAAGAAGAAATGATTCTCAGGACCGGATGCATTTTCATCATCATTGCTTTCTTCGCCGGTGCGCTCCCGGCGCAAGCTCCATCATTGGGGGCGCCCGGAACTATCGAGGGAATCGTTTGCGAGGCTCCAGATTGTTTGCCGATAAGCGGGGCGCGCGTCTGGCTGTCGGTGTCCGGTTCGAGCAAACCTGTGAAAACGGCCGTCAGCGATGCATCAGGAAGTTTTCGATTCTTTCAGGTGCCGGCAGGAAAATATTTTATCGGAGTTGCTGCGGATAATTTTCAATCCAGAAATGGAGCGCCGCCCGCCACAATCGTCAACGGCGAAAGTCTTCGCGATATCAAGATAGAGCTGAACGGACTGGGAACCGTCTCGGGACGGGCGTTTGACGAGGATGGAGAACCCGTCGCGGGAACTCGCGTTGAACTTCTTCGCACGGGCATTTCCTCGCCCGAAGGAAAAATACTTGTGCCCATGGCCTCCGGAATTACCGATGATCGTGGTGAATTCCGGATCGCTGCGCTTGATCCGGACGAATACTACCTGCGGGTGATTCCCTCTCCGAGCCGAATCGTCCGGAAAACCTATCCCATCACCTACTATCCCAACACCGCGAATCCTGCTGAAGCCGCGCCCATCGTTGTGGCCGCAGGCCGCGAAGTCAGCGGCATCGATCCCAGACTCGATCCCGGCGGCGTGACGATACGGGGCCGGTATGTGCACGGTGACGGCGGCGAAAGGTGGCGCGCGACGTCTATCCTCGTGTCGCGCACGGCCAATGTGCTCGTTGCTCCCTTCCCGAGCTCCACACTGACGATCCCCGCAGACGAGACCTTCGAGATTCGAGGCGTGCCTCCCGGTTCCTACTATCTCTACGCTCTCATGGCCGGCGATTCGCGAACGACAGGACTGCAATGGATACGCCTGCCGATCGAAGTTGGAAGCGGCGATGTGGAAGACGTCACCGTCACCCTGGTTCCCGGCGGCACAATCAAAGGACGAGTCTCCATCGCATCCAATGCGACAGACGGTGACCGCCTCGATCTTTCAACATTGACTCTCGGCTCTGATTTCGCGGAGTTCACAATCCTGGCCCTGCCTCGGTGGGGAATTCTTGATGCGACTGTTTCCAGAAGCGGCGCATTTGAATATCCACGCATCTCGGAAGGAACTCTTTTTCTGCGCACCGCCAGCCTGCCGGATGGCTGGTTTGTTTCCGGCATCGAACTGGATGGCGAAGACATCCTCGGATCGGGATTCTCCGTGTCGCCCGGCCGTGAGAGATCCCTTGAAGTCATTATCAGCAATGCCGGCGGAAGCGTTTCCGGCGTCATCAAAGACCGGCAGGATAAACCGATTCCTGCCGGACGCTTCGTGCTGTTGCCCGAACCTTCGCTTCGCGCAAATCCGTTATTGAGAAAAATCGGATTAGCCGATGAGAAAGGCCTTTTTACCATCGACGCGATTCGTCCCGGCGAGTACACACTGATCGCGCTTCCGGATGAAGATCGATTCACTCCGCCGTTTCTACGCTCATCCGAGCTGATTCAGAAATACGAGCGATTCGGCCGGCACATCTCTATCGGTCCCGGAGAAACCACACACACGGATCTGACGGCTGCGCCGGTTGAACTGAATTAACAACGCGCTGTGTTATAGTGCCTCCCCGCATGACGGACACGCCCCAGTTCGTTCTTACCAAACAGCACCGCGGCCGTAGAAATCTCACGCCGCGGGTTTGCGAACGGCCGCGGCGTCCGCTCCGGTCAGACGCGTCATCTTGAGACCCTTCTTTGTTAATTGAGCGAGGATCCCGGTCTCACCGGCGTAATGCAATGCGCCAATGGCGAAGAAGCGGGACTTTGCGGGCTTTTCGTTGCAGAGATCCGCAATGCGGTTGGCCATTTTGACATTGCGGTCATCGATCAGAAGCTTCATGAATTTCTTTTTGAGCGCTTCATCCGCAATCTCCTCCTTGGTGAGTTCCGCTGCCAGCGGATCGAGATCACCTTTGAGGTATAGATCTACAATTCCACGAACGGTCAATTCGCCGGGGCGAGGTTTTTCGATGTTATCCAGTACGACCCCCATCTCCTTGAGCTGTTCTTCCATGGTCATGGAATCGATCACAGCCATTTGTTCGTCCAGTGTTTCGAGCGCGCCGGTTTGCTTTCCCGCCTTGCCTGCCATGCCGTAGAGTGTGACGTCCAACGGTTGGCGGCCGGCCATCATGTCGGGCAGATAATCGAGCAGTTCAACCTGGCTCATTGCCGCGAAGGGCTTCATGTGCACCAAACTCGCGGCAACAAGGTCCGCTGCTCCAGCAGGGACGTTACTTCCAAGCGCTTTGGTAATCGCCCGCACCAGACGGTTGAAGAGCTCGTCGCCCGCGAGTTTGCGCAGATCCTGATCCGCGGGAAGCATCAATCGTGCTGCTGTCGCAGCCTGAGTCGCAGCATCAAGTGGAATCTCCGTATAAATGATGTCGGACGCGTCGAATGCTTTTCGCACAACTTCAGGCAAATCCAGCACGCGCTGATCCGGCACATGGACCGTACCGTATAAATAGCTGGGCGTGGAACCCTCGATGCGCCACAGGAAAGGCTTTTCGGTCGGAGCGCTCAGGGCAATGCTTGCGAAGAGACATGCGATCAGGAACACAGCAACACGCTTTGTTCGGATGAATTTCATAAGTGCTCCTTAGTCTAGCCTTGCGGCACCGGTTCGCGGCTTTCCTTTGTGAAGGACAACACGAAGAACAATAACGCAACGGCCAGGTACGCTGCTGTGAATTGATACGGAATCCGGCGGGCAAAGTCGGGCAGGAGCCATGGGAAATACATGTTTCCATCCGGAACAGCCGAATGGATCATGCCGAAGAAAGTCAGGACGGCGCAGATCAGCAGATAGAACGAAGCCATCTTCAAATGCCTGTCGATGAGTTTAGCGACAAAGGCGCCCCACAACATCGCAGTCAAGACGAATCCATTTCCTAAAGCGACGGTCACCAGCAACGCCGGCAGCCCGGCGCCGGGCGCATTCAGAATTTGCTGAAACCGGTCCGGTGGAACCAGGTCCGGATTCGAAAGCTGTATTTGAACAAGCCGGGCAACAATAGGAAAGAATGAAAACGCAACGGCGGCGGTGTGCCTGGCCGGAGTCGCTTCGAAGGCCTGACACACGATATCCAATGCAACGAAGACGAGAATCGGCGCAATGACAGGCCGCGGTATCAACTCCACGATAAAGCTGACGTACCCCAGAATGCCTCCGAGGCCGATGAATAATCCCGTCAGCAGTGTGTACCCGGCGCGGCTGCCCATTTGTTTGTATGCCGGCTGGCCGATATAAGGAGTCGATTGCGCAACACCTCCGCAGACGCCGGCAATCAGTGTCGATGCCGCTTCGGTCAGAAGAATCTCGCGCGTATCGTAGTCATCGCCGGCCACACGCGCGCTTTCGGTAACGTTGATGCCGCCGATGACCGTAAGCAATCCGAATGGAATCGAAACCGGAAGGTACTTGAGTGCTGCGGTGAATCCAGTGAGAAATGCGAGTGACGGAATTGGAAAACCCAGATGGAGCGACGGAGAAGGCGCTGCATACGTTCCACCCGAGAGTCCAAGAGGCCCAAGCACGTAATAAAGCGCCGTGCCGGCAAGAACTGCAGCGAACACTCCCGGAAAATTCTTCGGCAGGCGAATGCGCGCAACGAGCGCATACAGGATGATGCCGAGCGCCGTCATTCCAATCAGCGGCATGCCGAGAATCTCGACGATCGGCACGTAGCCGAGAAGCGCAAGCCCGATTCCCGCCAGCGATCCCAGAAGTCCCGCCTGCGGCACCGCCCGCTGCACCCAGGGTCCGATAAACGACAGGAAAAGCTTCAAGACTCCGATCAACACCATCGTGGCCATGCCGATGTACCACGTCATCATGCCCGCATCCTGCGGCGACATGCCCTGGGCTTTCAGACTGACGAACGCGGGTCCAAGCACGGTCAAAGCAATCCCGATCGTGGATGGCGTATCGAGCCCCAGCGGCATTGCCGTCACCCTGGTGCTGCCGGTGCGCCTGGCAAGGCGGAACGCCATCCATGTGTAGATCACGTCGCCAACCAGCACACCGAACGCTGTGCCCGGGAACATGCGCTTGTACACAATTTCCGCAGGGAACTGAAATCCGAGAATCAGAATTCCAGCGAGGAAGGAAAGAACCGTGAAGTTATCGAAAGCGAGCCCAAAGAAGCCATTGATGTCGCCGAGAACAAACCACTCATAACGTGTTCCGCCCGGGCGCTGCAACGTCGTATCGGCTGATTTCACGCGCTAAAGTGTACCACTCGCAATGCTATCCTTTCGCAATGACAAGACTCCTGATTCCGATTCTTGCAGTTCTGGCCTTCACTCCAATGCTCGAATCCAAACGCGAAATCGATAATGAGTTTGTTCGAGTGGTTCGCGAAACCCTGGCGCCGCGCGAGCAGGCTGTGGTTCATCACGATCTTGCGAGTGTTGTTGTCTATCTGACTGACGCTCATTTGAAGATCAACAGCGCGAACGGCAAAGTGAAGGAAGTCTCTCCAAAAGCCGGCGACGTCGGCTACTTCGCAGAGGGCCTGAACCGCGAGGAGAATCTGTCCGCAAGTCGAGTTGAAGCTGTTGTCGTGGAATTGAAGCCATCGAAATCCAGATCGGCTCCGGTGGCGCTGGATCCCGTCAAGCTGGATCCCCAACATCATCTTGTTCCGCTCCAGAATGCGCGAGTCCGTGTTTTGCGCACGATTCTGGAACCGCATCTGAAGAGCCCCGAGCATGAACATCCGCACTACGTTGTCGTTTATCTCACCGAGTTGCACACGACTCAAACGCTTCCGGATGGAAGAGTCGTGGACAATCCGCGCAAGGCCGGCGACATCGGGTGGCGGGATGCGCTGAAACATATCACCGAAAACATCGCGGAAAAAAGAGCGGAAGAAATCCAGATTGAATTGAAATGAACTACTTCAAATGGGCTTCCATGTGAGAGTGCTTGTAGCGCCGCGCCTGTTGGAGGGGGGTCCTGCCCTCGTCATTGCGTATCGTGCGGTTCGCGCCGGCTTTCAGCAGAGCTTTGAGCATTTCGGTATCGTCGAAATCGATCGTTGCCGCATACATCAGCGGCGTATAGCCGAAATCGTCAGTGGCATCGATCGGCACGTGCGCATCAACAAGGATCGGAACCATCGCGGGCCGATTGGTGATGGCGGCCCAATGCAGCAGATTCACACCTGAACCTGCTACAGCCGTGGCATCGGCTCCGGCGCCGAGCAGGGCGCGAACGATGCCGGCATATCCGAATGTCGCGGCCTCGGAAAGGGCCGTCTCGGAAGCCTTCGCGCCGTGCGAGAGAAGAACCCCGACGTTCTCCAAATCTCCGGACATTGACGCCAGAACCAACGGCGTGTGGCGCACACGGACGCCGGCCGGCGGTTCGGCTTCACCGCCGGCATCGATGAGAAGCCGGATGGACGCCGATGACGATCTGTACGCGGACGCGACGGTAACCGCGTCCACGCCGGATGCGCTCCTCGATTTTGGATTTGCGCCGCGCGATAACAGCAGACGTACTTTCTCCGCTTCAGGCGCTGCCATCATCAGCAGCGAGGTTCCCTTCTCCGTGTGGCTGTTCGGATCAAGGCCACGATCCAGGAGCTGCGCGAATTGGGACGCCTTGCCGAATAGCGCTGTTCGAACCCACGGCTCGGCATCCAGGTCCGGACTGGCAGCGGCCTGTGGCGCCGGGCCTTTGTTTTCCGGCGGCAACGCGCTGAGCAGCCCCATCACCGCCCAGCAACTGCCGGCATACGAGAGGTATTCATCTTTCGCGTACGGAAAGCCGGTGGAAAAGTATTTCGGACTGACTTCAGCCGGAGAAATCATGCGCGTGTGAACACGCCACGTGCCATCCGATGCCTGCGTTGAGATCAGGTATCGCAGCCCTTTTCGAAATACGGGTTCACTGGTGGACATACCCGCTTCGCGCAGTGCGAACAACGCTTCGCCGGTGGAATACGCGTCCGGCTCGTAGCGGAGCAGTTGGGCCCAGCCCCCTGCCGGTTTCTGGAACGCCAGAAGATCTCGTTCCGCGGCCGCCTTCTGGTCTTCCGAAGCGGATGCCCACACGAGCCCCATCAGCCGAAATGCGGCATCTTCGGTGGAAGCCGGCCGGGTGGCGGAAAGCCAGGCCCGGGCATCGCGAAACGAAGCTTCCGCTTCCGTGTTCATCTCCTCCGGCATATAAAATCGAATCGCCCGGACGGCGGTAGCGGTCGCGGTAAACAAGCTGCTCGAATGAGGCGGACGGAAGTCGGATGTGACCCAGTGGCCGTCGCGCTGCCAGCGGACGAGCCGCCTTGCCAGCGTGTTCGTAATGAGGCCGGGCCTTATTCCGGCAGCGTGGGCCGCCATCAAAAGGAAGCTGTCGTTGGGTGTGGGATCGTTGAGATCGGCGGCCTGAATTGCGTCATCCAATGCGTTGGGATTTTGAATTTGACGAAATGTTTTGTCTTCCACCGCGCGGAGAATATTGTCGTCGAGGGCAAATCCGCGCTCGCGTGCGAGATGAAAAACAAGAACACCGAGAATATTGTGATGGCACGATACACAAGCCCGCTTCGCGACGAACTCTCCAGCCGACCGCTCAAGGATGGGCAGCGCATGCTGAATAGCCTTGTCGATATCGCGCCCGGATTGCGCAAACGCGGCATGGACCGGCAGCAACCATAAAATTAAAAATATTCTTGACTGCAATGTACTTTGCACTATAGAGTGCTTTCTATGAAATTCATCCTTCACATGCTGATTATAAATCTGACGTCGATGGCTTTGACTGCGTGTTCCGCTCACGAGAAAGTGATCGGCCTTCGCGAGAACATCCACCACGATGATTTCGAATATTCTGTCCAGAGCGTCGACAAAACTCCAACGATCGGCGCCAGGCATGCAAGCGGAATGTTTTACATCGTGACGTTCCAGGTCGAGAACCGGGCCAGGCGCGTGAATCATCGCTGGAACAACAGGACCGGTTACATCGTCGATGGCACCGGAATCGTGTATGAAAACGATTCGGACGCGCAGAAGCAACTCAATCAAACGGGAGCCTTCGGTTACAAAGATGAATACACCACGCCGGCGGGCGCAACGGAAACGACACGTTTCGTGTTCGACATTCCGGAACACGTCGCCAAAACCTATCTCCAGGTTCGGGGGGATGTTTTGATGGGAGATGTCTTCGACGGAAATCAGTACAAGAAAACGAAGGTGAAACTCTTCTAGCGGACGGCAATCCCGCGCCCTGACCGGACGGAGAGAGTATAATTTCCGATTCCGGAGGGTCTTCATGAAACGAGAATTTGCTGCGATTGCCGTCCTCTTTATCCTTACACTTCCGCTATTGGCACAGAAGCTTCAGTATCCGCAGACAAAGCGCGCCGATCAGATGGATACCTATTTCGGCACGCGCGTGCCCGATCCCTATCGATGGCTGGAAGACGACAATTCGGCCGAAACAACCAAATGGGTTACCGAGGAGAACAAAGTCACTTTCGGCTATCTCGAAAAAATCCCATATCGGCTCAGCGTCAAGGCACGTCTCGAGAAGCTCTACAACTATCCACGCTATGGGGCTCCGTTTCGCAACGGCGAGAATTTTTTCTTTTCCAAGAACGATGGGCTGCAGAACCAGGGCGTGTATTACATGCAGAAGGGACTCGAAGGCAAGACCGATGTTCTCATCGATCCAAACAAGTTCTCAGCCGACGGAACTTCGCAGTTGGGCGCTTTCGCGCTTTCCAGAGACGGTCAATACCTGGCTTATGGAATTTCGACGGGGGGATCGGATTGGCGGGAAGTGCACGTGATGGAAGTCACATCGAAGAAAGTCCTGCCGGACGTTCTTAACTGGGTAAAAGTATCGGGGCTTGCCTGGCAGGGAAACGGCTTTTACTACAGCCGCTATGATGCGCCCAAACAGGGAAAGGAGCTCACGTCCGAAAATGACGACCACAAGGTGTACTTCCATCATGTCGGGAGCACGCAATCGCAGGATGAACTTGTGTATCAGGACAAGGCCAATCCGCAACGATTCCATACCGTGGACACAACTGAAGACGAGCGCTTCGCAATCCTGGACATCTCGGACCGCGGCAAAGGGAAAGACGGCAATGCCCTCTTCATACGCGATTCGAAGAACCCCGGCCCGTGGACGCCGCTGATTCCCGATATCACGAACGATATCTACAATCCGATCGACAATGCCGGGGACAAGATTCTCGTGCAGACGAACCGTAATGCCCCCAACTGGCGCGTCGTGTTGATCGATCCAAAGAACCCGGCGGAAAAGAACTGGGTCGACGTCATTCCTGAAAAAACAGACCCGATCGATAACGTGGGGACAGCCGGAGGCAAGCTGTTCGTCACCTATCTCAAAGACGTAACGACTCGCGCGTATGTCTACGACATCAAGGGAAAGCTTGAAAACGAGATCACGTTGCCCGGCCCCGGCACGGCAACAGGCTTCCGTGGAAAGGCGGACGACAAGTTTTTCTTCTACACGTTTGTCTCTTTCAATTTCCCTTCATCGATCTACAAATACGATATCGCTTCGCGCACATCCACGCTGTACCGGTCACCGGAAATTCCCGGCTTCAAAACCGCCGACTACGAAACGAAACAGGTGTTTTTTACGAGCAAGGATGGAACGCGCGTGCCGATGTTCGTCGTTTACAAAAAAGGCTTGAAGCTGGACGGCAACAATCCAACGCTCCTTTACGGCTACGGCGGCTTCAACGTCACGACATCTCCGGCATTCAGTTCGCTGCGCATTGCGCTGCTCGAACAGGGAGTGGTCTATGCTTCCGCGAATATCCGCGGCGGCGCCGAATACGGCGAAAAATGGCATCAGGCCGGAATGAAGTTGAAGAAGCAGAATGTATTCGACGACTTCATCGCCGCAGCCGAATATCTGATCAACAACAAATACACGTCGCCTCAGAAACTCGCGATTCAGGGAGCATCCAACGGCGGCCTGCTTGTTGGCGCAGTGGCCAATCAGCGGCCCGAACTGTTCAAGGTTGTAGTCCAGCAGGCCGGCGTCATGGATATGCTCCGGTTCCAGAAGTTCACGATTGGCTGGAATTGGGTTGCCGACTACGGATCAAGCGACAACGAGGCCGAATTCAAAGTCCTTCGCGCATATTCTCCCATTCACAACATCCGGGAGGGTGGGAAATATCCTGCAACGCTGATCACGACAGCCGATCATGATGATCGTGTCGTACCTGCTCATTCATTCAAATATGCAGCCGCGCTTCAACACGGCCAGGCGGGAGATAATCCGATTCTCATCCGGATCGATACGAATTCCGGTCACGGCGCGAGCAGCACAACGAAAAGCATCGAACAATCTGCCGATATCTACTCCTTCATCCTTCAAAATCTCGGCGTCACCCCGAAATACTAATTCGGTGTCAGAGGCCTAAATCACCCAATTGATGTGCGGGTAATTTGGGTGATTTAGGCCTCTGACACCGAATTATTTCAGACGGTCCGCGAAGTTCTTTTTTAGCTTGTCGACTTTGGGCAGGGCAACGTAAGCAACATACGGTTGATTGGGATTCCGGGCGGCATAATCCTGATGATATTCCTCGGCGACATAAAACTCCTGGAGCGGCTGCAGAGTAGTTGCGATGGGATCATTGAACACTCTCGCATCGTTTAATTGCCGGATATAGGCTTCTGCGATCTTCTTTTGTTCCTCATCTGCGTAAAAAATGGCTGAACGATACTGCCGGCCAAAATCGTTTCCCTGCCGATCGAGTTGTGTCGGATCGTGAGCGACCGAAAAATGAATCTTGAGCAATTGGCCAAAGGTCGTTTGACTGGCGTCGTAGCGGATTTCAATCACTTCGGCATGATTCGTCCGCCCGCTGCAGACGGTGTGGTAATTTGCGGTCGCCGAACTGTCCCCTGCGTATCCGCTGCGGACCGAGATGACGCCGCGCAATTCCCTGAAGACCGCCTCGACACACCAAAAGCATCCACCGGCGAACACGGCCGTTTTTTCAGACGTTGACGCGGCCAGCGGCGCGTCGATTTTCGAATCCGGGAAGTCTTTAATCGGTATCCGGCATGAATCCATTTCTTGTCCTCACAAATATTGAAATCCTGGGATCTCCAATAAGCGATGTCAAATTTGACTGTGCTATAGTACGCCACCACCAAGGAGTAATCACGATGGCAACTACGCAGGAAACTGCCGGAGCGCGCGCTGCTGTTCCTCCGGCCGTTGTGGCAGCAAGCGGCAGACGATGGCTGGGGCTTGGGCTGGCGCTTGTTATCGGTCTCATCATTTTCATGATGCCCACGCCGGCGGGCCTGACTCCCACCGGACAGCGCGTCCTTGCAATCACTGCGTTCACCGTGACGATGTGGGTTTTCCAGGTCCTCAATAACGGCATCGCTGCAATTCTGATGATGGCCCTGATGATACCTGCCGGAGTCAAAGTACCCGACGCCCTCAGCGGTTTTTCAGCGGGCTCCTGGTGGATCCTTGTCTCGGTTCTGTTCTACGGATGCGCAATGAAGAATACCGGATTGGCGCAACGCATCTCGTACTACATCCTGTCGCTTTTTCCGGCGACATACACCGGAATTCTGCTCGCGTTCTTTACCATCGGTCTGATTCTCGCACTAGGAATCCCGTCGATGACGGTCCGCACGGCGATCATGGTGCCGATCGCTTGGGCGATTGTTCAATCGCTGGATATCAAACCCGGGAGCCGGGGGTCGGCATTGATCATCCTGACGACTGTCGAAATGGCAGTCGTGCCCGGCGTCGGGTTGCTCCTGAGTTCGCTCAATGGACCCGTCATTCAGAGTGTCTTTCAACAGAAGAACCTGATGTTGAGTTACGGCGAATATGCCAGGGTCATGGCCCTGCCGACATTCCTGATCTGCGTCGCGCTCATCATCGTGAACCAGATTGTTCTCAAGCCGGAGAAGCCGCTGAACGTGGCGAGCGGTTTCGCGAAGCGTGAACTTGCCGGCATGGGCGCGATGAAGCAGAGCGAAATGATCACAGCGGTCATCGTGATCGCATCGATCGCGATGTGGGCAACGGATCGATATCATCATCTGCCGAGCTTCTTCATCGGCATGGTCGGATTGGCGCTGTTCGGCCTTGCGGGAATCGTCAAAGACAGCGACATGGGAACCGGCGTCTCGTGGACATTGCTGCTGTTTATAGGCGGCGTCTTCAGCCTGCAGACCGTAGTTCAGAGCGTGAAGATCACGGACTGGCTCGGCGGCTATTTCATTCCCGTCGCGTTGCAGATGAGTTCCAACACCTTCCTGCTGATCGGAGTCATGAGCATTTCCGTCCTCATTCTGAGGTTTATCGATCCAACCGGATTCATTGTTATTCCAGTGCTCTTCCTGCCGCTCGTGGATGTTCTGATGAAGGCGGGGATATCGCCTCTCGTCGTGGTTGCTCCAACCACCATGGCATCGGCTCCATTCTTTTTGTCGTATCAGAATTTCTGGATCGCGATGTCGGAAGGACTCACGGGGAACAAAGCCTATGACGGCAAGCAGCGTTTCACGGCCGCTGTAGCATACGCTGCCGTCGTCCTGGTCATGCTGGTGGCCTCCGTTGTTTACTGGAAAGTTATCGGAGCGATCCACTAACCTTGAGTGAACTCGAAGATCTCTTCCTGAAAAATCGCGCCTGGGCTGCCCAGATCACATCCCGTGACCCGGGTTTCTTTCAACGGCTGTCGCGTCAGCAGGCGCCGAAGTATTTGTGGATCGGTTGCGCCGACAGCCGCGTTCCCGCCAATGAAATCATCGGCCTGATGCCGGGCGAACTGTTCGTCCATCGCAATATTTCAAATCTTGTGGTTCACACGGATTTGAATTGCCTGTCGGTTCTGCAGTACGCGGTGGATGTCCTCAAGGTGCGGCACGTGATCATATGCGGCCATTACGGTTGCGGCGGTGTGGAAGCGGTATGGTCGAATCGTAATGTCGGTTTAAGCGATAACTGGCTTCGTCATGTTCAAGACGTTCGGCAGAAACATGAGGCCTCTTTCAGCCGTTTTGCCGACAAGGATCATCAGATCGACCGGCTTTGTGAACTGAATGTCATCGAGCAGGTGATGCATGCGGCGCAGACGACGATCGTGACCGATGCCTGGGCCCGGCAACAGGAACTCAGCATTCACGGCTGGATTTATCGCCTCACCGACGGCCTTCTGCGCGACCTCGGATTGACGGTAAGCAACCCCGCGGAGTTGACCGGCCGGTATGAGTCGGCGATCCGGGCGCTCATCTATTAAGTTGTACTTGCCCGCTATTTCTTCGATGTTGCGAGTTTCGCATCCGCCGCTTTCTTCGCCTGCGGATATATGGCGTGGACGGCCATCAGCGCCATTAACGGATGCGCGCCGAGTTCCACGTAGGGCGGCACATAATCGCTGACTTTCTTCGTCGTATCCGTAACATCGGTGGTCGCCGCAATGACCTTGCTCTGCGCGGGTGTCAGTCCGTAGTCGGAAGATACCCTGGCGGGATTCTCGATCATTCTTTGAACCAGTGACGGGCTCAGCCGGGCATCGTAAAGAATCTTGTTCAGCTTTGCGGCCTCGGACGGCGGATGCTTGTAGAACTCAAATCCTTCATCCTTGAACTTGAACCCGCCATACAACTCCCGCTGTGCCATCGGGGGATTCTTGCGCTCGCGCGTTGGTAGAAATCGCATGTAACCGTGGCCGTGGTGCCACGTGGGTGTGTACTGGATCAGTTCACCAGGAACGGCGCCGATCATGCCGAACATGGTGGCCCAGTTGAGCATCTCGGTATTTCCGGCTTCGTCAAGCTGCGTTGGAGTGAGGTCCAGCACCGCGTCGATGTTGCCGCGTTCCAGTTCGCCGATCATCCAATAATCAAAATTGAATTCGGGATAGTGATATTTCCGCGTGCCGGGATAATGAGACATCCCGCCGCTCGCGATGACCGCAACGCGTTCCTTGCGGCTCTTGACGACTTCGGCAATCGCTTTTCCCAGAGCTTCGCATCGCCGCATTGTGGGCAGCGGCGGAAGGTAGACATTCGTGAAAAATGGAACGACCGGAATGTTGCGCTTTTCGATGAGGTATTCGAACGGAGTCGCAAAGGTGTGGCCCAGAAGCGCGTCTTCCGAATATGCGATGTCGAACCCCGCGGCGATCAGCTTTGCCAACATGTCTTCCGCGATTTCGACGTCGTTTGGAAGATCGTAATGATGCCCGACGTGATCGGCAATAACGCGCTCGCCGCAGATGATTCCAAACGTAGGCACGCAGGTCATGCTGAAAGTATCGAGATGATCGCTGCCGAGGAAAATGATGGCGTCCGGTCTGGTTTCATCCAGAACTTTGCCAAGCTGCCGCATCGCTGCAATGCTGGCTTCGCTCTGCTCCGTCACTTCATCCGGCGGACGCGTCAAGAGATGCGGCGAGTGGCATACGCCGAAGGCTGCAACAATTTCACCCATAGGTTCACTCCTTATTAGTGCAATGAACCAGTGAGTTTACAACACTCAGACCGATCGGAATGGCGATTTCTGCTACCTGTAGATGGCGCCGCCGAGAAACGTATACAGCACCTGAATGATGTCGGGAGCGTTCGAATTAACAACGCAACCTGCAAGCAGCAAAAGCGCAATGAAAGCAGTCACCAGTCTTCGTTGCATAAATCCTTTCCGGTTTTATTTCGATAAGTTGAATGTTCCAGCAATCATTGAGCCGTCCTGCTGTCCCAGGGTGACGGCGCCGGCAAGCCGACTGCCCGTCAACTCGCCGTTAAAGGCAAACCATGAAGCGACTCCTGTGGGAGTGTTGATACTGCCTGGAATCACACCCAGAAAAATCGTAAACGCGCCATCAGCACGCAGACGCATATTGATCAGGCCGTTGATGACGAGGTCTCCATTGGCGTCAAACGTTCCCGTCGCCGTACCCGGCGGTCCATCGGTCCCGCCGACGAATGTTCCCGGGTTGCCGGTGATTGTCGTCTTCACAGTGGCGTTGTTGTTGGAATCGACGGTAATCGACACCGTCAGACCGCCTCCAAAAGTCGATCCGAAATCCGGCATGTTCCAGGTACCCGTAAAGTTTCCAACAAATTGCTGCGGATTGTAGAGCCGCTGTCTGGAAGTAGCCGTCGAAGAAAATGCTCCTCGATCCAACAACGCCAGCGAAAGGAATGTTCCCGCGCCGACGGGTTCCACGAGCAGCGAACTGTCCTTGAGATTCGCCGAACTTGAAAAACCCATCTGTGTTACGTATCGCGCATATTGACTGTGTGGACGCAAAGGATTGATCTCGGTCGGAAGAACCGACAACGGATTCGCGCCCTCTCGATCCTGAAGCGTCAACCTCAGATTGACGTTGCCTGGTCCGAATGATGCGAGCGCAACTCCCGTGTCTCCGCCGTTCGTGTCCACTGGAATTCGGCCGGAACGCATCGGCGGTGAACTCGCTACACCCACGTGCGTTTGACCGAAGAACAAAGTCGCCAGTCCTCCGAGCGGAGTTGAAGCATCGAGTCTGGCGATTCCCACGCTGACGCCTGCCGATTCGCCGGTGGTTTCGTAAACCGCCGTCTGGCCCGCGGGAATGGAAATCGGGATGGCCGACGTGCTCCCCATGCCTGCAAAAGGCAACTGGCGCGGATTGCCCGCAGTCGTATAAAACTTCAAAAACCCTTTGGCCGTTACACCGTATGGATTAAACAACCGGATGCTTGTGGTGTATCCGCCTCCATCAACGATCTGCGCGAAGAACAACGGCATCTCCGACTGCGTCAAGTCCACAAGGCTCGAGGACGAAATGTAATTGTTGCCGATGACGAGCGGCAGAATTGCTACGGAACCGGCGCCCTGAACAGCGACTTCGAGAACGCTGTTGGCCTGCACGGGCCTGCTGAAACCCATTTCCGTTACAAGCTTTGAGTACTGGCCGAACGCGGGAAACGGATTTAACTCGGAAGGACTCGAAGTCTGATCCACAGTGCCGTCCGGCTTGATTAATCGAAGCCTGATATTTACCGCGGTCCCCGATGGGTTTTGCAATGCGACGCCATTGTCAAAGCCGGATTTCGTGACCAATGGTACATATCCCGTCGCTGTGGGTCGCGCATTCAACACACCGACCGAGGAGCCACCGAATGTGAACCGCGCAACTCCGCCGACAGACACGCCGGCAATCTCGTAAATCGCGGTTCCAATCGAAACATCTCCCGTCGAAGTAATCGTCACGATACGGGTTCCCTGGGAAGGAAGCGTCACAGCAAACTCGGAACCCGTTCCGAACTCCGCGGTCGTTACGGTTCGGGCCGTTCCGTTCGGATTGAAAAACCGAAGACGTCCGTTCGCAGCCGTGGTGCTGCGAGCGTCGGTGTGCATCAGAGTGACGACGGTCGTGTAGCCTCCGCCCGCGGCGATCTGCGGGAAATACAAATCGGCATATGCTGCGGGAGCCATGAAAGTGAACGTGAAGCAAATGGTCAGAACGGGAAGCAGGTACCGGGACCAGGCAGTGCTCATGGTGACTCCTCTATGAAAAGCGGCCCATCAACGGCAACAACCCTAGAAAACCTGGAGACAAAATGTTTATCGCCGGGTCATTCGCGAAGTCAAGCGACGTCTCAATAGTCTTTGACATGCGATTGCCGTTACACATAATCTCGGCAAAAAAAGAGGAGGAATGGTATGGGAAGAGCGAGTGCCGCAGCGATTCTGTTATTCGCAATCGCCGTAATGACGCCGTCCTTCAGCCAATCGACCGACGCCACCGTGAGCGGTGTTGTTGTCGATGCGGGCAGCGCGCAACTGCCCAACGTCACCATAACGGCGACAAACACCGCGACAGGCGTGGCGACTGTTGTCATCACCAATGAATCCGGCGCCTACAATTACCGGAGTCTGTCACCGGGTACTTATAAATTGAGCGCAGAGCTTCCGGGGTTTGAAACGTTGAGTTATCCAAGCGTGCCCGTGTCCAGCAATGTGCGAATCCGGTTGAATTTCAAACTCATCGCGAAGTAATCGGAAGAAGTTTCGATGGGACGCGGTCCATGTCCTCGGAATTGCCTGGTTCGGGGGACTCGCGCTCGTGAAGGCTCTTATCCTCTGGCTGGCCATCATCTTTGCATCTCGTGGAATCGCTTTCGTCTAAGCGGACTCGTATGGTTTAATCCTCGAAACCAATTCGGAGGCTTCGCTAATGCAGATGAAAACGTTCTTATCCCTTTCCATTCTGGCGGCGGTTGTTTTGGCGGCTGCGCCGGTTTTCGCTCACCATTCATTTGCGGCGGAGTACGACAACACAAAAATTGTAAAACTGACAGGCAACGTGACTCGTGTCGACTGGCAGAATCCCCATGCCTATTTCTACATCGACGTGAAGAACACGGAAACCGGCAGGATTGAAAACTGGGCCTTCGAAATGGGGGCGCCGTCGGTCATCGCGCGTCAGGGATGGACGAAAACAACTTTGAAAATCGGCGATGTCATCATCGTCGAAGGGTCACGCGCAAAGGACGGTGGTTTTCACGGCAATGCGCGATCTGTATTTCTTGCCAGCTCGGGTAAAAAGCTGGGCGCGGGGTCGAGTGAAGGAAATACTCCGTAAGGAAATACTCCGTGAGGTCTGATTTCATGCGTATTGCTTCCGCCTTGATCGTTTTGGTTTTTTCTATTCCCGCTCTTGCCCAGGAACGCGGTCAAACACCGGCGGGCGCGCCCGCAGCCGGCCAGCGCGGCCGGGGCCTGCGGCCACCCGTGGAGCGGCCGCCATCGAAACCGACTCCGCGTTATCCTGACGGACATCCGATGCTTGGCGCGGCTCCGGGCGAACTTGGATACTGGGACGCAGGCATTGGTTCACTCACCGGCAAGAACGGCGTGAATTTGCCGACGAATATCGAACTCAGCGAAGTTCCCTTCATGCCATGGTCCAAAGCCCTGTACGAAGTCCGGCGTGCCGAACAAAGTAAAAGCGATCCTCATGCGCGATGCCTTCCGCCGGGAGGTCCGCGCCAGTTTCATACGCCATACGGGCTGCTGATCTACGAGATTCCCGAAGCTAAACGAGTGGTGATCCTTTCCGGAGGCGGACCGCACATGTGGCGGATCGTTTACACCGATGGCCGTCCGCATCCTTCGGCGGATGTCCTCAATCCCGGATTCCTCGGACATTCCGTCGGCCATTGGGAAGGCGATACTCTCGTCATCGATACTGTCGGCTTCAATGAAAAATTCTGGATGGTTCGCGCCGGATTGCCGCACACCGATGCGTTGCATCTCATCGAACGCATCTCACGCCCCGACTACAACACCTTGAAGTATGAAGCGACGATCGATGATCCGAAGGCTTATACGCGGCCCTGGAGCGGTGGGCACTACATCTACTGGCATCCGAATGAGGATTTCGAGGAATACTTCTGCCAGGATAATAACCGCGACGCGGAACATCTGGTCGGGCAGTAAACTCTTTTACTGATCCCGGGTTACTTTGAAATCCCCTCTAACGTTCCCGTGATTCCACGTCCCCACAATCGAGCGGCGAATGGCGGTCAGATTCTCGATCTTGCCGTCAATCATGAAGTGAACCACCTTACCTTCATGATCTTTGGCGTCGGCTTCGAAATGAACGACCCAGTTTTTGGGATCATTGCTCGGTTCCAAAGTCGCTTTCTGAAGTTTGATCGAATCCGGCCCGGGGTTGATCAGACCCGTGATGTTTTTGCCGTCCCAATCCAGAACCAGGGTGACATCGTTCCGGTGAGTAAGCGTCGGACCCCAATCGCCATGCCATGTCCCGACAAGCGGATGTCCCTCCTGCGCCAACAACGGAATCGCGACGGACACGCATGCCAAAAGACAAATTTCAAGGCGAAATTTGGGTGTCATTGTGCCTCCTCGTCCGAAAATCAGTTGGGGATACTAACACATTGACGGAAGTTGAACTTTATACAAGAATGTGGTCCCAGCAGTTGTAATTCTGGATACGCTAAGGAGAATGCGATGAAGAAAGTCGTGTTTGGTTTTATTTTGATCGGCGCTGTTGTCGTTTTAGCTAATGTGCCGTTGATGGCGCACCATTCGTTTGCAGCGGAGTTTGATGCCAAGAAACCGGTAACGATGACGGGAACCGTTACGAAGGTGGATTGGACGAACCCCCATGTCTGGTTCTTCATCAATGTCAAGGACGACGCCGGAAAGACTTCGAACTGGGGATTTGAAATGGGTCCCCCGCACCTTCTGCAAGGCCAGGGCTGGAGCCGCACGACGATGAAGATCGGCGACACCGTCACGGTCAGTGGAACGCTTGCGAAGAACGGAACCAACCGTGGCAATGCCCGCTCGGTCATGACGCCGGATGGCAAGAGATTAGGCGCCGCATCCAGCGAAGGTCAGCCTGCCGTTCAACCGTAGTTCTTAGGAATAATTAAGGGGAATTAAAACGCATTTGAGAGTGGAGATCCCAGGATCTGAGATCTCAAATATTGGGTTCTCGACTCTCAAATGCGTTTTAATTCCCCTTTTAGTTTTTGGGAACCGGAATCCTCTCCTTACAGATTTCCACGATACACACCGAATCCACGGTCCGATTAATAGGCGGGAATGACATGCCGCGCGCTGCCATCAGTTTCCGAATGAGAGCACCGGCTTCGGAACGCACCACCGCAGACTGAACTCCCGTGCGAACCAGTCCATCGGCATAATCGACGGCCTGCCATGTGTGGCCGGCGTTCACGGAAACGCTGGTGTCGGTATCGCGGCTGCCTCGATCGCGCGTGTCAAGTTTGGCGCCGTGATCCACGAGCCATTGGACAACTTCGCTTCTGCCTTTCAGTGCTGCACCCATCAGCGGGGTTCTTCCATCGTTGTTGGCGGAATTCGGATCGAGTCCGAGATCGAGAAGAAACTTTACAACTTCCAGGTTCTCTTTCGGCGAGTGTTCGTACGTTACTCCTTCAACCCAGCCAATACCTGAAGCTGCCGAGAGCGCCGTGTCTCCATGATCGGTTGCGATCTTCGGGTCGGCGCCATGAGCAAGCAATACCTTCAGCAGTTCGAGGTCTCCGGATTGAGCGGCGCGGACGAACGGCGTGGCTCCCGATTCCAGAAACCACTGCATCGTGAAGATCGTTCGCGTCAGCGTATTGTCTTTGATTTTGAGATTGGGATTCGCGCCGTGATCCAGGAGGAACGTGATGTAGTCCAGATGATCGAGATCCGGTTTGGGGACCGGAAAGTCGCCGCCTTCAATGTTGCGGTTATCCGTCGCCAGATAAAGGGGCGTCCACAATCCCTTGTTGGCTTTATTCACATCGCCGCCATGTTCGATCAGATACTCCGCAAGTTTGTAATGGCGGTTGTTGGTTGCGGTCAGGAGCGGAGTCCATCCATATTCCGTGGTCTGATTGACATCGGCGCCTGCGGCAATCAATAGCTTTGCGGATTCAAGATCACCTTCACGTCCCGCAAGGACCAGCGCGGTTAAGCCGCCTCCGCCAGTGCCGACGAGTCCTGCAAGAATGATGTCGTCCGCCTGATCGTCAGGATTTGCGGCCGCTTCCGCCGCTGCTGCCGGCTGCGCGGTTCGATTGCCCTGTCCGGCCTGCTGCCCGGCCTGTCCTCCTCGCCCCCGCCCGCCGCGTTGTCCGGCCTGGCCGCGCTGTCCGGCGCCGGCCTGGCCCGCCTGAAGCTGGCTGCGATCCTGGCCGCCGAATCGGCCGCCGACACCATCGGCCTTCAATTGTTCTTCGTAAGTTCGCCCCGCAGCGGCAGCGGTTCGCTGACGCTGGGCCGCAGTTTCCACTGCATTGACGTTCACACGGTTGGCCATGTAATTCCGCGGAAGCCCTGCGCCACCGGACCGGAGACTGACATTCGCCTTGCCGTCGATGAGCGCTGCGACCGCCGCCGAATGCTTCTGCTCCACGGCCCACATCAAGGCCGTTGTGCCGCGCAGCGGTTCTCGCGCGTTCACGTCGACGCCGGCGGAAATGAGCAAAGTGATCGCGTCGGGATTCCCATTCCGGGCGGCAAGCATGAGCATCGTTTCGCCGGCCGGTCCACGCTGCTTTACATCCGAGCCGGCTTTCAACAATCGATTGATCATCCTGGCATTGCCATACAGCGATGCCATATGAAGCGGCGTGACACCGTCGCGATTCGCGACGTCGGGTTTGGCCCCGGCCCCCAGCAACAGCTCCACTGTTTCCAGATCGTCTCGATACACAGCCCAGTGCAACGCGACCGCGCCGTCCACCTGCGGCGCATTCACATCAGCCTTCTGCTGGATCAGCGTGCGAACCGCCGACGTGTCGCCTTTCATCGCCGCGTCGGCAATGTCGCTGCGTCCAGCGCCCAGATTGAATCCCGCTATGAAAAAGAATAGAGCCGCTGTCGCGGCCAGTAATGATTTCCGCATCATGAGGAACCGCCTCCAAAACGCGACATTCTATCACTACCGGGATACTGAAAAACTCTGTGAACGAATTGAAATCGAGCAACATTCCCCTCCTGGCACAGGGCAATAATATACTTGCCTCACCTAAGCAGGAGGGGAATAATGGGCTCACTTAAACTATGGAGCCTCTTTCACGTGGTTAAATTTGAAGCTGAACGGTTCTTGTTCATGGCTAGGTTTCTGGAAGCGTGTGCGCAGCGATCGCAAAATATTTTTAGCGATGAGCTCACCCTTAAGCAGCACATTGATAGTTTGCAGCGGTTGGCCGTCACATGCGCAGAGCTGGAATTGCTTGTATCGGCGAAGCAAATTATTCGCTTTGTTCAGGATGTTGGCCACGATGTCGCGCCGATCCGCGGTCGAGATTATGAGGTTCGATTAAGAGCCGTTCAGGACGTTATTGAGGACGAGTTAAGGGGAAGGGTGCTTTTGCAGATTCCGGCTAATCGGCTCAAGTACTATAAGCCGTCTGAACCGTTCTTCGACAAGACCGTTATAGACAATTTCCCCTCGGCGATCATCGATATCGAAGAGGCTGGTAATTGCTTTGCATGTGAAAGAGGAACCGCCGCCGTCTTCCATTTAATGCGCGTCGTGGAAGTGGCGCTCAAGGTGATTGCAAAGCCTCTCGGAATTCCATATGCGCCAAGCTGGGAGTCGTATCTAAAGCAAATCACAAAGCAGATTAACCAAGAGTACAAAGACAAGACTCCCGAATGGAAAACTGAGGAGCCATTTTTTCGGGATATCTCCGCTTACTTACATGCTGTAAGGGTGGCGTGGCGTAATCCCACCATGCATGTCGTTCAGCATTACAACATGGAACAAGCAGAAGAGGTTCTTAATGCCGTAAAGGGTTTCATGCGGCATGTGGCGACAAAGTTAAGGGAGGAGCAATGTGGTGCAGCCAATACCTAGCCCTTCTTTCGATGTTTTCGAGCTTTCTCCGTGCGAATTTTTGCATCTAGTTCGGATTTTGGAACAGCGAGAAGGCGCTTCACAAATCCCTGGAATTCGTGGAACGCCTTTGACGTATCACCGATCTGCTTTTTCTTCATCGGTTTCATGTTATCGCTTTCCCCGTTTCTGTCGCTTAGATTCTTTCTCCGTTAACTTGCGTTTGCTCCTCCTGTTTGCCGGTGAGTTTTTTGTAGGTCACGCGACGACCGGCAACATGGGTCATAATCGCGAGAAAGCGATCCGCGTCATTCCCGAAGCGTTCGTTGAAGCGAAACGATTGTTCGTCGAGATACCGGAACATATGAAACGGCTCAACCGAAACATAGGTACCCTTGATTGTGCGCTTCAGCAGAGACCAAAAGTTCTCAATCCCGTTAGTGTGAACCGCGCCGTCAACGTAGTACTCGGCATGTCTCACAAAGGCATGATTGAAGCCTTCGGAGCCAAGATGGTAATAGGTTCCGTGTTCATCCGAGTAAACGTTGGTATTCGGCTCAACGGTTTCTTTGATGATTGCCTGAACTTCCTTGTTCCAATTTGTCGGAATGACTTGGGTGCGCACCTTCGACTTGCCCTTTTCCCCGTGGCGTTCCAGCAATCCGAAAACGGCGAGTTTGCCAACGCCGCCCGTGCGACCCTGAACGCGCTTGCTCTTGTGCATGTTCCGGGCAAGTCCGCCAATGTAGGTTTCGTCAACTTCAACGGTTTCGCCTTCGCCGCCCATCTTTTCGAAAGACTGGCACTTCATCGCCAACCGGATACGGTGCATCATAAACCAGGCAGATTTTTGCGTAATGCCAAGCGCACGCGAGACCTCGTAGGAACTGATGCCGTTCTTCGCACAGCCAATCAGCCACGCGGCAGGAAGCCACTTCGACAAAGGAATCGGACTCTCTTCAAAGATCGAACCGACCTTCACCGAAAACTGTTTTGTGCACTCAAGGCACTTCCACACGCGGCGGGTGCTCAGATAACTGGTGCGCTTTTGTCCGCAATTCGGGCACGCGGGTTGACCATCCGGCCAGCGAAGATCCGCGAAGAATTTAACGCAAACATCTTCGTCAGAGAAGTATTTGACGGCCTCAAGAAGTGTTTCCGGAAAGGCTTTCTTATCCATGCAGAGAACTTTACAAGACAATGCTAGGTGTGTCAAGTATATTATTACCCTGGCACAGGAGGGGTGGCCGCGACGTCAAGAAAATGGATCCGTTCCGGAGAGTCGCGGACGGGGTGGTCGCTCGTTCCAAACATTGTGTGTGAATGACCACCCCGGCGCCTTTTCCTTGATGCTCGCCCTGTCGGGCTCACGAGGAGGGGAATGTCGCTTCAACCCTCCCCCTGCGCGCCTTGCGCGCGCGCAGCGGCGTTGGCGAGTTGGTCGCAACGTTCGTTTTCAAGATTCCCGTTGTGGCCGCGAACCCATTCGAATCGCACTTGATGCTTCTCGCATAGTTCGAGCAATTGCGCCCACAGATCGCGATTCTCGGCAAATTCCGTTTTGTTTCGCCGCCAGCCGTTCGCTCGCCATCGTTGTGCCCAGCCTTTCATGATTCCGTTCACGACGTACTGCGAATCGCTGAACAACACAACTTCACACTGTTCCTTCAGGGCTCCAAGCCCGCAAATGGCGCCCATCAATTCCATCCGATTATTCGTCGTATGCGCTTCGCCGCCGGACAATTCGCGGCGATGTTCCCCATAGAGCATCACGACCCCATAACCGCCGGGGCCGGGATTCCCGATGCAACCGCCATCGGTGTAGATCGTCACTCTCCTGGGAGTCATCTGTTGGCAGGCAGGCCGAGTCTTCGAATAAGGTCCTGAGCCCACGGCTCTGAAGAAACGTTGTTTCCTGTATCCGTATTGAGAAGAAAAACCAGCAAGGGATCGCGCGCTTCGAAAGCGGCTTCCATCATCTCTCTACACCGTTCCAAATCGTTGAGTCCGGCATACACCATGGCGGGAAGCGTCGGAGCAATATAGGATTTCCGGGACAGCGCGTTCAACTCATCGAAAACGTGAACCGCATCTTCGCGCCGGCCGGCATAACCGTAAAAGAATCCCTTTTGGGCGGTCCAATAAGGAGTGTTTGGATAGAGGTTACAAATCCTCTCGCCGAATTCAACCGCCTGCGCGAATTCCTGCCTGACCACGTGAATCATCGCCATGAATGTGAGTGCCGTTGGAAAGGTGGGCGCGACTTCAAGGACTTTCCGGAGCACTTCAGCGCTGTCATCGTAACGTCTCAGAACGAATAGTGTCTGAGCGAAAGCCGTCGTCGCGTTGACCGACAGAGGATCGATTTGCACCAACCGTTGTCCCTCGCGATAGGCGTCTTCCGCCCGTCCGGCCAGAGCGAGACTAATCGGATACCACACCCGCGCTCCCAGTGATTCCGGAGCCAGTTCGATCGACCGCCGGAACGCGCGGTCTGCGGCGGTCCAGTCTCTATCGAACCAGAATGCGCACAGACCCAGTGATGCATAGGCTTCGCCGAGCGATCCATCCAAAGCGAGGGCTTTCTGCGCCGCCGCCTTCGCGCGCGGATAGGCTTCCGTTGCGGGCATCGTTCCGTAGGGAGTGAAGCCGAGGTGTGCATAGCAATCCGCGACGCCGGCGTACGCCAACGCATAGTTCGGATCTTTCTCGATTGCCTGCTGGTAAAGATCGAGGGCTTTCTTTGTATTGTCGGGAGTTCGTTTGGCCCAATAGAATCGGCCCTTCAAATAAAGGTGATAGGCATCCGTGTCTTCGGTGGGTTTAACAGCCCGCTTCTTCGGCTCGCCGGCCAGTTTCAATTTCAAAGCCTGAAGAACTTCATCGGCAATCTCATCCTGCAAAAGAAAGATATCCGAAACTTTTTTCGTGAACTGCTGGCCCCAGATCTGCGCATCTTTCTCAACGTCGTCGAGGCTCATCTTGACGATCAACGTGTCGCCGCGCAGCATGATCCTTCCGTTGAGGATCGCTTGCACGTTGAGATCGCGGGCGGCTTCCTGAAGGTCGACATTCGCGCCTTTATATCGAAACGATTTCTGCTGGCGCGCGACACGAAGCTTCGGCAATTGAGAGAAACTGTTGATCAGGCTTTCCGCGATACCTTCACTGAGGTATTCGGAATCCGGATCACCGCTCGAGTTCACGAGCGGCAGCACTGCGAGCGATTCGATTCCCTTCCGTGAACGGGCAGGCTTGGGTGCAGCCGGAACCGTCGCAGCCGAACGCCCGGAATCCGTGTCCCGCTTCAGGCGCTTGAGATCGCCGAGCATATCGACGGCGCTTTGATAACGAAGCGAGCGGTCTTTTTCGAGCGCTTTCCGGATGATTCGCGCCAATTCCGGATGGGCGCGATCGACCGACACTGGAGGCCGGTTGAGTATCGCGTCAAAAATGATGGCGGTGGTGTTCCCCGGAAATGCCAGGACGCCGGTCGCCATTTCATGCAGGACGATGCCGAACGAAAACAAATCGGTTCGCGCATCCACATTTTCGCCGCGTGCCTGTTCGGGCGACATATAGGCCACGGTTCCAAGCGCCGTACCCGGACTCGTCAGGTGTTCGTCGTCTGCTGTCGGCATTGCGGATTGCGTCGAGGCCGGTGAATGCATTTTGGCCAATCCGAAATCCAGAATCTTCGACGGGCCGCGACCGGTGATGTAGATATTCGCGGGCTTGATATCGCGATGCACGATGCCGGCGCGATGCGCCGCGTCCAGTGCGTCGGCAACGCCTATCGCAATCTCGAGCAGAGTATCCATCTCGATGGGTCTGCCTCGAAGGCGCTGCTTCAACGTTTCCCCTTCGAGCAGTTCCATCGCGATGAAATGCCGGCCTTCATGCTCGCCGATGTCGTGAATCGTGCAGATGTGCGGATGATTCAATGCCGCAGCGGCGCGCGCCTCGCGCAGGAATCGCTCGACGGCGTTTGCATCGCGGCCGATCTCCTCAGGAAGAAACTTCAGCGCGACTTTGCGGCCGAGGCGCACATCTTCAGCTTTGTAGACCACGCCCATCCCACCCGCGCCGATTTCGGATTGAATCTCGTAATGACCAAGGCGCGTTCCCGCGGACAAGCTCATGCCGGCAATCCCACTTTGCGGACAAGTTCCGGAAAAAACGGTTCGTGACGCATCGGATCAAACCATGTTGCGCAATTCAAATAAGGAAGCAGTGAGTTGCGTTCTTCGAAGCTGGCTTGCATCATTTTTGCACAGTTCTCTTTCTCTCCGAGGCCGTGATGAAGCATTGCGAACGACAGCGGTGAGACATAGGAGCGCGTGGATAGGACCGTTAGCTCCTGGAGCAGGCGTTCCGCGTCCGCCTTGCGGCCGGCGATTCCATAGAGAGCGCCCATTTGACCCATCCAATAAGGATGCGGAAACAAGGACAGGCCCTTTTCGAAATGCTTGACGGCTTCCGTAAGTTGGCCTTTGCCCATATAAGCGAAACTCAGGTAAACGTAGGAAGGAGAAAAAGCGGTGTCGAGTTCGACGGCCTTCTCAGCAACCGTAATAGCTTCATCGAAGCTGCGGGAAAAGCCGAGGATCAGGCTGAAGTTCGCCATCCCGCTGACCGACAGCGGATCGAGTTCCGTGGCTCGGCGCGCTTCTGCGATTGCCTCGTCGAAGCGTCCCATAGCTGCCAAGAGGACAGAATAGAATTGATGCGCGTTGGCATTGTCCGGACCGATCTCCAAAGCGCGGCCAAACGCGCGCTCGGCGGCCGGCCAATCCCAATCATGATAGAAGGCGCACAAACCCGCGGACACATATGCTTCGCCGAGAGAGTTCTCCAGCCCCAGTGCCTTTTGTGTTGCCGCCTTGGCGCGAGGAAATGCCTCCGACGGCTTCATCGCTCCATACGGTGTGAATCCGAGCCAAAAGTAACAATCGGCAATGCCGGTATACGCCAGCGCGTAATTCGGATCCGTATTAATCGCCTGCTGAAAAAACTCAATCGCTTTTTTAACATTGTCGGGCGTCCGCTTTGCAGAGAAGAACCGGCCTTTCAGATACAGATGGTAGGCGCCGGTGTTTTCGGTCTTCCTCGCCGCTCGCTTCCTGGGTTCGCCCGCAAGTTTCAGCTTCAAGGTCTGAAGGACCTCGTCGGCGATTTCATCCTGAAGCGCGAAAATATCGGAGATCTTCTTGGTGAACTGTTGCGCCCAGACCTGAGAGTCCTTTCCGACATCCACGAGGCCCATCTTCACGACGAGCGTGTCACCGCGCAGCAGAACTTTTCCGGTCAGCACCGCCTGGACATTCAATTCATTCGACACTTGCTGAAGATCGACATCGGCGCCGCGATACCGGAACGATTTCTGCTGCTGAGCGACACGCAGTTTCGGAAGCTGCGAGAAGCTCCCGATCAGGCTTTCGGCAATGCCTTCACAAAGGTATTCCGAATCCGGATCTCCACCCGTATTGACGAGCGGCAGCACCGCCAGCGATTCGATTCCCTTTCGCGCGCGCGCTTGGCGTTGCGCGGCAGGCGCCGGCGCGGCGGCGCGGCCGGAATCGCTGTCGCGTTTCAGACGTTTGAGGTCACCGCGCATTTCCGCGGCCGAGAGGTATCGCATGTCGCGCTCTTTCTCGAGAGCCTTTGCGATGATGCGATCGAGCGCGGCAGGCATTTCCGGATTCACACGCGCTACTGACGAAGGACTCCCATCCAGGATCGCCTGGAAGATGATCGCCGACGTCGCGCCCGCGAAGGCTTGCCGGCCGGTTGCCATTTCGTAAAGCACGGCGCCGAAGGAAAACAAATCCGTGCGCGCATCGAGTGTTTCACCGCGAGCCTGCTCGGGAGACATATAGGCCACGGTGCCCAGCGCGGTTCCGGGACTCGTTAGATTTTCATCGTCTTCTGAAACTGCCGTGGGGAGCGCGGAGGCCGCGCCGGCAACCGGCGCGGCTTTCGCCAGTCCAAAGTCGAGAATCTTGATCCATCCGCGGTCCGTGACAAAAATATTGGCGGGCTTGATATCTCGATGAACGATGCTTTTCCCATGCGCGGCGTCGAGCGCGGCGGCGATTTGAATTCCGAATTCCACCACTTCATCGATCTTCATCGGCTTCCCCGATATGCGATGCCTCAACGTCACGCCTTCGAGCAATTCCATCGCAATGAACGGACGGCCTTCGTGCTCGCCGAGATCGTGAATCGTACAAATGTGCGGATGGTTCAGCGCCGATGCCGAACGCGCTTCACGCTGGAATCGATCGAGGGCGAGACGATCTTTCGCCAAATCATCAGGGAGAAACTTCAACGCGACGAATCTCCCAAGCCGCGTATCCTCGGCTTTATAGACGACACCCATCCCGCCGCCGCCGAGTTTTTCCAGGATTCGATAATGAGAAACCGTTTGGCCGATCAAAGCGCGGTTATCTTACGTCTACTGGACCTCAAAATCCATGGACTGTGCGGCAATCCGATACTTCTCTTTCGCCAGCTTATCCGTAACGATCAACTGCAACGCATAATGACCTGGTGGAACGGAGCCGAGACGGAGGCGCCCGCTGCTGATAAGGCGTTTTGGATTCTCCTGACGATCGTTTATCGGCGCGACTTGTGAGGTGAAAAAAGGTTGGCCTTCGCGGAAGACACGCGTTTGAACTTCCAATTGAACTTTCTTATCGCCACCGGCGTGCGCGTTCAGAATCTGATAGGCATAAATAATCGACGCTCCAGGTTTGAAAATCCTTACAGCAGGAGTGCCGTGCGGATTCTCGGAAGAGACAGCTCCTTCGGATGGCTCAGGCGCGCCTGCGGTCTGAGCCTGTTCTTCCGCCAGCGCAATGCCGGACAGGGACAGCCGTCCTTTGTTGAGGTCCGGCACCTCGATGAATTGAGTCGCGGTTCCCAGACGTCCGCTCATGCTGTCTCTCAATGCAGTTCTCATCTGATACGCTCCCGGCTTTTTCACAGGAACGTGCAGCGAGTAAACGAGGCCGTTCTTCAGGATATGGTCGAAGCCTTTCTGCGTTACGGTCAACGTCCATTTCTTGTTCGAGGAATCCACGGCCACGCCTTCCGCATCAAACGTCGCCGCCACGATATCGAACTCCGCTTTGCGCTGTCCCTCCTGCTCCTCAGAGAAAGCCAGGTCTTGCGCCTCAAAATAAAGAAGGGCGTTGATGTACGAACCTTCTTTCACGGCATTGGAAAACAACGTCGTCAATCGAAGAGGCACTCCATTGCTGGTAAACGGCGACATGATGGCCGTGACGATCTGGTCCCGCCTCGTCGCAGGCGCCGGCGACGGCGCATCCGGCATGCCGAAGAATCCCGTTCGTGAACGCACCCGCAAACCCGGCCTCTTGACTCGCACCGCGATGTTGTGAAATTTCACGGCGCGCGCCGCCTGTTCAAACGTGGCATCATCCGGGCGATAACCGATCAAATAATATCCATCTCCATCGTCGACAACCTGGCGAAGCGCTCCGGCGAGGTCGTTGTTGCCTTGAATGAAGAGCCCGCCGGTTTTTTGAGTGATGGGGATCATCCCATCCTGAGAAGCGATCAACTGCTGAGAGCGTTGCCCGGGAACATCCGCGATTTGCTGAGGAGTCATTCCGGTCGTGTTGTCTTCGGCGGTGAGTCCGGTATACACGACGCCGCGCGGATCAATGGCGTACATCACCACGGACGATCGATTCGCGGCATCGACAAGTCTTCGGATCTGCTGGTCCACGACGCTCGAAGGAGTGGCCACTTGCACCAATCCGGATTCGGTGTAATTCAGCCGCATACTTTCGCTGAACAGGACCAGACTCTTTCGTCCCGGAAGATCGCGCAGGCCCTGAATGACATATTGAATGGCGCCGATACTGCCAAGGGTGTAGGCCCGCTGAACTTCGTCATCGAATACCGTGGTATCGATGGCGTCCGCCGGACTGGCACCGGTGAGCGGCGCAAAAGTCGATACACCCACACGCCCGACGCGAAACCGAACGGCATCGATTGCGGCCGCGAGAATTCGTTTGTCGGCAGAAAACTGCTGCAGTGCACCCATGCCGGCGCTCGTGCGAATGATCGCGACGAGATCTCCCGGCTGCATCTGTGTATCCACCCATTTTTTCAGCGATTCGCGCACGCGGACGGTGCTGTCGAAAGAAAGCCCAAGATCATCGACGACGACGGCAATCGTCCGCCGGATTTGATCGGGCCTCATGGTAACCGGCGGCGGTGAAGGTAATGGCGGAGGTGGTGCGGCTGCCCCCTTCCGCGGCGCTGTTGCGATCGGTTGCGCGTTAACCTTGGAATCCCTCACATCCACGAACACAAAATTCGTGATCGGCTGCGGTTTTCCATCCTGGAAGACCTCGAAGTCTTCAGCCTTAAGATCCGTTACCGGCTTGCCTTTCGAATCCGTAACGACGGCGTCCACCTGCACCAGGTTGACGTTGATGCGGATGACACCTTCAGAGGGAGGGGCCTGCTGCGAGAAATGCCGCGTTGAGAGAACCAGACTCATCGCGGCAGCAGCAGCCAGGAGCGCCAGGATACGCGTTTCTGTGGTTTTCATTTCTCCGACGGGTTCTTCTTTTTCGAGAGCAGCTTTTCCAGAGCCGATGCCAGCCGGCTATCCCGTGTCTCCTTCCTCTTCGCTTCGACGATCCACACCACGTATTCCTTCTTGTTCGTAAAAGAAAGGGATTCGAAAAACGCTTTGGCTTCCGCGTGCCTTTTCAGGACCTGCTCGAAATCTCTGGAGGGCTGCACGACGCGATTCACGCGATCCACAACCACTGTCCCGTCGATGTCGCGAACCTCTTCGGACAGACGTTCCTTTCTTTCGCTTTCCAGATTCGGCGCGTACTTGAACCGTATCCCGGTCCAGGTTTCATTGATGGAAATGGACGTGACCGGCTGCCATGCGGAACCCTCCTGCACTTTCCATCCCGACATTCCTGCCAGATCGGATGGGATGCCCGAGCTCTTCTTCGGATAGGCAATCCAGAGCGTCGCATCTTCCTTCAAGGCAGAAACAGTTTTCTTCCAGGAGTTCTCGAGTTCGCGCGCTTGAGCCGCAAACAGAAGAATGAAATCGAAACGTTGTTTTGCTCCCGGCGGAAGTGAGGTCTTCGGCTTGAACGATTTGAAATCCGCAAGAACATCCTTCGGAGCGCTGATCAACGCCATTTCTCCGGCTTTCACTTTGAGTTTCTGAATGAGCATCAGGACGGCAATCCCACTTTCCGGACGAGTTCCTGAAAGAACGGATCGGATCGAACGTGGTCATTCCACGGCGCGTTGAGGAACGCCATCAGCCCGCTGCGTTCATCGAACGTGGCCTGCATCCATTTTCGCCATGGCTCCATGTCCTCGAGACCTTGATAGACCCAGGCGACCGCGAGCGGGGAAACATAGGTATGTTTCGATCGCTCGGTTAATCGATCGAGGACGCGAAGAGCATCTTCCCTGCGTCCCACACGCCCGTAGGCCCAAGCCATCAGCCCTATGAAATTCGGATGCGGAAAAATGGAAACCGTTTTCTCCAGAAACGCAACAGCCTCCGGCCACTGGTTTCGAGCCGCGTGAACAAAGCCGGTGAATGCCAACGCTGTCGGATAATTCGGATCGATTTCCAGAGCTTTTGTCAGTGCAACCTGCGCTTCGTCGAAACGCCTGCACCAATAGAGCACCTGGCCCAGGAGAGTCGCCGCGTTTACCGACAGCGGATCAAGCTGGACGGCATGTTCCGCCTCCCGTACGGCTTCATCAAAGCGGCCGATCTGCGACAGGAGTCCGGGATACCAGACACGCGCTCCCAACGACTCCGGCGCAAGTTCAATCGAGCGGCGGAACGCGCGCTCCGATGCCGCCCAATCCCAATCGTAAAAAAAGGCCGACATGCCGAGCGACGCGTACGCTTCACCGAGCGATCCGTCCAGCGAGAGCGCTTTCTGAGCCGCGGCTTTCGCGCGCGGATAAGCGTCGGACGGCTTCATCGTTCCATATGGCGTGAAACCGAGATGCGCGTAACAATCGGCCACACCTGCGTACGCAAGAGCGTAATTCGGATCCTTCTCGATGGCCTGCTGATAATGATCGAGCGCTTTTTTGGTGTTATCCGGTGTGCGCTTCGCCCAGTAGAACCGGCCCTTCAAATAAAGATGATAGGCCTCAGTGTGCCCGGTCTCTTTGGAGACACGTTTCTTCGGCTCCGCGGCCAGCTTCAACTTGAGGGCTTGAAGGACTTCATCCGCGATCTCGTCCTGCAAGGCAAAAATATCCGACACTTTCTTGGTGTACTGCTGACCCCAGACCTGCGCATCTTTCTCAACATCGTCAAGACTCATCTTCACAACAAGCGTGTCGCCGCGAAGCATGATCTTGCCGGTGAGTATTGCCTGAACGTTCAGATCGCGCGCGGCTTCCTGCAGGTCCATGTTCGCGCCTTTATACCGGAAAGACTTCTGCTGGCGCGCCACTCGAAGTTTTGGAAGCTGCGAAAAGTTGTTGATGAGGTTTTCGGCGATTCCCTCGCTGAGATATTCCGAATCCGGATCGCCGCTGATATTGACGAGCGGCAACACCGCCAGCGATTCAATTCCCTTTCGGGCTCGCGTTTGACGCTGCGGAGCGGGAGCCGGCGCGGCGGAGTGTCCGGAATCGCTGTCGCGCTTCAGCCGTTTGAGATCGCCGCGAATTTCCGCGGCCGACAGGTATCGCACATCGCGATCTTTTTCGAGCGCCTTCGCGATAAGTCGATCGAGGGCCGGGGGGATTTCCGGATTTGCTCGCGCGGCAGAGGCAGGATCCTGATCGAGTATGGCGTGAAAGATGATGGCGGTTGTGGTTCCGGAAAACGCCTGTTTTCCTGTTGCCATTTCGTAAAGCACCGCGCCGAACGAAAACAAATCGGTGCGCGCATCGAGTATTTCGCCGCGCGCCTGTTCGGGCGACATGTATGCCACGGTTCCCAGCGCCATGCCCGGCCCCGTGAGGTTTTCGTCTTCATCACCTGCTGCGGTCGGTAATGCCGAAGCTGTGGCAGGCGCCGGCGCCGCTTTCGCCAGGCCGAAATCGAGAATCTTGATCCAGCCACGATCGGTTACGAAGATGTTTGCAGGTTTGATATCGCGATGAACAATCGTCTTGGCGTGCGCGGCGTCCAGGGCATCGGCGATCTGAATTCCGAATTCGATCACGTCGGCGGCCTTCAACGGCCTGCCGGCAATACGATTCCTCAGCGTCGAACCTTCCAGCAGTTCCATCGCGATGAACGGCCGGCCTTCATGTTCGCCAATATCGTGAATCGTGCAGATGTGCGGATGATTCAGGGCAGAAGCCGATCGGGCTTCACGCTGGAATCGCTCGAGAGCCTGACGGTCTTTCGCCAACTCGTCCGGCAGAAACTTCAGCGCAACAAAGCGTCCCAGCCGCGTGTCTTCGGCTTTATAGACGACGCCCATACCACCGCCGCCGAGTTTTCCCAGCACTCGATAATGAGAAACGGTTTTCCCGATCAAAGCGCGTGTATCTTAACTGAAGAATTTCAGGGACAGACACCGAATTCGAACTGCAAGATCACTGCAGGCTCAGCAGAACCAGGATCTCGCCTTGGCCGCTATCGAGCGGTTCGAGCGCCTTGCCGATCAATGTGCCCGGACGATGGATCTTCACTCCCGCCACTTCCAACGGCTCCGACCGCATCGCCACGCCTGATTTCCCGCTCGTCACCAGCAGGTCCCCGATTTGAATGGACGCGTTCGTGGCATCCACACGGACCTTCACTCGGCCCGTTGTTGCGATCTTCGCCTTGCCTTCTGCCGCTTCGCCCAGAATGACTCCCGGATGCTCCGACACCACTCCCGCTACACGCGTGTCGTAGGCTTCGAACGACGGCATGACCGCATTGTGGCGTCCGGAGTCCAGAATGACGACGGTTCCGCCCTTCACCGGCGCGCTTGTCGAAACCCACTCGGCGATGTCCTGATAGCGAGCGGCGATGTCGCCATCCACTTTCACATCGCCGACTACGTGCAGCGCCTTCGTGGAATCCGGAGTCGCGGTGCCGATGCCCACATTGCCGGCCGTGGTGGCCGTGAGGATCTCGCGGGTTGGCGATCCCACCGTGCTTCCTCCGGTAATCCGCAAGACTTTCGAGCCGGAGCCGGTTTCATTGGAATGCATTCGCATGAGCTCATTGCTGCGGAGAGGGTCCGAATGGGCGGCATAGATCAAGTGCAGCGGGGTGGATTCGGAGGTGTCCTGGATCCGGCTCACAAAGCCGGAGGGTTTATCCTGCGACGAGCCGTCGCCCATGGCCCGGAAGAACGCTCCGTTGAAATTCACGTCGAGTTTGGCGTTGACGACCGACGTGGCGATACCGACATTACCATTCGCATCGATCCGCATTCGCTCCCAATTGAATGCCGCGCCCGCAGTCGTGTAACCGCCCTTGGTGTGAAAACTAATGATGCCCTCATTCAGATTCAGCGCCGAAGCCCCAATGCTGTCGCCCACCGATTCCACCATGCGATTGAAATTGGTTCCCAGTTCCGCTTTGACCGCATTCCCCAGGACCGTTCCCTGACTCGAATACGTCGCGCCCAAATACGTCCGCGCTCCGAGCTTGATGTTGCCCGGGTTCAAAGGCACCTCCAGCTTCTCCGCCGGATCGGCTCCGTCAGTCCCGATCCCGACGTTGCCGGAATTGGCATTGTGAATATCGGTGTTGTTGGAATTGGTCGCCCATTGCTGCGAAAACGCCACCGGCTGTCCGATCAGCAGCACGCAACAAATCAGTAGAATGAGAATTTGGTTCAGCTTCATTTTCGACTCCTGTCTGTGGTCCCTCGAAACAAGATCATGATGTATAGGAAACATCACAGTTTTGCTTTCTTCCTTTCCGCCTTCGTGAAACCTCGACGATCCGGTCATTCTTTGACGTGGCCCCTTTTCGCCGCCAGGCCGTCTCTCCGTGTTGTACTTGGTCATGAATTCCAGTGACCTTCGAGATTTGATGAATTCAGTGTCTGTCCCAAAACCCTCCACGTCCGCCCGTAGAAGTAATAGGTCGTGCCCGTTGGCGGTCTTCTTGATCAACTCGTCCTCTTTCTTGTTCTCTCTGCTGCGAGAAAGATTGTCCGGGCTCGCACGCGTGTATCGCGTTGGATGAATTGAACGTAATAACAGCTCGTAGCAAATTGCGGAATGCCCGCAAGATGACCATTGAGGTCAGTCACGGAAAAGTCGACGGCATTAGGTGCGGCATCAGTCGAACGCCATGGTTCTTTAGAAGGTCGGAACAAGTAGAGTGAGGGCGGCGACCAATCTAAGCACTTCACCAAATCCATAACGGTGTCGCCAGTGAAGCTCGTCTTTAACGAAAACGCCACTGCAATGGTTGACCTTAGTCTTCTCTTGTTGCGCTCATTCACAGCTAATTCGAAAGCCGTTATGGCACCTATGACCCACATCTCCTTAGAACTCCAATTCTTATCAATTACGTCGACGTGAAGGTCCTGATAACGGTCAAGACCATTATTCACTACGGATTCCATCCAACTCTTGATAACGGCCTCCCGGCGACTCTTCATTTTGGTAGGTTCCATCCGTTCTGAAGCAGCCAGTCTTTTTCGAGATTTGTTAGTGCTCGCGCACCATGCTTCCACGTCCCATCAAAGTTAAGGGCGGTACCATCTTTGAACTCCACGTGGTCCTTTTCGAAGGGGAATCGAGCAGTGTCAACGCGGTCAACCGAACTGGGCGCCTGCCCTTTCTCAACCTGACGCTGCATCTGTCCAGCGCTAGACCTGGATCTGCCCCCTCTTCCACCCCCACTACTCTTACTCGTATTGCTCATACACGAAATCCAACCGACGCCGAGGCCGGCAAAAAGTCCTTTCACACCTGTGTTGAAGCTCATAACAGGGACGGTGACCTCAGCAAGCGGCCCGCCTGCCGATCCGGCCACGGCTCCGGTCGCAGCACCTAGTGCCAATCCCGTGGCCCCAAACTTTTGCATGCACCCGGCGTCACGTGGCGCGGTAATGAATTCGACGGTCTTCGGAAATTCTTCTGTAAGAGCATCCCGAATTGAAATCACGGTACAAGGCAGGAAGAAAGAGCTGGTAATCGTGCCCGTTTCTATATCCCTGCGAATGAACTGAATGCAGCCCCAGATGGGATATTCTCCGCTGGGATCAGCACTGTTAATTGGGTCATTCAATCCGTATGTGTAACGATTCCAGCTTTGCGAATCGCCGGGGTCGCCAAGCACGGGATCCGGCGCCGTGAATCGTCCATGGCGGCTGCCGTAGAACCGTGCCATCGCGTAATCGAGATTGGAAACCGATTCGCGGTCGTACGTCGTGAATCGCTGATCCGGGCAATTCGAGTTGTCCCAGGATTCCCCGAATG